>CASDRH010000041.1 GCA_949283075.1 uncultured Pseudomonadota bacterium | reverse complement strand
CTTTTGTTGATATTTCAAAGATTGAATTAAACAATATTGATGATATTATCAATTTTATTGATGATTATTTAAATTTTGTAAATAACTTTAATTATATTTTATTTGATAAAAATGATATAATTGTTGTTAAAAATAATTTATCTTTGTTAAGAACAATTAGTTTTAATAAATTAAAACAAGAAATTTTAAAATTTGATAAATAGGTTTATTATGACAAATAATGAAAATAAAAAGTGTGGTTTTGTTTCTATTGTTGGGGCTACAAATGCTGGAAAATCAACTTTGATGAATGCAATTGTTGGAAAATTTTCTTCTATTGTTTCTCATAAAGTTCAAACTACAAGAAATCAAATTCGTGGTATTAAAAATTTTGGTAATACTCAAATTGTTTTTATCGATACTCCTGGTATTTTTGATGCTAAAAATAAATTTGATAATGCTATGGTAAAATCTGCTGTTGATTCAACTTTTGATACTGACGTTGTCCTTTTAATTATTGACAGCGTTAAAGGTATATCTAAAAACTCTCAAAAAATTATAAATATTTTAAAAGATAGTTATGCAGAGCAGAGTATTGATAATCGTCCCAAAATATTTGTTGTTTTAAACAAAGTTGATTTAGTAAATAAAGTTAAATTATTAGAATTAGCTCAACAAATATCTGAATATAAATTTATTGATAAAATTTTTATGATTTCTGCTTTAAAAAATGATGGAGTTAAAGATATTGTCAATTCTTTAATTGATGTTATGCCGGAATCTAATTGGTTTTATGATAAAGATAATTATATAGATTTACCAGATGCTGTATATTATGCAGATATTACCAGAGAACAAATATATAAATTTTTACATAAAGAATTACCTTATGATATTTCTGTTATTACAGATTCAATTAAATATGAGAAGGAAACAGATACGACTATTATAAATCAGACTATTTATGTTGCTAGAGTATCTCAAAGAAAAATTGTTATTGGTGATAATGCTAATGTTATAAAATTAATTGGTTCAAGGTCTCGTGATAAATTAAAACAAATTTTACAAAGAAATGTTCGTTTGTTTTTATATGTTAAAGTTCAAGAAAATTGGCGTAATAATAAAGAATTTTTTGAAGAAATTGGTTTAGAATTTTAATTAATTAATATACTATTTCAAGTCCATCTACTTTTGCGATTTCTTCTGCTAACACCTTTTCGCTTATTGTGTAAGTTTCAGGTAAGACAATGGTAATATAATCATCATTCATGTAATCATAAGCAGGAGGAACTATTTGTGTAGTTTCACTATCTGATGAGTTTTCATCTTCATTATTTATCTTATCATTTAAGTTTAAATTATCAATTGTATCTTCTTGAATTTCAATATTATTTTCTTTGTCTTCTGTATCTGAATCCAACTCTGGTTCTGATATTGTTATATCAGGTTCTTGTAGTTCATTATCATTAGACTTTTTTATGATTAAAGAAATTTGGCTATTACCTTTATTTAGATTAGATAGTATTTTTTGTAGCTCTGCTACGGCTTCATTTGAGTGGACTTTTATCTTTATATTTTTCATAGAATTTGAAGATTTTTCTGTTAGCAATTCTATTGCTTGTCCGAAGTATGTTGGACCTCTGTCATCGTTTCCTTGTTTTACATCAAGAGTTATTAAAATTATTTCTCCATCGCTTCTTAATAAATCTTTTGATATAGGGTCCATATTTGATAATGATTTTCCTGCAAACATTATTGTTGCTGAATTATCCTTATCTGATACTGTTAATAATCCAAATGGGTTTCCTGATGTTTTTGCTATTCTTTCGCTGTAATCTGATGTTATTCCAACAATCTTTGTTCTTGTCCCATCTGGCATTGTTGATAATTCTGATATCGGAGTTGTGAATAATTTTCTTATTAAATGTTTTTTTGTATCAAGAGGGTGATCTGACACGTAAAATCCTATAATATTTTTTTCTTGTTCAAGTTTTTCTTTTCTTGAGAAATCTGGTACGTCTTTTAAGTCTAGTTTCATACCGTTTCCATCATCAGAACCAATATCAAATAAAGATGATTGATTTGTGTTTCTGTCTTTTTGGTTATTTGATGCTATGTTTAAAATCAATTCTATGTTTTGGAAAAACTTTTTACGATTTTTTTCTATATAATCAAAAGCCCCTGCTTGTGTTAAGCTTTCAATAGTTCTTTTATTGATATGGCTTATATCTAATCTATTTGCAAAATCTGATAAATCTTTAAATTTTCCGTTTTCAGTTCTTTCTTTTATTATGCTTTTTACTGCATTTTCTCCAACGTTTTTTAAGGCACATAATCCATATATTATATCTTTTTTATCTTCTGATGGAATAAATAGGACATCAGACATATTTATATTTGGAGGTAATAAGTTTATTCCAAATGATTTTGCATCCTCTGTATATTCGTATAATTTTTCTGCGTTATTTAAAGAGTAGTTCATTGATGCAATGAAAAATTCTAGTGGATAGTGAGCTTTTAAATATGCCGTTTGATATGCTATCCAAGCGTAGCAAGCTGCGTGTGATTTGTTAAATCCATAACTTGCGAATTTTTCCATTTGGTCAAATATTGCTCCGGCTGTTTCTGCTGGAATGTTGTTTGTTTTCTGGCAACCATCTATGAAGACTTGGCGTTGTTTTTCCATTTCTTCTTTGATTTTTTTACCCATAGCCCTTCTTAATAAGTCTGCTCCTCCAAGAGTATAGCCCGCAAGCTTTTGTGAGATTTGCATAACCTGTTCTTGATATACCATAATTCCGTATGTTGGTTTTAGTATATCTTCCATCATTGGGTGTAGGTATGTTGTTTCTTCTTGTCCTGCTTTTCTTTTAATATATGTTGGAATTTGATCCATAGGGCCTGGACGATACAAAGAAACAATAGCAATTAAGTCATCGATAGAATTTGGTTTTATTCGTTTACATACTCCACGCATTCCTTGACTTTCGAATTGGAATACTCCGTATGTTTTAGCATTTGAAAATATATCAAATGTATCTTTATCATTATCAGGTATTAAATTTATATTTAATTTTACTCCGTGATTTTTTTCAATTAGTCTTAATGCGTGTTTTATGACTGATAATGTTGTTAATCCTAAAAAGTCATATTTTATTAATCCTGATGCTTCGACAAAGTGCATATCAAATTCAACTGATGGTATTGTTGATTTTGGATCTTTATATAAAGGTGCTAATTTTACAATTGGTCTGTCGCCGATAACAACTCCTGCAGCGTGTGTTGATGCGTGTCTGAATAATCCTTCTAGTTGATTTGCTATATCAATCATTTCTTTATATTCAGGGTTTTCATCGTATGCTTGTTTAAACTCTGGTATCGTTTCTAATAAAAATTCTATTGTTTTTTTACCTTTTGGTTTATCTTTTATTTTAAAAGGTATTAGTTTTGATATTTTATCAACTTCTCTGTAAGGTATTCTTAAAACTCGTCCTACATCTCGTATCACAGCTTTTGCTTGTAATGTTCCGAATGTTATGATTTGTCCGACAGAGTTATACCCGTATTTATTTTGAACGTATTCGATAACTTCTCCACGTCTATCCTGACAGAAATCTATATCAAAATCTGGCATTGATACTCGTTCAGGGTTTAGGAATCTTTCAAAAAGTAGTCCCCATCTGAAAGGGTCTAAATCTGTTATAGTTAAACTGTATGCAACCATAGAACCGGCACCAGAACCTCTTCCAGGACCAACTGGTATATCATTGTTTTTTGCCCATTGTATGAAGTCTGCAACAATTAAAAAATATCCGTTAAATCCCATTTTATCTATGACGCTTAATTCGAATTCAACTTGTTTTTCGTATTGTTCGTGTTTTTCTGCTGGTATATTTTTATCTTTAAATCTTTTGTGTAATCCGTCAAAAGCCATTTTCCTTAATGTTGCTTTTTCATCAATTTTTTCACCAGGTTTTGCAATTGATGGAAGTAATGGTTTTCTTTTTGGAACTCCGTATCCGCATCTTTTAGCAATTAGTATTGTATTTTCTATTGCACTTGGTATGTCTGCGAATAAGCTTGTCATTTCTTCCGGAGATTTGAAGTAGTGTTCTTCGCTTTCTAATCTTCTGTCTGTTGAATCCATATAGTCGCCGTCAGATATACACCAAAGAGCACTTGTTGCTATGTATTGTTCTTTTTTAGCAAAAAAGCATTCATTTGTTGCTACAATTGGAAGGTTAAATTCTTCTGCGAATTTTAAAAATGTTTCTTCTGTTTCAAGTTCTTCTTGTAATCCGTGGCGTTGGATTTCTATATATGTTCTATCATTAAAACTATCTTTTAATTTTTGTAAAATTGATTTTGCTTCTTCTATATTGCTTCTTAAAATTAGTTGACCAATTGGACCTTTTGTTCCTCCTGTTAATAATATAAGCCCTTCGTTATTTTCATATAGTTGCTTTGCTGGTATGTGTGGAGGCTCTGTTTCAGGTCTATCTAAATGTGCGGATGATAATAATAATAATAAATTTTCATAACCTTTTTCTGTTTGAACGAATAATATTATTTGGCTTAATACTTTATCACCACGTTGATTTTTTAATCCAAAATCTATGTTTAATTGAGTTCCTATTATTGGTTGAATGCCATTATCAATTAAAGTGTTAGTAAATTCAGGGCCACCAAATAAATTATTAGTATCAGTTATTCCACAAGCTGGCATAGAATAATCTTTACATAAAGATGCAATATTTTTGCAGGTTAATGCTCCTTCTAATAAAGAATATGCTGAATGATTTCTTAAATGTATAAAATTTGCAATAGCCATAAATCCTTACCAAACCACTTTTAACAGAGTAGAGTATTTATTATTTTATTATAATGCTCCGTGGCAGTGTTTGAATTTTTTACCACTTCCACAAGGACAAGGGTCATTTCTGCCTATGTTTTGCATTAACTCTTCTGGTATTTTTCTTTGCATATTTTTTATTTCTTCGTTTTGTTCGTCTGTTTCTTCTATCATTTCATTAACTGCTTGTTGTGATATTTCAGCTTTGCATAAAGTTGAAATTGTCTTTATAGCAATTAATTTTAAAACATTTTGGAACATTATAAATGCTTCTGTTTTATATTCATTTAATGGGTCTTTGTGGCCGTATGCTCTTAATCCTATTCCATTTCTTAAATAATCCAAACTTAATAAATGTTCTTTCCAAACGGCGTCAAGATTTTGTAAGAATATATATTTTTGTGTTTGTAGCATTAATTCTTTTCCGTATTTTTCTTCTTTATCTTTTAAAAGATTTTCTACGGATTCATCAATGTAATTGAACACTTCTTGTTCGTTTGATATTTTATTATTTTGAATTTCTTCTTGTAATTTTAAATCAATATTAAAATAATTTTTTATTTCTGTTTCTATTCCTTCGATATTCCATTCTGATATAGAAGATTTGAAAGGTATATATTTTGTAATTATATCTTCAACACAATCAGATTTCATTTCTTTTATATTTTCTGATAAATCTTCTTTGTTTAAAATCTCCTTACGCATAGCATATATTACTTTTCTTTGTTCGTTCATCACGTCGTCATATTTTAACAAATTCTTTCTGATTTCGAAGTGATAAGCTTCAACTTTCTTTTGTGCTTTTTCAAGAGCTGATGTCAACCATTTATGAGTGATTGCTTCGCCTTCCTTGAATCCAAATGTTGCAAGCATTCCTTTTATTCTTTTTCCGCCAAAAATTCTCATTAAATCATCTTCAAGAGATAAGAAAAATTTTGATGCTCCTTTATCGCCTTGACGGCCTGAACGTCCTCTTAACTGGTTATCAATTCTTCGGCTTTCGTGACGTTCTGTTCCGATAATGTATAATCCACCACTTTTTAATACTTCTTCTTTTGCTTTTGCGATTTCTTCTGATATTTCTTGTTTTCTTTCTTCTGTTATATTTTCTCCTTCTTGAGCTAGTCTCATTTCAAGATTTCCACCAAGCTGTATATCTGTTCCACGACCTGCCATATTAGTTGCTATTGTTATAGTATATGGAGTTCCTGCTTCTGCAACTATGTAAGCTTCTTTTTCGTGTTGTTTTGCGTTTAATACATTTGGAGTTAAATTTAATTCTTTCCTTATTAAATTTGCCAAATATTCTGATTTTTCAATTGATACTGTTCCAACTAAAACTGGTTGACCTCTGTCATGGCAGTCTTTTATTAAGTTCAATATTGCTTTGTATTTTTCTTCTACACTAGCATAGATTTCATCATCATAATCAATTCTTTGTATTGGCTTATTTGTTGGAATTTCTACGCATTTTAGCTTATATATTTCTTCAAACTCTTCTGCTTCTGTTATTGCTGTTCCTGTCATACCTGCAAGTTTTGGATACAATCTGAAATAATTCTGGTATGTGATGCTTGCTAATGTTTGATTTTCTTTTTGTATTGTGACCCCTTCTTTTGCTTCTATTGCTTGGTGTAATCCGTCTGAATATCTTCTTCCATCCATAATACGACCTGTGAATTCATCTATAATATATACTTGGTCGTCTTTTACTAAATAATTTACGTCTGCTGTAAATAATTTATGTGCTGTTAATGCTTTATCTAAATGATGGACTATTGATGCGTTTGATATATCGTATAGATTTCCTTTTATCAATCCACGTTCTTTTAATAAGTTTTCAACATATTCTGTTCCGGATTCTGTTAATCTTATTGTTCTTTCTTTTTCATCTTTTTGATAGTGTTCTTCTTTTAATAGAGGGATTATTTTATCTATTATAACATATAAATCTGATGATTTTTCTGATGCTCCTGATATTATTAAAGGAGTTCTTGCTTCGTCTATTAATATAGAGTCAACTTCGTCAACGATTGCAAAATTAAACTCCCTTTGAACTAAATCTTTTGCATTGAATTTCATATTATCTCTTAAATAATCAAATCCAAATTCGTGGTTTGTTCCGTATGTTATATCGCAATTGTATGCTTCTTTTTTTTCATCTTCATACATATCTGATAATATACAACCAACTGATAATCCTAAAAATTGATATATTTTTCCCATCCATTCAGAGTCTCTTTTTGCAAGGTAATCATTTACTGTTACTACGTGGACTCCTTTCCCTGTTAATGCGTTTAAATATATCGGCATTGTAGCAACAAGAGTTTTTCCTTCTCCTGTTTTCATTTCTGCAATCATTCCTTTGTGTAGGATTATACCGCCTAGTATTTGGACTTTGAATGGGTATAGTCCGATAGCTCTTTTTGCTGCTTCACGAGCAGTTGCGAATGCATCAACTAATATATCGTCAAGAGTTTCACCTTTTGATAATCTGTCTTTGAATTCGTTTGTTTTTGCTTTTAGCTGTTCATCAGATAAGTTTGCGTATTCTGTTGATTTTGCGTCAATTTGTTCAACAATTGGTTGAAAATTATTTAGCATTCTGTCATTTGCTGAACCTAGTAATTTTTTTAGAATGTTTTTTAACATTTAATCGCCTTTCCATAATTTTTTTGTATTTTGTTATTATCTTTTATATATAGTGAAAAAGCTTATAAAAGTCAAATTATAAAATTACGAATTTAATAAAGTATTTTTATTAGATTTTTTATGAAAAAAGCGTATAGTCGTTTTATTTAACTATACGCTTTATTCTTTCATATTCTTGTTCTTTTTTTTAATTGCTTTAAGCAACTCTTCAATTCTGCTTCTGTTAATAATTCTTTTTTTGGTTCTGGTGATTTAGTATTTTTATCTAATTTTTTAATTATTTTCTTCAGAAAATAATTATAATTGCCACTATTATATTTTATATTGAAATAATCTGAAAATTCTTGGAAGTTATTGATGTATAACATATCATATTCTTTATTAAAACTTATTTTTAATTTGAAATTTAATATGTTACAAGAGCCTTTTATAATGTTTAAATCTTCATACTCTTCTACAAAATTTAAATCTTCTATTTTAGCATTATTTAAAGCTTTTTTTCTTTCTTTTTTCTCCAATTTCAGATGATCTACTAAATTAAAAATACCTAAATTCATTAAAACATTAGCTACTTCTTTTAAAGCAAAATCTTTATTTTCTACATTTTTTGTTACCATAAAAATATCTCCTATTAATTATAGATTTAATTCCTATAATATATATTAATATTATTAATGCAAGAAAATTTTACTATTTTTGATTTTTGTCTATTTTTATTTTATTTTTAAGAATAAGAATGTATTCCTTCCGTAATTTCTTTCGTCCCATTTTTCTGTATTATCTGGTATTTTGAATTTTTGAGGATTATTTCCATCATATCCTATTATAAATACGGTATCTTTTTTAAAATTACCTGACTGTATTTGTTGAAATAAGTTTTCTGTAATTTCTTCTGTTATAGCATATGGAGGATCTATGAAAACTAAATCAGCATCTGTATGGTTTAAGAAAATCTGTGTTATATCAGCATTTATTATTTTTGTATTTTTAAAATCTTCTTCATCAAGCATTTTTGCATTTTCTTTTAATGCTTCTGTTGCTGATGATGATAAATCAACCATAACAACAGATTTTACGGCTTGTCTTGATAATGCTTCTATTGCAAATGTTCCTGAACCAGCAAAACAATCAAGTAATTTATTAAACTTTTCCGGATACCAAGAATATAATATGTTAAATATTGCTTGACGAGACCTTATCAATAATGGGCGAGTTATTTCTGCATCTGCTCTGAAAAACATTTTTCTTTTGTATTTTCCAGATATTATCTGCAAATCTTTGAATAACTTTTTCTTTTGAGTGTCTTTTGTTGCATTGATTTTTTTCATATCTTGTGATTATAATTAAGACAATGAAAAACTCAAATGAAAATGATAAATATTTTGATTTAGCTATAAAAATGGCTATTAAAGCTTTTAATGCTGATGAAGTTCCTGTTGGGTGCGTTATTATAGATGCAAAAGGGCAGGTGATAGCATCTGCTTTTAACCAAACTGAAATGGATATAAATCCAACTAATCACGCAGAGATTATTGCTATAAAACAGGCTTGTAGCAATTTAAAATCAAAAAATTTATCCGGTTGTAGTGCTTATTTGACTTTAGCTCCGTGTATTATGTGTGCTACTGCTTTTACATATGCTAGGATTGATAATGTATATTATTGTTCAATTGATAATAAAAATGGAGATTTTGAAAAATGTCTTCAATTACCAAAGATTGATAAAAACCTTTATAAAACAAACTTTTGTTATATTTGCAATAAATTTACTGATGTAAGCAAAAATTTATTACAGGACTTTTTTAAAAATAAAAGATTTAAAAAATAAAATTCTTGACAAAAACATCATTTTCTTTAAAATTTTCATTAGTTTATTATTTTTAAAGGAGCTAAAATTTATGATTAATAATATTTTTAAATTTTTTATTTCTACTATAATTATAGTTCTAATTAGTTTAATAAGTATTGGGTGTCAAAACACCCCGACTTCTCCTATAATAATACCCCCATCATCAGGAGGAATAACCAATGTGCCTCCAGTTACAAATGTTGGTGGAGTTTT
>CASDRH010000040.1 GCA_949283075.1 uncultured Pseudomonadota bacterium | reverse complement strand
TTTTAAATTTTTTATTTCTACTATAATTATAGTTTTAATTAGTTTAATAAGTATTGGGTGTCAAAACACTCCAACTTCTCCTATAATAATACCGCCATCATCAGGAGGCGGGATAACTAATATACCTCCAGTTACAAATGTTGGTGGAGTTTTAAGTGTTATTGGGACTTTTCCGGCTCCAATATCTGGTACTTTTTACACCTACATTAATGGGGTGAACACTGATATACTAGCTGCAAAAGTAGGTAGCATTCCTGTTACAACCGTACTAAATTCGGTAAATTACTATTTTACCCCAAATGGTACGGTGCAGGGATTTGCATATCAAGGCAATATTATGTTAGGTATGAGGCAGGATCAGGAAACTGGTCTAGTAAATGTGACACTTCAATGTGTTACATCATATGGCATATACAGCTTTAATGTTGTATTTGTGCAATTAGATTTGACCAGAACAAGAATCCTTGAAGCATTACACATTGAATCTTCAATGTATCAAGGTGTAGGGTCTTATACAATCCGGGCTCGTCCAGGATATCCACTTTATTGCATTATAGTTGGTTGGAATAACCAAGATTGGAGAAATTTGAATTGGGCGCGACAAAGGAGCGTTATACAATTGACGCCTTGAATTGTGCTAATAAAACTTGCTAAACTAATATAATACCCCGGAAGGGGTATTTTTTGTTTTATAGATTCGGGTAGAGTGAATAAAAATCTGATATTTTGGGAAAGTTTTCTTATTATTAATTTTGATATATATGTTTAAAAATCAATGGTAAGTATTTGATTTTAATAATAAAATAATTATTGTTTTTATGTAAAAACCACTAAATTTGACAAAATTACAGTTTTTTATTAGAATATAAGCATATCTTAATATTTAAGAAAATATATTTATGGAGGGTGTTTATGACAACTAAAAATATTTTTAATAAGCTAATTTTATTAGTAATTATGTTATGTTTATTTATTGTTATTGGATGTAAGAATAACTCTACTGATCCAGGAGGAAATGGTGGTGACGATGATTCTAAGCCTAAATCATTTTTAGAACTTAAGGATAAATACTATTATACAGAAAATGTAGATAATATTATCACTGCTTCTGGAAAGGAACTTTCTACTAGTTCTAATGCTCCTAATATAAAAAATGTTACTGGCAAAGTATATTTTTATATGAAAGATAATAGAATATATATGAATCGTAATGGAAACATGGATTTTAATATATATATGAAAGTTATTGAACAAGTAACTTATAATGGTATTATATATCAACATAATACGATGGAAGAAAAACCAATTTCAGTTCCACCTAAATCAGATAATAGTTATGCTATAATTGATTTTAAACAAAAATGTGATATATATCCAGATGGTTGTAAAGTTGATTTGTATCTTATTTTTCCTGATGGCAGTAATTTTTATTATTCTTATAAATAATAATAACATAATATTACAGAAAGCTAGTTTATAGTGGAATATAAACTAGCTTTTTACATACATATTCTACAATCACCAATCAATACTATTGATGTATATCTTTTTAATGTTAAAGGTCTTGCAAACTCATCATTTGCTACATCTTTACTTACATCATGCATAATACATTGTTCATTTTGTGAATCAGATACGTTTGTTGATTTAGATGCTGACCAGTGTCTTTTTTCATAAAATCCTACTGGACATCTTTCAATTGTAATATTTGCTAAACCAGCATCACTTGGATTAGTTAAACCATCTGTACAAGTTAAAACATAGTCTTGAATATTTACATCATATTTTTTACATTTGAACACTATTGCTATAGTTTCTTTATTTGTTTCTTTATCTTTTACTGTTGTCAATACAGGTTGTAATTCGTATCCTGGACGACATTCTCTGTCATTTCTATCTCCATGTGCTTGACATATAAATGTTCTTGTTGATTCATCATATGCAAGTTTGTTTCCTATATCACAACCAGGTCGTTGAATTGCACCTGTTTTGTCAGAAGTATTTTTACTTGTATCAACTAATATATTATTATCTCCTTTATCATATTCTTTTGCAAGTGGACATAAAACTCTTGCTGGGCTTCTGTTATAAGGATAACAAGATATATATGTTCTATCCTTACTTTTTGTTTCAATCATACCAGCAGGGCAGATGCCAACAGGATTCTTTTCTGCTGTTAATCCTATATTTCCTTTTCCTTTTGCTATATCTGCAAATTCTTCAATTGATGGAGTATTTAAAGCTGTTATATCAAAAGAAAATGGGTCAACACATTTATCTTCTGGGCAAGGTGTTGTTGCGTTTTCTGCAACTGATTTTCTTGGGTCAACGTGCCATACGTATTTTGAAGCTTTTCCTGCATCAAAAGTATCTGGTTGCATTAAATAATAGTTTGCTGCAGCTGAATGAGTTTCTTTTGTTGGTCCATTTTCTCCTAATGAAGCTGCGACGTCATCTGCTGATCCTGTTAATGTATCTCCTGGGGCTGCTCCGAATAGGACTTTTTCACAGAACATACAATTATTCCTTAAAATTTGTATTTCACATGTTGAATCTTTCGCTTCACAAGTATGTGCTAAATCAAATTTCCAAGTTACAGCAAGTCTGTATCCTGCAGGACATTCAAATTTTCCTCTTTGTCCTGTTGGCTTTTTATTTATGTCTTCTCTTCCTGGTTGTGAAATTGAGCCTGCAGATACTGCTTGTTCAATTATATACTCATATATTGTCTTTTTACTGTCGTTAATATCAGCACAAGCTTTTGGTGGTTGAGCGTCAACTTTGCAACCTGTTGCTATATCGCATTCAAATGAATTGCTGAATATTAAATCTGATACCGGAGTTTCTGGGGTTAATGTTGATCCTCCTGGTGGGGTTAATCCTGGTATTTTTGATGTATCTTCAATTATGTTTCCAATACAAGCTGATGTTCCGAATTTGCTTGCACACGAATCTCCATTATATACATCGTCGTCTAAATCATAGTTTCCAGGGGGAACTGTGATTGATAGTTTAGGAACGCATATTGTTTTTCCTGTATCTCGGTCAACCATATATATTGTTGTTTTATATAAGCCTGGATATTCTTTGTTTTCTATGTATATAGAGCAGAGATTTATTTTTTGATTTGGATCATTTAAATTTGATGAATATTTCTTATCTGGTAATTGTCCTACAGATGCTTTTAAATCATCTGGAACTTCTGCCATTGACCAACCGTATGATTTGTAATTGTCTGCCCAGTCACGGAATGCTCCTGACCAACCGCCTGCTGTTATGTCAAATCCAGCTCCTGTTCCTGAATTTACTGCTAAGAAGTTATATTTGCTATCACATTCTGCTGATTTATTTACGTTTGAATTTCTAAATAGTCTTTTAAATCCTTTTTTTACTCCACAGTTTACGTTTGTTGAATTACATGTAAAAAAGCATTCTCCTGAATTTATCCAAGCTGTTTCAATGCTTTTCATATCTCCACCTAAACCTGATGAAAATCCATTAGATACTTGATAACCTGCAATAACATTGTATCTTGCATTATCTTTATCTTCTATGATTGTTCTGCTAGCTGTTGAGCATTGGCTCCTGTTTCCAGCTGTAGCACAATTGATACATACAGGAGAACCAACTGTTGAGTTTGCAGGGAAGTCGGTTTCTTGATTACAATATCCAATTTCTTTTTCTGAAGTATTTTTGAAAATTGTACTATCAAGATACATAGGATTATTTCCTATTGCATAAGGAGGATATAAATTTGGTTGAATTGTAAATTTTTCTCCATCTATTGCATCTTGGTATCCGCTATTATCAATAGTTTCTTGTGCATTTGCTGATGATATTAATTTTATACTTGAAATCATACCAATTAAGTTATTGAATATTTCGGGTAATTTCAATTTAGCTCCGTTTTCTATAATTGGAATAGGAATATTGATTCTACAATAAAAACATTTATCAATTGGATTATAAGTTTTTCTGTATAATGTTGATACTTCTTCTTTCACAACTGATGATGTAGAACCTGTTGATGTTGCAATATTTTGCTCTTTACTTGGGCCAGGACATACTCCTTTTGAATTACCAACGAATATACCTCTTGCCTTATCTGCAGAGCTTACTTTACACCATTTAACAGGAACGCAACGACCTAATTCTTCATCGTATATCAAAGAACCAGCACATTCTATTGTCTTACAAGTTCCTGTCTTTAAATCAAATTGTTGATTAGGTTTACAAGAATGACATTTCCATAACCTTTGGCTTGCATCCCATATTAGAGTAGCATTTTTCATATCGCAATCTTTTAAACAACCTGCAATCTTTATAGCTTGAACATCGCTATTTCCTTCGTTATTCCATTGATATTTAAGCATTGTTGCAGTTCCTGAACCTGTATCAAAGCTTATAGAAGCTGAATCGCTTGATGGTTGAGAACAAGCCCATTTTCCGTCAGGCATAATCTTTGGAACTTGGCAAATTGAACAACCAGCTTCTGATTTCCTTTTTTCAGCACATACAAATGTTCTGCCAGCTTCGCTCCATTCTGCAAATCTTCCCATTTCTCCACATACTTTATTTGCATCATCGTAATCTTTTACACAATCATAAACTCCGGCAAGACTTGATTGTAATATAACTCTTTCGTGTTTTCCGCAACCCTTTTGCATAGCAAGGGCATTTATCATACTTTTTGTCGCTGATGGACAATACCAATTACAAGCATCTCCAATATATTGCCAGCCTGCTAAACAAGCTGTTGTTGGTCGTTCTGGTGGAACTTCGCAGAATTTCAAAGTTTCTTGCTCATTCATATTTTTGTTATTTTCATTTTTTTGGATTATTTCTTCTAATTCAGATGTTTTTACAGCAAAAACCACCATTGGAAGGTTGATTAAATCCAAACCTAATTCTTTTAATCCTGCAATAACTTTTTTGGACATACCTGATGCACCTTCGCTTCCGACAAATTCTCCAGAATCAGATACAAAAGCAGCATTTTCTTTAATCATTAAACCGTAAAAATCTTTTGTTATTGGAGTATCTAAAAATGTAATAACATACTGAATAGAGTTTTTATCTGCAAAGCAAGCTTCTCCACTTGTCGTGTTTGTCGCAATTAAAGTTCCTGATGTATCAGAGCAGAATTTACGGCTAAACATAGAAGAATCAACTAAACAATCTTCTTTTGAAGTGCTTAATGTTGCATTAATTGGAACTTTTGTTTTTGAAGTGTTATTATCACCTAATAATTTTGCTTGGCGACGTTTCATACAATTGATTTGATATCTTAATTGATTTTCTTCAATTGTCCCAACTTCATTTTTATCTGAAATAAAACCACGAATATAATTATAATATTGATAGCTAGCCATAGTTATAGCCATCATCAAAATCAAGAAATAGTTCATATAATCCTCCCTTTTAAAACAGCGTTTATATTATACTGTTTTATAAACCTTATTTTTGTAAACAATATTATTGTATTACAAAATTATACCCTTTCGTTTGAAAGTATACAAATTTATGTATAAAAATCAAGAATGAAATTATTTATAATAAAGAATTAAATTTATTTTATAGGCCACCACCTTGACCATTTAATTCATACATATTTATATTTTGTTTTCCAGATGATACAGCTAGTTTTTTATTAGATGAATCTTTTATAGAGCTTATAACACAACCTAAGTTATCATCTGAATTGTTATTTACACATATACCGTTGTTAGATTTTGTTTTCAAAGAAGCGTATACGTTTTGTATGTTAGATTTTTCTACTAAGAAAGCTTGTAATATTTCACCTGATAAATTATCAGTTGATGGAAGCTTTATTGTTGCAGGATTTACAGCCACTCCATTTTTTATAATTTCATAGTGTAGGTGAGGGCCTGTTGACCAACCTGTTGAACCAACATATCCGATAATATCACCTTGTTTAACTCTTGTTCCAACAACAACTCCTTTTTTGAATTGGCTCATATGAGCATATAAAGTTGAATATGTTCCGTTATGGCGTATTTTTACCATATTACCATATCCACCATTATTCCAACCTCTTTTTTCGACTATACCATCTCCGGCAGCTGGGATGGGAGTTCCTGTTGGAGCTGCAAAGTCAACACCTTTATGTTTTTTTGTATATCCTAATACAGGGTCTTTTCTGATACCATATTTTGATGTTACTCTTGCTCCGTTAAGAGGAGTCTTTTTTAATGTTTTTGATGCCCCTTTTCCGTTTTCATCATAATATGCTGTTCTTCCATCAGGTCTTTTATATCTATATAATGCTATTTTTTTACCTTTTGATACTAATTCTGCATATAAAATATCTCCAACTTCTAGGAAATCTCCATTTGGAGCATATTTTTCTTCATACATAACTTCAAAAGAATCACCAGGGTGTATATCTCTTTCAAAATCTACGTCAAATGATAATACATCATAGAATTTTGCGATTACATCGTATGGAGTATCTAATTTATTTGCTGAATATATAAAGCTTTGTCCTTCTTTTATAACTCCTCCTTTGTTTACTAATTTTATTGCAGGAGCTACTTTATCAACAAATGACGCAAAACCGAAATCTGTCTTTTTAGAAACAACTTTTTCAACTGGAGAGCGTATAATTTCCATTTGTTTTAAAGTTGCTATTACATTTTTATCAACTCTTGATGCTTCTGGTATTTCAACTAATGTAATTGAGAAGACATCTCCTTCTTGTTCTTTTGTAAATGGTTTTAATGTTGTAATATCAAATATATCTTTTAAAGATTTTGATACTTCTTTAATTTCTGAATATCCTATTCCAGCACGTTGTAATACTGTTGATAATGTATCACCTTGTCTTACTTTCAATCTTACTGTTTTAGCATCTGACCAGATTTCATTTACTTCTTTTGTAAGTTTTTTAGCAATTGTTTTTTCACCAGAACCATTTATTAATTGAGAAAGACCAATGTTGAACATTTGGTCCCCTGTATTTGTAAATTGTGATGCAAATTTTACATTATCATACGAATTTTGCATAACGAAACTTTCTGATTTTTTTATTATAAAAATCCCCAAGAATATGCTTATGAAAAAGCCAAATACGAAAAATTTTAATATTTTTTTATTAAGAAATACCATTTTATTTTATCCTGATTATTACAAATTATAAATAGTATAGCAAATTTTTAAAATCGTATCAATATGATATTTATAAATTGTAATAAACTTTATCCTAAATCCTACCTATTACTTTTTTAAATTAAATTGATATTTTCTTCAAGCAAAATCTTATATTATATAGATTTTATTTTATCTATTGCTGATTGAAGCCCTGTTTTTCTGTTAGATGATAGCAAATTATCCAAATCTAATTTTTTTATTATTGCTTCTATGTCTATTTCTTTTATTTCTTCTTTTGTCTTATTGTTATATACGCTTAATAGTATTTGCAAAATTCCTTTTACCATTACTGAATCGCTATCCATTGATATTTCTGACTTATTATCTTTAAAATTTATGTTTATCCAAACATTGCTTTGGCAACCTTTTAATTTATTATTATCATTTTTATATTCTTCTGGTATTTGGGGTAGAGAATGGCCTAAATCAATTAAATAATCGTATTTATCATTCTTATCTTGTATTATTTCAAATGTTTTTATTATTTCATCAATTGTTATCATATTTTTATCCTTTGTATTAAACTTAATTCAATATAAATATATTTACAAATAAAATAAATATTTTATTGATTTTTTATTTATAAACTTTTAAATTGCTTATGAGTTTGAATTAACTTAAATTAAACTTTAATTAAAAAAGGAAGAAAAGATGAAAAAAGATAATAAAATGTTTTGGTTTGTTTTAATTATAGCATTGTTGATTATACCTTTTGGATACTATTATTTAACAAAAAATGGTAAACAAAATACTCAAGATGATATGTATACTGTTATCAATTCTAAAAATCTAGCTGAAAATAAAGCTATTACAGATATTCAATGGATTTTAAAAAGTTTAGTTGTTGATGGCAAAGAATTTGAAGTTTCTGAAACAAATGCTCCATTTATTAGCATTAAACAAGATGGTAGCGTTAATGGTGTTGCTGTTAATAACTTCTTTGGTAATTTGAATTTAGATGAAAAAGGTAATATAGATTTATCAGGTTTAGCTTCTACAAAAAAGATGGGACCTCCTGAATTACAAAAACAAGAAGATATGTTATTCCAAGCTTTTGCAAAAGTTATTGGTATGAAAGTATCTTCATCTAAATTAAATTTAGTATTTTTTGATAAATCTGGAAAAAATGAAATTATTTTCTATGTTCCAATTCAATAATAAGGATATTTTATGGCAAAAAAAAGAAGTATAAAAAAAGAAGAATTACAACTATTTAAAAGGACTTGGAAAACTTATGTTTTACCAGAGTGGAGGTTGGTTCTATTTTCTATACTTCTTATGATATTTGTTGGAGGATTAGAAGCTAAGTCTGTTCAGATGTTAGAACCTATATTTGATAAGGTTTTCATTGAAAATAACAGAGAAGTCTTAAATATTATCGGTATTCAAATACTTTTAATTTTTGCTGCTAAATGTATTTCTACATATTTTCTATCTATTATTAATACTAAACTTGGTATTAAAATTACAAAGAAAATGCAGCTAGATTTATATCGTCATTTGATATATCTTGATATTTCATATTTTGATAAGAATAACTCTGGAACTATTATGAATAGCTTCAATGATATATATGCCGTAAGAGACAGTATATTAAATGCTTTTAATGCTCTTGTTAAAGACTCTTTTACATTTATATTTTTAGTCGTTTTAATGTTTATTAAAAACTTTGAAATGGCTTTGATTATGTCTATTTTGTGGCCAGTTGCTTTCTATCCAATTATAAGATTAAGTAAATTGATTAAAAAATCTGCTATGAAGCAACGTGATGGTATCAGCGGATTATTTTCATCTTTAATTCAGTCTTTTCAAGGAGTTAGAGTTGTTAAAGCATATGCTATGGAAGAGGCTGAATTAAAAGATGTTGAAAATAAAACTGAAGAAATTTTTGGATTGGAAATTAAAAAGAGTAAGTATGGCTCATTATTAAGTCCTTTAATGGAATTCTTTGGCGGAGTTGCTATGGCTGGAACTTTAAGCTATGGTGGATACAAGATTATGCAAGGACAATTGACAACTGGTGAATTTATTGTTTTCTTGTTGGCTATTGTTGCAGCATATAAACCTTTGCGTAGTTTATCAAATGTTAATACTACTTTACAGGTTGGATTAGGTTCTATGGAGCGTTTATACGAAGTTTTAAATGAAAAACCTTCTATTCATTATGATTCTTCTAAACCAAAGCTTGATATTAAAAAATGCGATATTGTTGTTGATAATGTAAGCTTTTCATATAGGCCAGATAAACCTGTATTGAAAAACGTTTCTTTCGTTGCAGAAGCAAATAAAACAACTGCTATTGTTGGAGCTTCTGGATCTGGTAAATCTACTTTGATAAGCCTTTTATTACGTTTTTATGATTTAAATGAAGGTTCTATTAAAATTGACGGGCAAGATATTCGTGATGTGGATTTAAAATCTTTACGTGATAGTTTATCTTATGTTTCTCAAGATGTTATTTTATTTGATGATACTATAAAGAATAATATTCTATTCGGTTCTGAAAATGCTACTGATGAAGATGTTTACAGAGTTGCTAAAAATGCGGCTGCTTCTAACTTCATTGAAAAGCTTGATATGAAATATGACACCGTTATTGGGGAAAGAGGTTTGACTTTATCAGGTGGTCAACGTCAGATGATTTCAATCGCTCGTGCAATGTTGAAAAATACACCTATATTATTATTAGATGAAGCAACTTCTGCATTAGATGCTAGGTCAGAAAAAATTGTTCAGCATTCTATTGAAAAGCTTATGGAAGGTAAGACTACAATTGTTATTGCTCACAGATTATCAACTATTATAAATGCTGATAAAATTGTCGTGTTTGATAACGGACAAATTGTTGAAGAAGGTAATCACAAAACATTATTAGAAAAAGGTGGTTATTATGCTAAACTATACGAAATGCAGTTTAGCAGTGCTGCTGATTTTTCTGAAGATTCATAGTGTTATAAATGTTATTTTGACTTTTTTATAATCTTGCAAAATTCTTAAAAAATTTTATAATGTTTTTTAAGCATAGAGATATGCCCGAGGTTTAGTAGCCTTAACTTGAAAAAAACAGCCGTCCAGTGCAATGCTGGAAGGTGATTGAATAAATCAAATTTCAATATGCTTTTGCATATTGTCTTTGTGGTGAATATATCACACTATTTTCAAGTATAGTTACTAACTTCCAGCTGATTGCTGAAAGGGTGGTCAGTTTTTGTTAAACTAAAAAACAAGGAAGGAAAGAGCTATGGAAAAAATAGTAAATACACAAACAAATATTTTTAATGAAAATAAATCAAATAATAAAATTGCTAAAATTACTTTTATGTTTCTTGCAATGATTTTTGGTTCTTGGCAAAGTGAAGTTTTTGCTGCTGATGTTAAGGACCCGAATTTAGTTGTTCCTGTTGTATGTGCTGATGGTAATATTAATCAAAAGTATGAACAATGTGCTAAACCTTGTGAGAATGTTAGTGAAAGTCTAGTAAGTAGTCAACATTGCTCTGGTCTTGGTGGAGGAGATAGTAGTCAATCAATTAACTGTAGTGGCAAAAATATATATCAATATACATCAACAAATAGTATTGGAGTTTCCTTTAGCCAACAATGTGATAGTTTTGTCGGTTGCTCTGGAGCTAGAAGTGGGGTTATAAATAAATGCAAAGCATCTTGTGATGTTTTTAAGAATCAATGTTCTTCTTATGTGGTTAGGATTATGGATTTGATGTCTGCTATGCCGGAGATTGGTATTTCTCGTGTTGACCCTAATTTAATTGAATTCTAATAACTTTACTGGTCGGTTTGTTCGTATATAGGCTTACACTTCGTATTTTTTATGTTTATTTTTATGGTTTTTATTATCAGCTGGTAAAGTTTTTAAGTTCATAGCACAACCTCCTTATTTCTTTACCAGCTGTCTTGATTTTTATTATTTTAGTTTATTGTATTCTTTATCTGATACTTCTTCTAACCATTCTGTTGTTGCTTCTTTGTCTGGAACTGATACTGCTATATGAGTAAACCAGCTGTCTTTTGTTGCCCCGTGCCAATGTTTTACTCCTGCTGGAATGTTTACTACATCTCCTGCTTTTAGCTTTTGTGCTTCCTTGCCCCATTCTTGATAATAACCTGTTCCAGAAATAACAAATAATGTTTGTCCTTTTTTATTGTGTATATGCCAATTATTACGTGCAGATGGTTCAAATGTTACATTTGATGCGCTTATATCTGTTTGTGATAGCGGATTTAAATAGCTTTTTCCTGTGAAGTATTTTTCATATTCTTTGTTTTCTTTTCCGAATCCAAACATTACTTCTTTCGCTTTTATTTCTCCTGTTATTTTTAAAATGTCTTCTATTTCTCCATCTGTTAATCCGTTATGTTTTCCTATATTTATATGGCTTTGTAGTTGGCTTTCTGTCCCTTCTAATGATGCTAACATTGCTATTGTTGCTAATTCTCTTGTTTTCCAGTCTATTATATCTCTTGAGAATATATCTCCAAATAAATGAGCTTTTAGATATTCATCTATTTCTGGAGCGAATTCGTATAATTTTCCTGATACTTCGCTACCAACTAGCTTGGTTTGGTTTTTTGTTCCGTATTCAAGGCTTGTCCCTTCTGGCTTTGCTGTTGAGGTTTTCCCTTTTTCGTCTTTGTTCCCTCTTTCTTCTGTTAATGTCATTAAAGTATTTAATGCATTTAAACTGCGAGGAAATCCGCAATATGCATATGCTTGTGTTAATACTTCTTTTAACTCATTTACTGTGATTCCTGCGTCAAGACCTTCAATTAGTGCTTGTTTTAATCCCTCTTGATTTCCTGTTGCTGTGTATGAGGCTGTTATTACTATTATTTTTTCTTTATTACTTAAATTTTTTGCTGAACTTATGCTTTTACTTAAAATAAAAGCACTTCCAATTATTACTGATGTAGCGATGATTTGTTTTATCATTTTTTCTCCTGTCTTTGTTAAGGTTGATGTTTTTATATGATTAATTTTAATTGAATTTTTGCTTTGTTTGTATATACGATTTTATCAAAAAATTGCCTAATTCTATCATTTTTATTTGTATAAATTGTAATTATGTATAATAATGATTAATGTTTTGATATTTTATAAATGTAAAGATTTTTTATGACTGATTTTGATGACAAAATTGCTTTTTTGAAAAATAAAGTTCAGGAGATTGTTCCTTCTCCTATGATTTTTAATACGAATATAAATGGATTTTCTGTTGCTTTGAAAACTGCTCCTCAATTTAATCAGCATTGTTTTTATAAACCTATGGTTATTCTTGTCTTGCAAGGTAAAAAACAAGCTGTTGTTGGTAATGATAAATTTGTTTATTCTGAAAAACAATTTATTGTTACTTCTGTTGATATACCTGCTTTGGGTAGTGTCTTACAGGCAAGCCCTGAAAAACCTTTTATGACTTTGATTTTAGAGCTTGATAAAGATATTATTTATCAATTGTTAAATGAGCAAAAATATTTGTTTCACGATAATGTTTATCGTTGTATGGGTGTTGCTGATGTCGATGATGCTTTATTAGATGCTTTTTATCGTTTGATGTTGTTATTAGATAATCCTGAAAAACAAAAATTTATGGCAAATATGATTATTAAAGAAATTCATTATTTGCTTTTGACTTCTTCTTTGGGAGATATAATTCAAGCTGTTAATACAAAAGGTTCTAGAAATTATCAAATAGCTAATGCTATTTTGTGGTTAAAACAAAATTATAAACAACCTTTGAATATGGAAATTTTGGCTAAACAATTTAATATGTCTGTTCCTTCTTTTTATAGAAATTTTAATAAGGTGACAAGTTTAAGTCCTTTACAATATCAAAAAAAATTAAGGCTTTATGAGGCGAAAAGATTGATTTTAGAAGAAAATTTTTATGTTGCTAATGCTGCTTATGAAGTTGGTTATGAAAGCGCTAGTCAATTTAATAGAGAATATAAACGTATGTTTGGAGAATCTCCAAAAGCGAGTATTAAAAATATTCAAAGTTAATTTTAATTTCATTTTTTGTATTTATTTTTGCTTTTTTTAGACAAAATTCTTGATTTTATTTGAAAATATGTGCAAAATTGTTCTGATTTAAAATATGCTTTTTACATTGGCTTTTCCTTTGTTTAAGCTTCTTAATTAAAATTTTTTTAGATTTGAGGTGTTATTATGAAAATGAATGCTAATTTAATTCGTCCTGGTTGGGTGATTGAGCACAATGGTAAACAATACTCTGTTATAAAAATTCAGTTGATACAACCTGGTAAAGGTGGAGCTTTTATCCAAGTTGAAATGCGTGATGTTGCAACTGGGTTGAAAACTAATGAACGTTGGAGAACTGCTGATACAGTTGAAAAATTAAATACTGAAAGTATTGATTGTCAATTTATGTATGTTGATGGTTCTGAAGTTCACTTTATGAATAGTTCTGATTATGAACAGTTTACTATTCCTGTTGATGTTTTAGGTGATAAAGTTGCTTTCTTGACAGATGGATTGACTGTTAATGTTGATTTTATTGAAGGTAAGCCTGTTTCTGTTGATTTACCTAAAACTATTGTTTGTGAAGTTGCTGATACTGAAGCTGTTGTTAAAGGACAAACTGCTTCTGGTGCTGGTAAACCTGCTAGATTAACTAATGGTTTGAAGGTTACTGTTCCTTTATTCATCAATGTTGGTGAAAAAATCGTTGTTAATACTGAAGAAATTGCTTATGTAGAACGTGCAAAAGAATAAAATAATTTGTTGATTATTATTATTTTATGTATATGATTTTACTTATGTAATTTTATAATTTAATTTTGATATGAATATTTAATAAAAAAGGAAATTTAATAAAATGGCAAATCATAAATCTTCAAAGAAACGTATTATTAGAAATGAAAAAAAACGTGTTCAAAATAAAAATTTTATTTCAAAAGTAAAAACTTTTGTTAAAAAAGTTGAATTATTGTTGAAAGCTGGTAAAAAAGAAGAATCTGTTTCTCAAGCTAAATCTGCTGAATCTATTTTAGCAAAAGCTGCTTCAAAAGGTCGTATTCATAAAAATAAAGCTGCTAGAAAAACTTCTAGAATGTATAAAAGTTTGAAAAAATAAATATGATTTTTTTGTTATTTTTTTAACCACCTTTTTTTGGTGGTTTTTTTATGTATTTGTTTTGACTGTTTTTTCTTTTTGTGATACAATTCTATGTTAGAGGGAGTTTTATGCAATTTATGAAATTTTCTTTTTTTAAAAAATTTATTTATGCTGGTGTTTTATCCAGTCTTTCTTTGTTAATCTTTGATTTTTTTATTTTTGATTCTTTGTCTGCTTCTAAGAAAAAAATTTCTAAAGTTGAATGTATGCCAATTTTTAAGCGTTGCGTTCCTTACTTTGATAAAGAAACAGGTTTAATGAATCCTGGTGATAAAACTTGTGAAACAAAAGGTAAAGAATGTATAAGTAATTATAGTATTGGTAAGCCTAATTGTGAAAAAGTTTTACGTGAATGTTTTGATAGTTCTTGTTCTGGTTCATCTTGTTCTGATATAAATGTTAATAAAGAAATGGGATATGCTTGTTTGTTAAGCTCAGGTTCTCAATATATTTATTCTTGTTATGATGTTGTTCCAAATATCGCTGTTTCTTATGCTAATCAAGCATCTGCTAATGCAGAAGCTGCTGCGCAACAACAAGCACAATTAGAGGCTCAAACAGCTCAAGCACAAGCACAGGCTGAGGCTGCCGCTGCTCAAGCGCAAGCACAGGCTCAAGAAGCTGCTGCTCAAGCACAGGCTCAAGCACAAGCGGAAGCTGCTAGAATACAAGCAGAAGCTGATTTGAAAATGGAACAAATGCGTATAGAACAAGAAGAAAAGGCAAGAATTGAAGCTAGTCGCACTCCTGAGACTGATATGGTGGAGCGTTTGAATGCTTTGAAAAAGAATTTAAATCAAATAGGAACGATGATTGATGATGCTAAAAATGTTATTGGTTATCAGAAAGTTGACTTTGGTCAAAATGATGATGTTGCAAATAAAAGTGGTTTGATGTGGTTTAGACCTGATAAAGCGGTAAAAGAACCAAGAGATCCTAGGAATGGAACATTGTATTATGATTATTATACTAATGAGGATAAAGACAAGAAGTATAGTTTAGGATTAGATTCTGATGTTGTTGAATATAATCCCGGGCCATCTATTGCTCAGGGGCCTAATTTAGATGGGTCTGCTGGTGTTAAGATTAATGCTCCTTTTAATGAAAAAGGTAGTAAATATTACTATACATGTTCTGTTAATGCGAAGGTTAGTGAGGTTCGTGTTGCTTTATCTAATTATTATGATTTAGCTAAAACTTTTATGAGTGAATTTGAAGATACTATTTTAATTGCTATGAAATCTCCTAATTTAATGGCTAATATTGATTTTGGTTGTATGGATGATATTTCTCCTTATGTTCAACCTTTAAAAATGTATATTGATAGTTTAACAGAAAATGATACAGCTTTATGTAAATTTGATTCTTCTTCTATGATGAATGCTTTGAGTGGTGTTGGTGGAGGTTTACCTTCTCCAGATGAAATTAAAGCTGGTAGTAGTTTACCTCGTTTAGGAACCTCTGATTCTTCTTCTGGTGGATTGGGTAGATTGCCTACTGGAAATACTCTTAGTGCAATGAATTCTTTGTTTGCTGATACTAATATTGATGGTGGAACATATAATACAAATTTAATTTCTTTTGATAGTGATGCTAGTGCTATGTCTGGTGCAAAAGTTGTTCGTGCTGTTGGTTATGCATCTGACGTTCATCGTGCTTTGACTTTGTGTTATGGTAATACTTTATCTGCTGTGGCTCGTGTTATTGGTAATAATATAAATAATACTTCTTCTAATGTTATTACTTCTGTTAATAATATGAATTCTGCTTATGGATTGATTAATCAGATTTCTAACAATATGAATCAAACTACTTTACGTTCTTATGTTTCTCAGGTTTGTAGTGTTTTAAATAATCAATCTTTGACTACTGGAAATGTTAATGTAAAAAATGTTTATGAGCAGTCTGATGATTGTGAAATTTGTAGAAATGATGCTACTATGAATGGTATGGCGATATCTGATATTAAAATTAAATTGAATAATTGTTATTCTTATATTCAAGAAGCTAAAAATAATAATAGTTCTGGTGGCGGAGGTAATAGAAATTAATATATGCGATTGTGGCGGAACTGGTAGACGCGTAGCGTTGAGGTCGCTATAAGGTTTCCTTGTGGAGGTTCAAATCCTCTCAGTCGCACCATTTTTTATTCTTTTATCATTTTTAAAAATTCTTCTTCTGTTAATTTTTTTATTCCAAGTTTTTCTGCTTTTGTTGCTGTTGAACCTGGAGAAGTTCCTATAATTACAAAATCTGTTTTTGATGATATTGAACTTGTTGCTATTCCTCCGAATTCTCTTATTTTTTCTTTTGCTTCTTCTCTTGTCATTGATTCTAAAGTTCCTGTAATAACAAAAGTTTTGTTATACAACATATTCGTAGTATCTATTTCGTTTGATTTTTTATATATATCGTTTTCTATTGTTATTATTTGTAATAAATTATCTATAGTTCTTTTATTTTTAGCATCTTGAAAGAAATTTATTATATCTATTGTTGTTATTTCTCCTATACCATTTATTGATGTTAAATCTGATACATTTGCATTCATTATATCATTTAATGTTTTAAATTTTGCGCATATTAGTCTTGAAGTAGCATCTCCGACCCCGTTTATACCAAATGACATTATTAATCTATACATTGGCATATGTTTTTTTTCTTCAATATTATCTATTAAATTTTGAACGGATTTTTCCGCAAATCCTTCTAGTGCTTTTATTTCATTTTTATATTGTGGTAGCTTGAAAATATCATATGGTTCTTTTAACCATCCTTTATTGTAGAATAACTCTATTTGTTTTTCTCCAAGTCCGTCTATATCAAAAACATCTTTTGATGCTATGTATTCTATTGTTCCTTTTATTTGGGCTGGGCAATTTATTTTATTTGAACATTTTATTGCGACTTTGTCTTCATCTTTTATTAATTCAGAACCACAATATGGACATTTATTATTTGTTTCTTTTTCAATTGAATATTCTTTTGCATTTTGTGGCCTTTTTTCTTTTATTACTTCTGTTATTTTGGGTATAACATCTCCGCTTCTTGCGACTACTACAGTATCTCCAATTCTTATGTCTTTTCTTGTTATTTCATCTTGGTTATGAAGAGTTGCTCTTTTTACTATTACTCCTCCGATATTTACTGGTTCAAGTTCTGCAACCGGAGTTATTATTCCTGTTCTTCCAACTTGTAATGTTATTCCTTTTAATTCTGTTATTGCTGTTGTTGATGGGAATTTATGTGCCATTGCCCATCTTGGTGAACGAGCGATGAAGCCTAATTTTTTTTGGTCTGATACTTCGTTTACTTTATAAACTACGCCATCTATATCAAAAGGGATTTTTGAACGATTTTCAAATATTGAATTATAATAATTTAGTATATCTTCTTTTGATTTACATAATTTGATTAAATTAAAATCTTCTGATGTTGTAAAACCTATTTGATGTATTTTATTTAAAAAATCTTCTTGTGATTTGTATGGATTATTTTCATCATTTGTTATTGTATATGTGTATACAAATAAATTTAAAGGTCTTGATGCTGTGATTTTTGTATCAAGCTGTCTTAAAGAACCTGCCGCTGCATTTCTTGGGTTAGCGAATATTTTTTTATTTTGTTTTTCTTGCTCTTCATTCATTTTTATGAAGTCGTTTTTATTTATATAAACTTCTCCTCGTATTTCTATTTCTTTTGGAAATAATGGATATTTATTTATATCTATTTCAATTGGAAAAGATTTTATTGTTTTTATATTTTCTGTTATGTCCTCTCCTATTTCTCCATCTCCACGAGTTGCACATTTTATCATTTTCCCGTTTATAAATAGTGCTGAAAAACCAAGTCCGTCTATTTTAGGTTCTGCTATTATTTCCAAGCCTTGACCAAGTTTTTTGTATAATTCTTTTTCTATTCTGTTTATAAATGCTGTTAAGTCGTCTTCTGTGAAAATGTTTCCGAGTGATAGCATAGGAGCAAGGTGTTTTATTTTTTTAAATCCTTTTTTTGCTTTTGCTCCAACTTTTGATTTTATTGTTTGTATGTTTAAGTTTTCTGCAATCCTTTTTAATTTATCGTATGTTGCATCATCTGTAATTGGTTCGTCATTTTGATAATATGCGTCATCAAGTATTGATAATACTTTTATTAAATCTTCTTCGTATTTTTCGTTTTTGCCGAATAAATCTTCTGATTTATTGTAAATAGAACTACTTTCTTTAGATAATAATTCTTTTATTATAGATTTGATATTTTCTTTTGTGATTGTTTCCATTATTTTTTTATTTTCTGAATTTATCTATTGAGATTATTTTATCGCTTTCATCATCTGATGATTCTTTATCTTTTTGCTTTTGTTCTTTATCTTCTTGTTGCTCTTCATCGTTTTTTTTCAAGATTGTTAATGATTCGTTATACCATCCGTCAACATATGGTAAAGATGGTTCGTTGTCTTCTTCGAAAAAATCTTCTCCATATATATCTGGGACATTAAATTGTAATGAAAAATTAACTCCTGGGTCTGTGAAAGCTAAAATTGATTTAAATGGAACTCTTATATAATAGTTTTGCCCATTAAAGCTTAATGTTACTCCAAATTCTTTTTCTGATACGTGTAAGTTAGAAAATTCGTATTGTAATACTATGGTTATAGTATCTGGATATTTTTGTAATAAAAATTCTGGTAGGCTTACTCCACGAAACTTTGTTTTTAATGTTATGTAAAAATAATGGTTTGATGGTAGTCCATATTTTTCAACATATGAAAGAGCGTCTCTTACAACTCCAATAAAAGCGTTATCAACAAGTTTATCATAATTTAATTCTGGGAAGCTAGATTTCATTTTTTAGCCTATTCCTTACCTTATTACAGATTTATTTATCTGTTTGTTAGAAAATTACATTAAAAGTTAATATTTTGCAACTTTTTTATTGAAACTGAATGTTATTATCGTGTAATGTATTTTTGTTTCTTTATTATTATTTAAAAGATTAAGAGAAAATTTGGTAGTGATATGGTAATTAATAAAAAAAATAATTATAGCAATCGTAAAAATAAAGATAATGCTTCTTTGAATCCTGATATTGGACGTAAAAAAAGTTTTTATGCTAGAGTAGGGGCGGTTCAAGCTTTATTTTCAGAGAATCTTGTAAGTGTTGAATGTTCATTAGAAGCTGATGGTCGCATTTCTGATGATTGTCGTGAATTTGATTTAATGTTGAATAAATATGCTAATGAAGTTTTATTTTATGAAGATTTTGATGAAGAAATTCAAGGCTATGATTGGAAAGTTATAAAAAGATCTTCTGATAAAAGATTGTTAAGAGATATTGTAAAAGGTGTTATTGTAAGGCAGAGTAGTATTGACCATTTCATTGTTATGCTTAATATCAAAGATTGGGATAAGGTTGATAGAGTTTTTGCTTGTATTTTGCGTTCTGCTATTTATGAGATTTTATATCGTTTAAAAACTCCTAAAATCGTTGCTATTAGCGAATACACAAGAGTCGCTGATTGGTTTTTTGGTAAAACACATGCTAAATTTATAAATGCTTTATTGGACCGTATAGTTAGAACTTTACGTTGTCGTGAAGATGAATGTGAAATTGATTTTAAAAGCTTTCATTCTTTAGTAGAAAATGATAATATTACTTAAAATAGTTTTTAACTTTTTAAGGTTTTAATATGGCAAAGTTATTATCATTTTTGTTTCACTCTTTAATTTTGTTATTAAAGCTTTGTTTTTGTGCATTTGCTTTTTATGGTATTTATTGCTTTATGAATCGTGATGACCGTAAATGGGTTATGAATTATGTTAATAATAAAATAGATATGGCTTCTGTTGAAATTACTAAAGATGAAATAAAACGTGTTTCAGAAATGAAACAGCAAAATCAATATAATGAAGATATTTCTTATGAACGTAAATTTTCTGAAATTGATGATGATGTTTTAGCAAAAGAATATAAATCTTTGAGTGAAAGAAATAATGGGGGTTCAGAAAGTCTTGATGATTATTACGAAAGTGAAATGAATGTTCCTGTTCGTTCTGAAACTAAAGTAATTATTACTGATTCGAATGATAAATTTGATAATAATCAAATAGAAAATTCATCAGATAATAATAAATCAGATATTAAAAAAAGAAAAGAATCCATATTCGGTAAATCAGGAATTAATTAAGTAAATATTGTTTATCTTCCCATTGTTCCTAATGGATTTACTGTGCCGATGTTTCCGAATAATTCGCTTATTAAGCCTAATTCTATTTGTCCTTCAAATTCTGTTGTTTCATTTGAATATGATAAGAATTCTTTGTTTTTAAATTGTTTTACTTTTGTTGATATAACATTGTCTTTTTCATCGAATGATATTAATACTAAATCATATTTATCAAATACAGGGTCAAAGAATGCTGTTTGATAATAATGATATGATGAATATAACCATATTTCATTTTCATTTTCTAATAGCTTTTTATCAAATTTAGAAGATGGAGATCCTGCGATTTTTATAACTTCTGATTTTGTTTTTGCTTTTTGTAATTCTTCTATTTGTGTATTTCTTAAAACATATCCTCCATCTTTTACTTTTGCTCCACAAGATGAAAGTATTATTGATATAAATGCTATTATAAGTATTTTCTTCATTTTTTTATTGTCGTATTTTGTTAAATTTCTCTGTTTAATAATAAATTAAATATGTATAAAAACGCAAGGTTTATTTTATTTTTTTCGTTTGTTTATGTTTTTTAAATATGTTATTATTTGTTTGAGGGATAAATGAAGAGAAATTATATAGCATATTGTGTTTCTTTTGTTGTTTTATCTGGTTTTATTTTATCAGATGCTGAGGTTTATTCTGCAACAAGAGTTTCTTCTACTGCAAAGGTTAAAACTAAAACTTCTTCAAATAAGGTTAATATAGCGACAAAGCCTATATCAGAATACTTTGATACTGATAATCCTAAACCTATTGTTAGGACGCCTAATATTACTTATTTTAATATGGGGTCTTTGGCTGCTTCTGGTATTTTATATGACAAAAATACTGGTAGCTTTTTTGGAGGTAATGTAAATCTTGGATATCGTAAAGATGAATGTGAGTTAGTTATCAAAGATTGTATTCGTAGAGTTTGTAAAAGTAAAACTGAATTACAGGCACAAGGAGCATATACTTATTGTGCAACTAATTCTATGACTGTTGTTAGTAAAGATGTTGAAGATTGTATGTTAAATCAATCCGTTTTAGAAAATCGTAAATATAATGAATATTGTCAAGGTTATGTTGTAGATTTAATGATGGATTATTATAAAGAATCTGTTCAAGAAGAAAAAAATTTTGTTTCAAATTCTTCTGATTGTGTTTTGAGTAAAAAAGCTGTTAATGCTGCTGTGAAATGTTATGATTATTTAATTCAATATAATGGTGTTTTTGATAATAATCTTATGAATGCTTTAAGACCTTTGTGCGGTGGTGGGGCTCCTGGTGGTTCTGAAGAGATGTTATCTAGATTCTTTTCTGCTGGTAGTTATGGTTTTTCAAATGTAGTTGGTGATGCTACTACTATTGGAGAAGCTTTTGCAAGTGGAGTAGAGCAAAAAAGAAGTAATTGGAAAGAAGTTGTTGCTGTTATATATTCAAGTTATGTTTCTCAAGCAAAAACTTATTGTGGAGAAGCTTTTTAGTATTTCTTATTTTTGATTTATGCTTAATAAAAAAAACAGCTTAAAAAGCTGTTTTCTTGATTTTCTTACTTGTTCTGTTTTTATTTATTATTTGTTTCTTCTTTTATTTTGTTTTCATCAATTTTTTTTGCTTCGATTGTTTTTACTTCTTTTTCTTGAATTTCTTTTGGTTTTGATAAATTTGAATTTGTGTTGTTATATTTATTACTTATTATTATTGCTAGTGCAATTGTTACTATGAATAGAGCTGCTCCAAGTATTGTTGTTATTTTTGATAGAGCGTCTCCCATACCTTTTGCTGTAAATACACCACCCATTTTTGAGCTACCTAAACCAAGCACTCCACCTTCGCTTCTTTGTAGTAATATTACTATTATTAATGCGATAGCTATTAATGTATCAATTACTATTAAAAAATTTATCATTTTATTAAGTCCTTTTTTGTTGTTAATTTATTGATAAATATATCAAAATTGTTAATGAATTCAAGATATTTTTGATATAAAAAAAATCCAAAAATGGATTTTTTTATTCTTTTTCTGTCTCTTTTTGTTTTATATTTATATTTGTTGGATTTTTTTCTTCTTGTTTTATTTTTTCTTCTAAATTTTTTGAAGCCACAGTAAAGGCTAATTGGCTTAAATCCACAACTTCTTTAACTTCTTTTTCTGGATTCCCGTTGTTAATACCTTTATTTGTCTTTATTACCATTAGAAACTCTCTTAATTACTATTTAGTTAAATATTTGTTTTTTTAATACTTTTTTTATAAAAAATAAATAACCTTATTTTGATTTTTGTCTAAATAATACAAAAAATCACAATATTGTCAAGTCAAAATATATATTTTTTAAAGCTTTTTATCTTTTTTAAATATCTAAAATGTGATAATATTGTTAATATGAATTTACTAAAATTTAATATAAATTTCAATACTTTTTTTTATGCATTTTTATTTGCATCTGTTTTTTTATTATCTTCTTGTAAGCCTGATGACCCGATGAGGATTGTTGATGGGGTTATTTTAGATGCTAAAAATACTGTTTTATTTTTTTCAGATTTTGACTATAATGGTTTTGTTAGAGATGTTTCTTTTAGAATCAAAGATGTAAAGAAAGATAGATTTCCAGAGACTTATAAAATAAATTTATCAACTATTAATAATTTTGATGGAATTAATAAGCATATTAAATCTTTGTGTGAAGGTTTATATGGTTGTCAAATTGATAAATTTAATGATAAAGTTTATGGATTGGGAGCAGGGGCTGAATATAAAATTGATTTAATAGTTCCTATACAAGATGCTTCTTCTTTTATTTCAAAGATTATAAATGGTCCTGATGATATTTATTTAGATAACAACATTTACTCTAAAACTCCTATTGAGGCTGATTTAATTTTTTATGAAATGAAACTTGATGCTTATGAGCAATTAAAAGATGCTTTTGATAGTGCGTTAGAAGCTTCTCGCGGCGATTTTGAAAAAACTAATCAAGTTAATAAAATGTTATTGGATGTTAATTTTGAAATTTCATCTTTAACAAATACTATTAATTATCTTAAATCTGTTCAAAATAAATCTAAAATAGAATTGCTTATTTCTAAAAAGGCTAATTCAACTGCTGTTATGGTTAAAAATAAATCTTTAATTGCTTTTTATAAATTTATAGAAATGCTTGATAAGTTATTGCTTGTGGTATTTTTTGTATTGATTTTAAAGTTTTCTTTTTGGTTTTTTCCTTGGCTTGTATATTTTATTAAATCTTCTTATAGGTCTTTTAAGAGATATATTAATGATATGTCAAAAAAGAAAAATAAAACTGCTGTTAAAAATGATGAGCCTAAGCCTCCTTATTTTCATCAGTAAATGTATTTGATGTATTTTCCTTTTTGTGATATAATTATTTTATATTTTGGTTAGGGTTATGGAGAATAAGGTAAATAAAAAGATGAATATTTTCAGTAAGTCTTTTTTTAAAATTTTTATGCTTTTGCTTGTTTTAGCAAACTTTTTCTTCGTTTTTAATAATGCTGATGCTGCTATTTTGCCTTATAGAAATGCTGTTGATGTTATTAAAGAAGTAAATATTTATGATTCTATGACTACTGATAAATTTGCTCAATTCTTGTCTGTTGGATATAAATCTTATGCTTTGTATAAGGCTGATATGTTAAATGATTATAATTCTGCGAATCACTTTGCTAAAAAAGCTTTAGATGCTTATTCTGGTGTTCGTGTTTTACCTGAAAGAATTTCTGATAATCGTGTCCCTTTATATGGTATTGTTGATTTAGATAGAGGTTATGAAGAATTAAATTATATGCTACAACGTGAAATTGTAGAACTTTATCCTTTCTTGGTTGCTGATGCTCAAACAAAATATGATTGTTGGTATGATCAGTTAATTAAAGGACTTCCTAAAAAATACTGGGGAACTTGTAAAGATAAATTTGATGTGACAATTAGATTGTTATATCAAAAAATGGATGAAGATTGTGCTCAATGTAAAATTGCTTTGGAGCGTAAAAAACAAGAAATTCAAGCTATAAAAGCGAAGAAGCCAACTGATGACTTTAAAAATAGATTCCCAAAGATTCCAACTTGGCAGCCTGATAATGCTATGCTTGTTGCAAATCCTCCAAAAGCTTACCTTATGGATTTGCCTGATGTTTTGGTTAATTCTAATAAAGAATTGGTTGAGGAAATTAGATCTATGAAAGATATGCTTTCTGATTTAGATGGTAGATTAGCTAAATTAAATGCTGATATGAATGATGGATTTACTAAAAATAAATTTGATATGGATAATTTAGGTAAAAAGATTGATAAATTAGATGCTCAGATACTTGATGCTTTGAACAAACTTGATGAGTTGAGAAATAGAAAATGTGAAAAATGTGATACTTCTGGTATTGAGGCTCAATTAGCTGAGTTGCGTGATAAAGTTAATAAATTAGCTACTATACAACCTGTTTTTGAAAAACCTGAAGAAGAGGAAGAAGATGTTTTAGTGGTTATTGAGGAAGAAACTCCAGAAGTTGTTGAAGAAAATCAACCTGTTGTTGAACAAAAACCTGAGCAAAAACAAGTTGCTTGTCCTGATATTGATTTAGATTTTCCTATTGAAATATTCTTTGATTGGGGTAGCTATAAAATTGATCCTAGATTTGAATGTTTATTAAAACAAGTTGCTGGTATGATGGAACGTGATAAGACTTTCTCTTTGGTTGTTGAGGGTCATACAGATACTTCTGGTCCTGCTGATTTTAATATGGATTTATCTGAACGTCGTGCTGAAAATGTTCGTAAAGCTATTGCTTCTTATAAAGAAATTGAGCAACAAAGATTTATTGTTGTTCCTAAAGGTCAAACTGATTTAAAGGTTCAGACTGCTGATGGAGTTAAAAATCCAGAAAATCGTCGTGTGAAATTATTGAAAGTTACAAAATAGTCTTTTTTAGATACTTCCATATATTAAATTATCTTTAAAAAACAGATAGATATATTTTTTTATATTATTTATTTGGCAAATTATTATATTTGTATAATATTTAATATAATTTAATCTTATGAGGTATTACTTGTATGAAAATAAAAGGAAAAGAATATGCAAACATTTTATATGAATATAATGATGACATTGGAGATATTGAATATGGGAATCTTAACCCATATGACTTACTTGGTGAGGATGTCGGAGTAATATTTATAACTCTCTCAAATCGCAAAGCTATTTATTGTGGAGATGTGATTAAATATGGTTATAATAATTATTTAGTCACAAAGTTCTTTGTTGATTTATCAACAGGAAACTTTTTTATTTTGCATGATTGTAACAGAGGGCACTCTGATGGCAATACTTTTAGTAGAGTTGTATTCGATACAAACTCTCATGGCTTTGATAAAGAAGGTGTTCATATAGATGAGTATTTAGCGTCTTAAATTAAATCTTTCTTTATTTACAAATCACCGCTATTATGGCAGTGATTTTTTTTATTTTTTGAAAAAATTTGATTGTTGAGTTATTATTTGCCGTTTGGGCGTCTCATTGCTTTTCTTTTATTCATAACTGGTGATTTAAAGTTATTAAAATCTTTATTTAGATTTTTAATATTATTTTGATTGAATGTATTTACCATTTATTTAACAACCTTATATAAATCTTTATTTACTTTTATTTAATTCTGATTTGAATAGTTTTGATGTGTGAAATGAAACTGTTTTCCTTGCTGAAATTACACTTTCTTCACCTGTTTTTAAATTTCTTCCTATTCTTTCTTTTTTAGATAACTTCTTGAATGTTCCAAAGCCTTTTATTTTTACTTCTCCTTCTTCAACAAGTGCTTCTGTGATTGCATTGAAGATATCATCTAATATATCTGATGCATCATTAAATGGAACACCTTTTTGAGTAATCTTATTTATTATATCTGCTTTTATTATATTTGGAACATTGCTCATTTTTGTTTGTTTCCTCCATTAAATAATTGATTATTTAATTAGTATCTTAATACTACGGATCCCCAAGTGAATCCTGCTCCCATTGCTGTCATTAATATGACATCTCCGTGCTTTATTTTATTGTTTTTTATAAAATTGTCAAATGCTAATGGTATTGATGCAGCAGATGTATTTGCGTGTTCTGATATTGTCATTGCTGTGTTTTCTGCTGGTATTGATATTTTCTTTAATGCAGCATCTATTATTCTTACATTTGCTTGATGTGGAACTAACCAATTTACATCGCTTGGTGATAAATTTGCTTTCTTTATAGCTTCTAATGATACTTCTGGCATCTTTGATGTTGCTATTTTAAATACTTCTTTTCCTGACATCTGCAAGTATGATTTTTCATTTCCCATTGATGGGCCAGAGTTTGTTTTTAAAGCATCATAATATCTTCCATCTGTTTTTATTATTGTGCTTAAAATTCCTGATGGTTTTGATGATTCATCTTGGTTGCTTGCTTGTAAAATTACTGCTCCTGCACCATCTCCGAATAATACGCAAGTTGAACGGTCTGTCCAATCTATTACTCTGGACATTGTTTCAGCTCCTATCACTAATACTGTTTTAGCATTACCTGCTTTTATAAAACTGTCTGCAACTGTTAAAGCGTATATAAATCCTGAACATACTGCTTGAACATCAAATGCTGTTGAATTAAATGCTTTTATTTTTGCTTGTATCTTTGCAGCTGTTGATGGGAATGTGTTATCTGGAGTTGTTGTTGCTAATATAATTAAATCTATGTTTTCTGGCAATAGTCCTGCTGATTGTATTGCATCTATTGCTGCTTTTGCTCCAAGGTCTGAAGTATATTCATCTTCTGCTGCAATATGTCTTTGTTTTATTCCAGTTCTTGTTGTTATCCATTCGTCGTTTGTATCAACTAATTTTGACATGTCGTCGTTAGTTAATACTTTCTCTGGTAAATATGAACCTGTCCCAATTATTTTTGAATATAACATCTTTTATTTTCTCTATTTGTTGTTTGCTTTGTAATATGCTTCTAAAGCTTCCTCTATTTTTTCTTTGAAATTCTTTTTAACTAAATCTAATGCGTATTTTATTGCAAAATAAAATGCTACTGCATCTGAATTTCCGTGGCTTTTTATTACTATTCCATTTAGTCCAGCTAATACTGCTCCGTTATATCTTCTTATATCCATTTTTTTTGATATTTTATTCATACTTCTTCTTACTAGTAAATATGATATTGAACCCCAGAATTTGCTCCATAAAGAGTTCCCTTTAAATGCATTTTTTATCATAAAAGATAAAAATTTTGCTGTTCCTTCAATTGATTTTAATGCAATATTTCCAGTCCAGCCGTCTGTTACAACAACATCTGTTGTTCCAAATAAAATATCGTGCCCTTCAACAAATCCATAATATTTGAATATTTCAGATTTGTTTTCTTTTAATTTTTGGTTAGCTTTTTTTAATTCATCATTTCCTTTGGAGTCTTCTTCTCCTATATTTAATAAACCTATTGTTGGTTTATCAATTTTATTTATTATTGATGAATAAACACTTCCCATTATTGTGTGGTCAATGAATGTTTCTGATGTGTAATCTATACTTGCACCTAAATCAAGCATAACAACATTTTTATTTGCTTTTGTTGGCATCATTGTTGTTATTGCTGGCCTTTTTATGTTTGCAAGAGTCCTTAATTGTAAATGAGAAAATGCCATTAAACAGCCTGTATTTCCAGCAGATACAACTGCATCGGTTGTTTTATCTTTTACTGATTTTATTGCTTGCCACATACTTGTGTTTGTTGATTTTTTTATAACTGCTGATGGCTTAGCATCAGGGGCTACAAATTCAGGAGTATCAACAATTTCGTAATGACCATTTATATGTTTATTGTGTTTTATTAGTCTTTCAAGAATTTTCTTTTTTCCATAAATGACAAAATGGACATTGTTTATGTCCTTATAATCTTTGCAGAAATAATTAAGGCCTTTGATTACTTGTTTTGGAGCATAATCTCCACCCATAGCATCAATTGCGATTTTATATTTTGCCATCTATAAAACCTCGTTTTTTAATGTTTTTATGTTTTATGCGGGTTGTTTTTTTGATATTACTTCTTTACCAGCATAATCTCCACATGATGGGCAAACATTGTGTTGAAGTTTTAATTCTCCGCATTTTTTACATACAACAGCGTTTGTTGATTTTAATGCGTCATGAGATCTTCTCATATCTCTTTTTGATTTAGAAGTTTTTCTTTTTGGAACTGCCATTTTTACCCTCTTTTATTTGTTTATATTTTTTTCAGGGTATTATTTAAGCTTAAATTTAATGTTTTTGCAAGATTTTTTTATTTTTTAATTAATTATTTTGTGCTTGCTTTTTTATCTTGCTTTTAGACATTATTTTCTTTTTGTTTAATTTTTAAATTTCTTTACAAAGTAATTATGATTTTGTAAAATTATTATCAATTATAATTAAAATATGCCTTGGTTAAATTTTAGCCTTGGTGTGTAAACAACAAACAAAGGATATATTATGTCAAATAATGAAAACAAATTATATTTAGGTGATGGTAATGAATTTTGTGCTAATGTTGCATATCGTTTAACTGATATGGCGGTTATTTATCCGATTACTCCATCTTCTCCTATGGCTGAATATTATGAATCTTGGGCAGTTAAAGGTATTAAAAATGTATTTAATCGTGTTCCTGATGTTAATATGATGCAATCAGAAGCTGGGGCTATTGCTGCTGTTCATGGTTCTTTAATGTCTGGAGTTTTAACTACAACTTTCACGGCTTCTCAAGGATTGTTGTTGATGATTCCTAATATGTATAAAATTGCTGGAGAATTAACACCTTTTGTTATGCACGTTACTGCTAGAACTGTTGCAACTCATGCTTTATCTATTTTTGGCGACCATTCTGATGTTATGGCTTGTCGTCAAACAGGGTTTGCTATGTTAGCTTCTAATTCTATTCAAGAAGTTCATGATATGGCTGCTATTGCTCATGCTTCTACTTTTAAAGCAAAAGTTCCTTTTATGCATTTCTTTGATGGATTTAGAACTTCTCATGAAGTTGGAGGTATAGAAAAATTATCTGATGATCAATTATGTAAGCTTATGGATATGGATAAGATTGAGGAATTTAATAATTCTGCTTTGAATCCAGAAAAACCTTTTATTCGTGGAACTGCTCAAAATCCTGATGTTTTCTTTCAGGCTCGTGAAGCTTCTAATCCTTATTATAATAATGTGATTCCTGTTGTTAAAGAAAAAATGAATTTATTTGCTGAATTAACAGGAAGAAAATATAATGTTGTTGATTATGTTGGTCCTGCTGATGCTGATAATGTTATTGTTGTTATGGGTAGTGGGGCTGAAGTTGTTGAAGAAACTTTGAATTTCTTAAACAGTAAAGGTGAAAAAAATGGATTGGTTAAGGTTCGTTTGTATCGTCCTTTCCCAGTTGAAGATTTTGTTAAGGCTTTACCTGCAAGTGTTAAAAAAATAGCTGTTTTGGATAGAACAAAAGAAAGTGGTTCTATTGGTGAACCTTTGTATCTTGATGTTGTTGCTTCATTAAAAGAAATGGGACGCAATGATATTAAAGTTATTGGTGGTCGTTATGGTTTATCTTCAAAAGATTTCAATCCTGCTATGGCAAAGGCTGTTTTTGATGAGTTGAAATCAGAAAATCCTAAACAAGAATTTAGTGTTGGTATCAATGATGATATTACTAAATTATCTTTAACTGTTGATGAAAATTTTGAAATTGAAGATCCTGAAATGAATACTGCTTTGTTCTATGGTTTAGGTTCTGATGGAACTGTTGGAGCAAATAAGAATTCTATTAAAATAATTGCTGAAGAAGCTAATATGTTTGGACAAGGTTATTTTGAATATGATTCTAAAAAATCAGGTTCTATTACTATTTCTCATTTGAGATTTTCTAAACACGAAATTCACAGCCCTTATTTTATAAATAAAGCTGATTTTATTGCTGTTCACCATTTCCCAATATTTTATACTTTGGATGTTTTAGCTCGTGCTAAAAATGGTGCTACTTTATTAGTTAACAGTCCTTTCAAAAAAGAAGCTTTGTGGAAAAACTTTCCTTTGGAAGTTCAACAACAAATTATTGAAAAGAAAATTAATGTTTATGCTATTAATGCTAATAATTTAGCTCGTGATATTGGTATGGGGCGTAGAACTAATACTATTATGCAGACTTGTTTCTTTTCTATCGCTAATATAATTAATCCAGATGTTGCAATTGCTTCTATTAAGAAAGCTATTGAAAAAACATATATGAAAAAAGGACAAGCTGTTGTTGAAACTAATTACAAAGCTGTTGATCAAGCTATATCAAATTTATATAAATTAGATATTCCTGCAAGTGTTGATAAAAATGCTGAACCTATGCCAGATGTTTTATATGGTGAAAATATTCCTGATTTCGTTAAAAATACTACAGCTATGATTATTGCTGGTAAAGGTAATGATTTACCTGTTTCTGCATTTACTGCTGATGGTAAATTTCCTACTGCTACTACAAAATATGAAAAGCGTAAAATAGCAACTGAAGTTCCTGTTTGGGATCCTGAAATTTGTATACAATGTGGTAAGTGTGCTTTCGTTTGTCCGCACGCTGCAATTAGAACAAAAGTTGCTACTGATGAAGATTTGAAAAATGCTCCATCTTTATTCAAACACGCTAAATATAAAACTAAAGAAATTGGTGAAGAATATACTAATTATATTGTTCAAGTTTCTCCTTATGATTGTACAGGATGTAATTTGTGTGTTAAAAATTGTCCTGCTTTGAATAAAGAAGTTGAGGGTAGAAAAGCTATCAATATGGAAAGTATTGAAGTTGTTGGTGAAGAAGAAAATGCTAGATGGGATTTCTTCCAAACTATACCTTATGTTGAAAAACAAAAATTAAATTCTTCTTTAATGAAACATACTCAATTAATGGAACCTTTATTCGAATTTTCAGGCGCTTGTGCTGGTTGTGGTGAAACTCCTTATATTAAATTGATTACTCAATTGTTTGGAGACCGTATGATTGTTGCTAATGCAACTGGTTGTTCTTCTATATATGGTGGTAATTTACCTACAACTCCTTATGCAACTAATGTTTTAGGGCAGGGACCTGCTTGGGCTAACTCTCTATTTGAGGATAATGCTGAATTCGGTTATGGTATGAGATTAGCAATTGATAAAAATGTTGATATAGCTAAACAATTATTAAAGGAATTATCTTCTGAAATTGGTGATAATCTTGTTGATGCCATTATCAATAATACCCAATCTGATGATGCTAAAATTGCTGAACAACGCAAAAATATTCAAGAATTAAATAATAAACTTTCTTCTTTGAATTCTGATAAAGCTAAATTATTGGCTTCTTATTCTCAATATCTATTGAAGAAAAGTGTTTGGTTGTTTGGTGGTGATGGTTGGGCTTATGATATTGGTTATGGTGGATTGGATCACGTTATCAATATGGATAGAAATGTTAATATCTTAGTCCTTGATACAGAAGTTTATTCAAATACTGGTGGACAACAATCTAAATCAACTCCTTTAGGAGCTGGTGCTAAATTCTCTTCTGCTGGACGTAAGCAGAATAAAAAAGATTTAGGATTGATTGCTATGGCTGGTAATAATGCTTATGTTGCAAAGATTGCTTTATTAGCAAATCCTATGCAAGCTTTGAAGGCTATTAAAGAAGCTGAAGCTTTTGATGGTCCTTCTATTATTATAGCTTATTCACCTTGTATTGCTCATGGATATGATTTGATGAATGCAGAAGAACATGAAAAGTTTGCTGTTCAGTCTGGTTATTGGGGATTATATAGATTTAATCCTAGATTAATTGCTGATGGTAAATCTCCATTACAAATCGATTCTAAACAAGGTGAAAATCCTGTTGAAGATTTAACTAAATATTTCCAAAGCGAAAATAGATTCCGTGAAGTTCATAAGGCTGATATGGAAATCTTAGTTAAGTCTAGATTAGATGGTATTAATTATGACAATGAATTCCATGAACATATCGCAAAATTCATTGTTAGTAAAAAAGATTAATCTTGATTAATATATAAAATAAAAGCTTTGTATAAATTACAAAGCTTTTTTTATTGTGTATTTTTTGATATAAATTTATGTAATTGGATTATTAATTTATCAACAGTTTTATATATAGATTCGTTTTTTGTTATTAAATTTATATCTGATTCTTCATATATTTTTTTTCTTTCTTTCATTAGCTTGCTTATGATTTCTTTTGGGTCTTTATCTAATAATAAAGGACGAGTGCTTTTAAATTTTGCTCTTTGTATTAATAATTCAAATGGAGTGTTTATCCATACTGTTATTGCTTTATCTTTTACGTATTGTCTTACTCCTTCTGATAAAAATCCTCCTTCTCCAGTTGATAAAACAAATGTATCATCACTTGATGATATTATTCTTTTTATTACTTTTTCTTCCATATTTCTGAATTCACTTTCTCCGTATATTGAGAATAATTCTACTATTGAACACAATGATGATTGTTCTATTTCTGTGTCAGAATCTATGAATTTTATTTTTAGTTTTTTTGCTAATAATTTTCCTATTGATGTTTTTCCGACCCCCATTAAACCAACTAACATTATTGGCTTTTTATATTCTTTTATTTCATTAAAAATTTTATCTTTTATTATCATAATATTTTACTTTACTGCGGAGTTATCGAATTTGCTGTTTGTTCTATTAGCGATTTATTTTCTATCATTACTTTTGTTGCTAGATTTTTATATTGCTCTGTTAATATTTCTGCGTATTTAACACAATTATCTTTTATTATTTGATAATTGTTTGCCTTTGCTTTTGTTTTTGAACTTACGCAAGCTGTGAATGCTTCTACTGCTGCGGCAGAGCATGTTGTTATATCTTGTTGCGTTGTAGGAACATCAAATGGATATTTTTCTTGTATTTGTGCTAATATTGCTGAATTGTTATATTTTAATTGGTTCAATAATGATTGACTTAAATGAACTTGTGATAACTTATTTTCTGATATGGCTTTTGTTAGAATATTAAAATAATTTATTCCTAAATCTGTTTTTACTCTGTCATCGCTGAATATGTCAACATTTTGAGTGAAATTGAATACGCTTAAATCTTTTGAATCTTTTTTTAGCTCTGATGCTGTTATTCCATAATACCTTCTTAAAAACATATTTGATGCTGATGGTAATGTTATTCCATCAACTTCGATAGTTTCTGTGTTGAATACGCAATAGAAACTTCCTAAATCTGAACCCATTGCAATTTTTATTTCTTCTGGGACTAAATATTCACATGGACCGCCAGAAGAAATTAATGCGTTTATGTGTTCTTTTAAACAAGGACCGACTTCTGTTTCTTCTGCAGCCTTTGATTGCTGTTGTGATTGATATGAGGTTAATGCTGAACTTCCACTGTTTTTTTTGAATTTACTTAAAGCTGTTGTTCCTGCTCTTGCTGGTGTTCTTCTTCTTACAGCTGCCTTTGCATTAGGTAAAAATATAGCCTCGTTTAAATGCGTTAAAAGCATTAACGTTATGATGCAAAAAATGCGGATATATTTTTTTAGCAAAGCTTCATTCAATCAAACTTTCCTTTTGTTAATTTTTTTATTCTTTCTCTCCGTATAAATTTTGCATAAATATACTTTGTATATTGTATCAAAAAATGGATTTTGTAGCAAGGGCTTTACTGTTGTTTTATTTAAATATTTTTTGTTTTTTTGCTTTTTATTTTTTTCAGATTTGTTGATAAAATTTTTAATAAAATTCCTTGATGATATTCTTAAAAAATGGTATTATATTTGCCTGATATAATTTTGTTTTTAATTTTAATTTATATAGGTTTTTTATGGCTAAATATAAGGTTTCTAATACTGTCGCTTTTGATTTTGATGGAGTAATACACGATAATTGTTATTATGGGTGTAATAAAATTTTAGATTCTGATTCAGATTTTGGAAAATTGATAGATGGAGCTTTCCCTTTTATTAAAAAAGTTCAAGATTTGGGTTTTAATGTTGTTATTATGAGTGCTAGAAAAAAGCGTGCTATTAAAAAATGGTTGAAGAATATGCCAGAGACTAAAAAATATAATATGAAATTTAAGTGTCTTCCTTTTTGGGTTCGTAGATATTATGATAATTCTGTTGTTGGTATTACTAATACAAAAGTTATTGCTAAAATGTATATTGATGACAGAGCAATTTGTTTTAATGGTAAATTTACTAAAGATTTATTAAAAACTGTTGAAAAATTTCATCCTTGGCATAAAAAAATGATGTAATTTTTTTTATTTAAAATCTTGCTAGTTTAATAATTTTTCTATGTATTCTATATCGTTTAATAATTCGATTAGTTTTTCTTTGTTTTCGTTAGATTTTTTGATTTCTTCAATCAAAGTTTTTGCTTGTTGAGTATCTACTTTTGATTTTATTTCTTGTTCTATAACTTGATCTGCTATTTCTGATGTTGTTTCATTTGTTTTTTGTTCCATCGGCATTGGAGGAGCTGCAAATCCTTTATTTAAAACTCTTTCAGCACCTTGGATTGTGTATCCTTGTTTGTATAGCAAATCTCGTATTTTTTCGATTATTCTTATGTCTGAAATTTTATAATATCTGTTGCCAGCATTCTTTTTTGTAGGTTTTAATTTTTTGAATTTTTTTTCCCAAAATCTTAATACGTGTGCTTCTAAATGAAGACGTTCTGATACCTCTGAAATTGTCCAGAATATTTTGTCTTTTTCAGAATCTAAAATGTAAAAATTTGGATAATCTTTTGTCCCTACCATATTTTTATTATATCAAAATTTTTATATTAAGTAAAGAGTTAGATTTTTATTATATATACTTATTTTTTATAGCAAAAATAAAAACCTTATGCTTTGAACATAAGGTTTGTTTTTTATTAAAGATTGCAAATATTATTCTTTATTTGTTTTTTTGCTTTCAACAATTTTGTTTAACAAATCTGCAATTGGTTCAATTTGTTCAGCGTTCATCATACCCATAGAGTTATAACCACAATCTACGTGATGAATTTCTCCTGTAACACCGCTTGACATATCTGATAATAGATATAATCCTGCACGACCAACATCTTCTAATGTTACTGCTCTGCGTAATGGAGCGTTTAATTCGTTCCAATTTTGCATTAAGTGAAAATCTCCAATACCAGCAGCTGCTAATGTTCTTAATGGGCCTGCTGATAAAGCGTTTACTCTGATGTTGTGTTTTCCTAAATCTGATGCTAGGTATTTTACAGAACAATCTAATGCTGCTTTTGCAACACCCATTACGTTATAGTGTGGTATGAATTTTTCTCCACCAAAATATGTTAGTGTTAAGCAAGCTCCGCCTTTTTTCATTAATTTTGCTGCACGGTTTGCTAAATCTGTATATGAGAAACAAGATATATCCATAGTGTTTAAGAAATTTGCTCTTGTTGTATTTTTATATTCTCCACGTAGTTCTGTTTTGTCAGAAAATGCAACTGCGTGTAGCATAAAATCAATTTCACCCCATTTTTCTTCAACTTCTTTAAAGAACTTGTCCATAGATTCATCGTCTTGAACATTTCCTGGTAAAACTATTTCTGCATTGAATTCTTCTGCTGCTTCTTTTATTCTTTTTTCCATAACAGGTAAATAATTGAATGCTAATTTAGCACCTGCATTATGTAATTCTTTTGATATCGCGTATGCTATACCTTTATCGTTAGATATACCAAATACGATACCTTTTTTACCTTCCATTAATTTTGATGTATTTGACATTATTTTTCCTTTTTTATTAAAGTTTATTATAAGTTTTTCTTAAATTAACTTGTTATGATGTTAACAAAAAAATCTTTATTTTCAAGAGTTTTCTTGTTTGCTCTTTTGTTGTAAAAATAAATCTGGGTATCCTATACCTGATATTATATCGTCTTTTGTTAAATTTAATTGATTCATTATATTAAATAATTTTTCTTCATTTTCTTTTGATGGCTCTGATTGTATTTCAATTTCTATAAAGTCTCCTAACTCTTTTACTTTATCTATTACTATTATTATATCTTCTTTTTTATATATTTTCCTTTCTTTATCTATTTTACATTTTTCATTGAAACCTAATATTTCTATTATATTTTTTGCTGTATTTATGTTGTTTTTATTCATTTGTATTTCATATTCTTTTGTTGCTATATCTGAATGAATTTGATGCAAATCAAATGAATATGTTTTATTTATTAAATCTTCTCTTATTCTTAAATATGTCTGTTTTGATTGATAATATTCATTTACTATGTAATAAGTGTCTATTTGATGAGTTTCTTTTATATATTTAAAGCCTATGTTTTTTATGTTTTCTGTTATATCTCTTTTTAATTTTAGCTTTATTTCTAATTCCATAATTAAATCCTTATTTTTATATTTTGCTTTTACTTTAAATTTATGATTTTAATCATATTAAATAAATATATATTTTTTATGCAACTTTTATTTTTATATTTAACTTTATGATTTATATATATTTTTTATTTGTTTTGTAAAAAATAAATGCTTTTGTAAAATACTTGCAAATTGAATCTATTTATTACATAATAATGACCTGATTAAATATTAAACTAACAAAATGCGTTTTTGCATATAACAAATATAAAAGAAAAGGATTATTTTAAAATGGTTTTATTCTTTGGTAGTAGAAAAAAAGAAGACATTATTATTGATATGTTGGCTAATGCTATTGATAAGCATAATTTGGCTGAAATTGAATATAGTAGATATGGTATGAAATTAAGATTGTCTAAGTTTGCTAATGCAGCTAGTGCTCCTGTTGCTTCTTCACCTGTAAGCGTTCCAAGTGCTCCTGCTGTAAGTTCTGCAAATGCTCAACAAGCTGCCGCATCTGAACCAAGTATTGATATGTCAAAGGCTATAACTTCTCCTATGGTTGGAGTTGTTTATTTGGCTCCTAATCCATCTGCTCCTGTTTATGTTAAAAAAGGTGATAAAGTTAAAGTTGGCGATATTTTATGTTTAGTTGAAGCAATGAAAACTTTTAATCCTGTTAAAGCAGATCGTGATGGTGTTGTTAAAGAAATTTTGGTTAAAGAATCTCAATCTGTTGAATATGCAGAACCTTTATTCATTATTGAATAAGGTATTTTTTTAATTAATTAAAAAGGTGTAGTTTATGGCAAAGTTTAAAAAAGTTTTAATTGCAAATCGTGGGGAAATTGCAATTCGTATAATTCACGCGTGTCAGGAATTAGGTATTAAAACAGTTGCGGTTCATTCTACTGAAGATAGTTCTGCTATGTTCGTTAAAATGGCTGATGAATCTGTTTGTATTGGTCCTGCACTTGCTTCTGAATCTTATTTAGATAAGTCTGCTATTTTATCTGCTGCTGTTATTACAGGTGCTGATGCTATCCATCCTGGATATGGTTTTTTATCTGAAAAAGCTGATTTTGCTGAAATGGCAGAAGAACACGGAATAGTCTTTATTGGACCTTCTTCAAAACTTATTGCTAAAATGGGTGATAAGGTTGAAGCAAAAAGGACTGCTATTGAAACTGGAATTCCTGTTGTTCCTGGTTCTGATGGTGATTTACCTGATTTAGATACTGCTTTGAAGGTTGCAAAAGAAATTGGTTATCCTGTTATTTTAAAAGCAGCTTCTGGTGGTGGTGGTAAAGGTATTACTATTATTAGAAAAGAAGCAGATTTGCGTAGTAAGTTTTTGATTACTAAATCTGAAGCAAAAGCTTCTTTTGATGATGACAGAGTTTATATGGAAAAATATCTTGAACGTCCTAAACATATAGAAATTCAAGTTTTAGCTGATAATTACGGTAATGTTGTTACTTTGGCAGAACGTGATTGTTCTTTGCAACGTAAACATCAAAAAGTTATGGAAGAAGCTCCTGCAATTGTTTTAGATGAAAAAACTCGTGAGGATATTTGTTCAAAAGTTCGTAATGCTGTTAAATCTATTGGTTATACTAATGCTGGAACAATTGAATTTATGTATCAAGATGGTAAGTTTTACTTTATGGAAATGAATACTCGTTTACAGGTTGAACACCCTATTACTGAAATGATTACTGGTGTTGATATCGTTAAAGAGCAGATTAGAATTGCTATGGGTGAAAAGTTATCTGTTAAACAAGAAGATATTAAAATTAAAGGACACGCTTTAGAATTCCGTATAAATGCTGAAGACCCTGATACTTTTGTTCCTTGGCCTGGAACTATTGATAAAATAAATGTTCCTGGTGGACTTGGGGTTCGTATAGAATCTGGTGTTTATGCTGGTTATAAAATTCCTTCATTTTATGATTCTATGATTGCAAAATTGATTGTGTTTGCTGATACTCGTCAAGATTGTTTGGTTCGTGCTGAACACGCTTTAAGAGAATTTGTTGTTGATGGTGTCAGAACAAATCTTCCTTTGCATAAAGAATTAATTAAGCAAAAAGAAGTTATTGATAATGCTAATTATGATAATAATTGGTTGGAAAAATGGATTGCTAAGCACAATGAAGAAAAAGCTAAATTAGCAGAAAAAGAAAAACAGAAAGCTACTGAACAAGCAAGAAAATATGCTAAAAAGCAAAAGTCTGATATGCAGAAGCTTACTGGTAAAGGTGTTGAAAAAGTTAAACATCGTAAATAGATTTTTATATCTTATTAAAAATAAAAAACACATAATTGATTTATGTGTTTTTTTATTTTTTGGGTGCTGTACCCCGGATTCTGTTTGCCTTCCGGCAGGGATTATTTATCTTGAACTTGTATTACTACAAATTTCTAGCAGTCTACCTTGCCCGAGTTAAAAGGATAAACGTATAGGCACATTTGACTTTGCACATGATAGAGTTTACCTCGTTTCACACCAACTGAATGGTTCGTCTCTGTGGCACTGGTCCTCCTTTGTGTATTCCTTTCACAGTCAACAAAGTGGTGGGCGTTACCCACTATCATTCCTTTTGTGTGTCCGGACTTTCCTCTGATAATCATTTGTTTGCACAAAATTATCAGCAATCCCACACCCATTTGTTATTGTATACATTATTTATTTGAAAATCAACCTTACAAATGATATATTTATCTTTGTGATTTTGATTGTTTTTTGGAGATAATATGAAGATATTTTTTATTGCTGTTTTTGTGTTGTTTTCCTCTTTTATTGAGGATTCTTTTGCTGCTTTTGGACGATTTGGAGGATATGTTCAAATAAAGCGTGCTGATGGCAGTTCAAAAGAAATTGATAAAAATAATTCTATTTTAGAAGTTGGTTATGAACCTATTATTGATAAAACTCGTGATATTGGCGAGCATACAGTTGATAGCCGTTCTGGTGTTATTTATTCTGCTGAGCAAAAATATGCTTTGGAACCTGTTGATTTAGATGAAGAATCCTTGAAAGATTATAGGTTTGTTGAAGAAGAAAAGGAAATTAAGCCAAACTTTGTAAATCCTTCGGAAGGTTTGAATATTATTGAATCCGGAGATTTTTTAAATTAATGCAAATATAAAGGGGAATTATGAATACAAATACTACATTTTCTTTAATTTATTTATTTACTGATTCTGATTGGTTGACTCGTGTTATGTCTGTTGCTTTGATATTGGCTTCTGTTTGGTCTTGGGCTATTATAATCGAGAAGCTTATTTCTTTGAAAAAAATTAAAGAAACTACAAGAGTTTTTGAAGAAAAATTTTGGTCTGGTGGTTCTTTAGATGATTTATATATGGAATATAAAGATAAAGCTTTAAATCCTATGTCTAAAGTTTTTGTTGCTGCTATGAAAGAATGGAAGAAAAGTTCTAAATTGATACCTTTGAATTCTTCTGGAAAGTCTATTGATGCAAAGAGTATTAATAAAATTAGTAATGTTCAGCAAAGAATGGAACGTATTATGCAAGTTTCTTTGGAAAGAGAAATTGATTTATTAGAACGCAGAGTTTCTTTTTTGGGAACTGCTGGAACTGTTGCTCCTTTTTTAGGTTTGTTTGGAACTGTTTGGGGGGTTATGTCTGCGTTTTCTTCTATTGGAGAAAATCATAATACTTCTTTAGCTGTTATTGCTCCTGGTATTGCTATTGCACTTGCTACTACTGCTTTGGGTTTGATTGTTGCTATTCCTGCGGTGGTTGGCTTTAATAAAATTTCTAATGAAATAAATTCTTATTCTTTGAAGGTTGAAAATTTTTCTTCTGAATTTGCTACTATTATTTCTCGTCAAGTTGATGAAACTACTAAATAATTGAGGTTTTTATGTTATTAAGCAAAAATAATAGAAGATTTAAAAATAAAACTAAAGCTGAAATCAATATTACTCCTATGGTTGATGTTATGACCGTTTTAATGGCGGTTTTTATGATTACTGCTCCATTATTGACTAGTGGAGTTGATGTAGATTTACCTCAAGGTGGTAAGACTTCTTTGCAAGGGAAGGGGATTACCATTGATATTGCTGTAAATAAAAAAGGTGAAATATTTATTGGTAAGTCAAAAATGCCTTCTGTTGATGCGGTGAAAGCTAAATTACAAGCTATGATGAAGGAAAATCCTGAATCTTCAATTGTTATTAGTGGTGATAAAAATACTAATTATGGATATATAGTTTCTTTGATGGCAAAATTAAAAGATGCTGGGTATTCAAAAGTTGGTTTAAAAACATCTTTTAATGCGAATTGATTATTATGAAAAAAGATGAAAAATTTTTAAAAAAAGCCATTAAAAAAATGACCAGAAGAATTAATAAAAATTCTGGGAGTTTTTCTTTTAAATCTTTTAAATTTAAGATGAAAATTTTTGCTAATGATTTTAGATATTCTTTATTAGATTTGTTTTCAAATAAAAATTTTTATGATGGATTTTTTTTATCATTTACTGCTCATATAATGATTTTTTTATTTTTAAGTGTTTATCCGTTTGTGAAAATTAAGCCTGCTGAAAATAAGTTAAAATCTGACCCTGTGATTATTTTTGATTTATCTGATTTAGATGTTGGTGCTGATACTATTTTACCAACTGTTAATGAAGATATTGATAAAAAGCTTGTCGTTGAAGAGAAAAAAAACGATAAAAAGCCTGTTCAAGTTATTCCTAGTGTAAAAAAAGAAGCTGTTAAAAATAAAATAGAAGATAACAAAACTGATAATAATGATTTAGATAAAAAAGAAGATAAGAAACAAGATACTAAAAAAGAAGTTAAAAAGGATAATAAAACTGCTGATAAAGATAACAAAATTACTGATAAAAAAGATGCTGAAAGTAAAAAAGATAAAAAGAAAGATGATAAAAAATCTGAGAAAGAGTCTGCTGTTGAAAATAAAGTTCAAAAAGAAGATATTGCTGATGTAAAAGAGGCAGAAAAGAATATTACAGGGGATGTTGATGATTTATTAGTTGATGTTAAAAAGAATATTAAAGGTGTTGCTTTAAAGAAAATTGAAGTTCCTGCTGTTGTTAAATCTAATAATGTTAATAATTTAGCTCAAGGTCAAAGATTACAAGCCTCTTATATTGATATGGTTAAGTTTCGTGTTCAAAATTGTTGGGATATTGATGTTGGTGCTCAAGGAGTAAGTAATATGAAAATTCATATTAAGGTTTATTTCTTACCTAATGGATACATTAAAAGTACTCATATTATGAATGCTTCTGATTATGCTGGATTACAATCCTTTAAAGCTGTTGCTGATAGTGCTCGTAGAGCTATTGTTGTTTGTGCTCCTTATAAATTACCTAAAGAAGCTTATGAACAATGGAAAGTTATAGATTTTAATTTTTATCCAGATAAGAAAAATGTTATGTAAATGAAAACCACAATATATTAAAAATATACTTATTTTAAATTTTATTTAATCTTATCTTAATTAATTTTATTTATTATTTTTAATAAAAAAGTGGTTGAAATTGAATCAACCACTTTTTTAAATAAATATTTTTATTCTTCTTATTTGTAATCTCCGCAATATTGGCCTTCAACGAACTCAATTTTTTTGCCTATTTCTAGACAGCAACTATTTATAGTCTCTTTTACTGTTTCTGATGAGGCTTTAGTGTTTATAACTATAATATTTTCATTATAATTACTTAGATTTTTTATTAGCCATTTTTTTAATTCCTCTTTATTTAAAGAATTTTCAGTCTTTGGCTTTAACATTATTATTTTTGTAGTATTTTTTTGACATACTACATGGTTAATAGTGTTAACATTAACTTTGCTGCAATTACAAGTATTACAATTATTATTACATTTTTGACACATACATTTCTCCTTTAAAATTTAGGGTAAAGGTGTATTTTAATTATAAAACTGTTTTTGTCAATCAAGTTTTTTTATTTTTTATTAAAATTGCATTTTTATTTTTTTTTGATAGAATTTTTAAATCTGTTATAAATTCTATAAAATAGAGGTTTTTATGCAAAAATTTATTAAAATTCGTGGTGCTCGTGAAAATAATTTACAAAATGTAGATATTGATATTCCTCGTGATAAATTAGTTGTTATTACTGGGGTTTCTGGTTCTGGTAAGTCATCATTAGCTTTTGATACTATATATGCTGATGGACAAAGAAGATATGTTGAAAGTTTATCTGCTTATGCTCGTCAGTTTTTAGATATTCAAAAAAAGCCTGATGTTGATGTTATTGAAGGTTTATCTCCTGCAATTTCTATTGAACAAAAAACTACTTCTAAAAATCCACGTTCTACTGTTGGAACTATTACTGAAATATATGATTATATGCGTCTTTTATGGGCTAGAGTTGGGGTTCCTTATTCTCCTGAAACTGGATTACCAATTGAAAGTCAGAGTATTGAACAAATGGCTAATGGAGTTTTAGAAAGTTTTAATGATGGTGATAAAATTTTAATTTTATCTCCTGTTATACGTGCTAAAAAAGGTGAGCATAAAAAAGAACAAATGGATTTACAAAAGCAAGGTTTTACTCGCTTGCGTATTGATGGTGAAATTTATGAAATGTCTGGTATTATTTCTTTGGATAAAAATAAAAGACATAATATTGAAGTCGTAGTTGATAGATTAGTTGTTAAAAATGATGATAATTATCCTGAAACTAAAAAGCAGTTTATTTCAAGAGTCAGTGAAGCTTTTGAACGTGCTTTAAAATTATCAAATGGTATTGCTCTTGCGGAAAATATTGCTACGAAAAATCAAGTTATTTTCTCTGAAAATTTTGCTTGTCCTGTTTCTGGTTTTGCCATTGAATCTATTCAGCCAAGATTATTTTCTTTTAACTCTCCGCAAGGAGCTTGTGAAAAATGTGCTGGTTTAGGTGTTGAATTTCAATTTACAGAAGAGCTTATTATTCCTGATGATTCTTTATCTATTCGTAGAGGTGCTATTGCTCCATTTAGTCGTAATGGTATGATTACTACATACGAACATTTGATTGAAGGTGTTTGCAAACATTATAAAATATCTATGGATAAACCTTGGTATGATTTAACAAGAGAACAAAAAGATATTATTTTATATGGAACTGGGGATACTTCTGTTTCTAGCAATTTAAATGGTTGGGTTGTTAAAAAGCCTTATGAAGGTGTTGTTAATAATTTAGCTAGATTATTTAAAGATACTACTTCAAGTTGGCGTCGTGAGGAAATTTCTAAATATCAAGCAGAAAGACAATGTTCTGTATGTAAAGGTAAGCGTTTAAACCCAAAAGCTTTAGCTGTTAAAGTTGCTGGTAAGGATATTTCTGAAGCTACTGATTTTTCTATTTCTGAAGCTTTGAAATGGTTTGAAAGTGTAAGAGATAATTTATCTCCTAAAAATAAAGAAATTGCTAGCAGAATTTTGAAAGAAATTACTGACAGATTACAATTTTTGATAAATGTTGGTTTGGGATATTTGACTTTATCAAGAAAAGCTGGAACTTTGTCTGGGGGTGAAGCTCAACGTATTCGTCTTGCATCGCAAATTGGAAGTGGTTTAACAGGTGTTTTATATGTTCTTGATGAACCTTCTATTGGACTTCATCAAAGAGATAATGACAGATTATTGCAAACTTTGAATAAGCTTAAAAATCAAGATAATACTGTTATTGTTGTTGAACACGATGAAGATGCTATTAGAAGTGCTGATTTCATTGTTGATATGGGGCTTGGTGCTGGGGTTAATGGTGGTCATGTGATTGCTTCTGGTTCTCTTGATGATATTATGAAATCAGAGGAGTCTTTGACTGCTCAATATTTAAGTGGCCGTAAGTTTATTCAAATTCCTAAAAAACGTCGCAAAGGTAATGGTAATTTTATTTCTATTAAAGGGGCTTGCCATAATAATTTGAAAAATGTTTCTGTTGATATTCCTCTTGGTAAATTTGTTTGTTTTACTGGAGTTTCTGGTTCTGGTAAGTCTTCTTTATTATTGGATACTATTTATCCTGCTATAATGAGAGAATTACATAATTCGACTTATGAAATAGGAAAATTTAAATCTATATCTGGAATAGAAAATATTGATAAAATTATTCATATTGACCAGTCTCCTATTGGAAGAACTCCTCGCAGTAATCCTGCTACTTATACTGGGGTTTTTGATTTTATTCGTGATTGGTATGCAAAATTGCCTTTATCAAAACAACGTGGATATTCAGAAGGTCGTTTTTCTTTTAATACAAAAGGTGGACGTTGTGAAGCGTGTCAAGGTGATGGTGTTATTAAGATTGAAATGCACTTTTTACCAGATGTTTATGTTGAATGTGAAGAGTGCAGGGGAAAAAGGTATAATAGAGAAACATTAGATGTTAAATATAAAGATAAGTCTATTGCTGATGTTTTGGATTTAACTGTCGCAGAGGCTTTGGTGTTTTTTGAAAATATACCTGCAATTAAAAATAAATTAGAATTTTTAAATCAGGTTGGTTTATCTTATATTAAAATCGGACAGTTTGCTACAACTCTTTCTGGTGGTGAAGCTCAAAGAGTAAAGCTTGCAAAAGAATTGTCAAAGCGTTCTACTGGTAGAACTATGTATATTCTTGATGAACCTACAACAGGATTGCACTTTGCTGACGTTCATAAATTATTAGATGTGCTTCATAAATTTGTTGATAATGGTAATACTGTTGCTGTTATAGAACATAATTTAGAAGTTATTAAAACTGCTGATTGGATTATTGATATTGGACCAGAAGGTGGAAATGGTGGAGGACAAGTTGTTGCTGTTGGAACGCCTGAAGATATTGTTAATAATTCTAATAGTTGGACTGGTAAATATTTAAAACCTTATTTGAAAAAATAAAAAAGGAGATATTAAATCTCCTTTTTGTTTATGATTAATTTGTAATTTTATTCTTCTTCTATTTCTTCTTCTGTTGTTTCAGAATCATCAGAATTTTCTTGTTGTTTGTCTTGTTCTTCCTTTTCTTGTAATTTTAAAGCTTTATCTTTTGCAGTTTCTTCTTTTTTATCTTTTAATTTATCATTTTCTTTTGCTGCATTTTCTTCGCTTAATCTTGCTTTTTCTATTTTATCATATATTGATAAAGCTTTTACTAATTCAAGAGAACGTTGTAATTGATAATCTTTATCTAATCTTTTTTGGTCTTCTTTTGAAAGAGGATATTTTAATTTTTTATTTTCGTCTTTCTTAAAGAAGTCTAATTTTTCGTCGTTATCATTTTTTAAAGCGTTTTTCAATGTTGATTCACTGAAAATTCTGCTTTCTTCTTGTTCTTTTACAGGTTCTGCTTGATTTATTTCTATATCTGGAACTATTCCATCTGCTTGTATAGATTTTCCTGATGGAGTGTAGTATCTAGCTGTTGTTATTTTTAAAGCAACTTTACCTTTTTCAAGAGGAACCATTGTTTGAACAGAACCTTTTCCATAAGATTTTGTTCCTGCAATTACAGCTCTTTTTTGATCTTGTAATGCTCCTGCAACAATTTCTGATGCTGATGCTGAACCTCCGTTGATTAATACAACAACTGGTTTACCATCTGTTTCATCGCCTTTATTTGCATATAGTGTTTGAGTTCCATTTTTTGTTCTTGCAATTACAGAAACTATTTCTCCTTTATCCAAGAATACATCTGAAACTTCTGCTGCTTGTGTTAGTAATCCACCTGGGTTATTACGTAAATCTAGCACATAACCTGATAAATCTTTACCAAGCTTTTTCTTTATATCTTTAATATGAGATGATAATTCTTTTGAGGCGTTGCTATTAAATGAGCTTATACGTAAATATCCAATAGAATCTTTATAAATCCAAGATTTTACTGCTTTGTTTTTTATGATAGCTCTTGTCAATTTTACATCAAATGGTTCTTTACCTTCACGATATATTGTTAATGATACTTTTGTTCCTGGTTCACCTTTCATTTTTTTAACGGCATCAGTTAATCTTTGTCCTTGAACTTGTTCTCCATTAATATGAGTAATATAATCTCCTGCTTCTATACCAGCTTTGTATGCAGGTGTGTCATCCATTGGAGAAATAACTTTTACTACACCTTTATCCATTGTAACTTCTATACCTAAACCACCAAAAGAACCTGATGTGCTTTCATTCATTTCTTTAAAGTCTTCTTCGTTTAAATATCCTGAATGTGGGTCTTGTGCTGATAACATACCTTCAATTGCTCCTTCTATTAGCTTTTGAGGGCTGATGTCTTCAACATAATATGCTTTTGTGATTTCGTATGCTTTTCCGAATAAGTCTAGCATTTCTTGAACTGATTTTTCTTTCTTATCATCTTTTGCAAAAATTCCATTTGATGAAACTAACAAAAAGGATGATACAGATAATAGAACAAATACTATTCCTATTATGAATAAAACTTTTGTTTTTTTATCTGTGATAAATTGTTTTTTTACACTTTTATTTTCTTTTGTTTTTTTCATTTTGATTACCCTTCCATTCCTCTGAAAAATCTAAAATATTAAATGTTAATTTATTTATTGTAAAAATAATATAACAAGCCATTTTTATTTTCAACTTTTAATTGAAGTATAATAATGGGTCTATTGTTTTTTCTTTATATCTTAACTCAACTTGTAGATATGTGTTTTTTCCGCCCATTTCTGCAATTGGTTCTCCTGATAATACATTAGAACCTTCGCTTACGAATGTTTTATTTACTCCTGTTAAAACGGTATAGTAATTATTTCCGTGATACAAGATAATTGTTATTTTACCGCTTTTAAATACTCCGGCGAATAAAACTGCTGCATCATATGGGGTTATAACTTGAGCATTATTTGTTGTTTGGATTGTTATTCCTTTTGATACTAATCCCAATCTGTTCTTTTCATTAAATCTAGTTGTTATTTTTCCATTTGCTGGTAGTGGCATTTTTCCTTGCATCTTTGCAAATTGAGAATTTCTGTCCACATCTGAAATTATATTTGCGTATTTACCTTGTTGAGATTTAATTTTCTTAATCAAATCTTCAATATTTTTTGATTCTGAAATAAGTTTTTGTATTTCTTTTTGAGTTTGTTGTTGCTGTTTGTTTAGCTTTGCTTCAATGCTTTTCTTTTGATTTAGCAAGCCGTTAATTTTGTCTTTTTCTCTGGATATTTTATTTTTTGCTACTGATAAATCTTTCTTTTCAGAATTTATTTGTTTTCTGATTGATTGTAGTTTTGTTAAATCAGATTTAAGCTTTTCTGAATGAGAATCTAGGTAATTTATTATATGGTTTAGCATTATTGCTGTTTGTATAACATCTGTTGGTCTTTGAGGCTCTGTTATCAATATTCCAGCAGGTGTAGTTAATAGTCTTTGTAATATTGCTATTGTTTCTACGGTTTTATTTTTTTCTTCTGATAATTGGTTTAGGATTTCTTGTTCATTCTTTGATAATTTAGCAATTCTGTTATCTATTTGAGATAATATTCTTTCGAATTCTTTTACTTCTTTTGCAACTTTTACTACTTTTTGCTGTATGCTGTTAATGTCTGTTATTAAAGCTTTTCTTTCTTGGCGTATAGCGTCTTCTTTTTCTTTTTGTCCGGTTATAGAGTTTTTTATATCTTTTAATTTATTATTTAAATCGCCAAGATTTTGTGCCGAGACGTTATTGGGTCCGGTAATGATACTTAATATTATTAAAACATATATTGAATGTTTTAAAATTTTTGTTTCCTTTTTTGTTATAAAAATCTTATATTTATCAATTATAATATAATACTGAAATTTAGTAAATAATGCAAGGGTCAAACTTTATGCTTTTTGATAAATTAATACAAAGAGATGATATTAAACAAATATTTAATATTGTTGGTGATATTGCTGATTTATATATTGTTGGCGGGGCTGTCAGAGATATTATTTTTTTTGATACTTTAAAAAAAAATATTGATGTTGAAAATATACTTGATATTGATTTTTGCGTAAATATGGAAGTATCAGAATTTTATAATGCTTTAAAACAAAAAGTGTCTGGTAAAGTTAAAATTTCTGATAATTTAAAGCAATATGGAGTTATAAATTTATTTTTAAATGGTATTAAATACGATATTACTATGTTTCGTAAGGATATTTATTTTAAAAATAGCAGATATCCTGATGTCAGATATACTTCTGATATATTTGATGACGCTATGCGTAGAGATTTTACTTTTAATGCTTTGTATTTAGATAAAAATTCTAATATTATTTCTCCGATAGATAAATCTTTACAAGATGCAAAACATTTTTGTGTTAGATTTGTTGGAAATGTTGATACAAAAATAAATGAAGATGCTTTACGTATAGTTCGTTATGTTAGAATGATACATAAAGTTTATAAATTAAAATTTAATAAGACTTTTGTTGATATTTCAAAGATTGAATTAAACAATATTGATGATATTATCAATTTTATTGATGATTATTTAAATTTTGTAAATAACTTT
>CASDRH010000039.1 GCA_949283075.1 uncultured Pseudomonadota bacterium | reverse complement strand
TTACTAGCAACATCAATGCGCTTAATGGAAGTAGGAACAAAACAACAAAGCTTAAACAACAAAGAAGAAGCATATAAATTATTCAATCAAGCTTATGAATTATATTGCATATTCTGGGGTTTAAATATGGGTATGATTAATACTGATGATGTTAAGTGGATAAATGATAATGATGCTAATTCAAAAAAAACATCAAATCACGAAAGCAAAGTACAAAAAATAAATTCAGAAAATATAGAAAACTCTAATTCAAAAAAAACTGGAGTTTTAGGAAAAATGAAAAACTTTGTAAAAAAATCAATTGATTGTTGTATTGAATAATATTTATACTAACTTTAAATTAATAAAGGAGAGATAAAATGACTAATGAAACAAAAGCAGAAGAAAACTGTAAAGAAAATAAAAAGAAAGGCTTTTTAAGTAAACTAAAATCATCTATAAAATGCTGTATAGAATAATAAAACAAAGGGGAAAAAATGAAATTAATAGATATGACAAATAAACAAGCACAAAAACGTTTTGGTAAAATTGGTCTAATTGCAGGAAATGGAAACTTCCCATTATTATTCGTTAAAGATATGGTAAAAAACAAGACACCATTTGCGGTTTATGGTATACAAGGATTTGTAAAACCAGAAATGAAAAAACTTGCAAAAGGACATATATGCGAAGGATTAATTACAGATTTTAACAAATGTGTAAAATTCTTCAAATCAGAAAAAGTTGACACAATAGTAATAATCGGTGGTGTTCAAAGATCAGCAGCAAAACTTAACAATTTTGCAGTATTAAAAGGCTTAATAAAACTAATGTTCTATAAGAAAAAACACGACGGAATATTTAGAATAATCATTTCAGAATTTGAAAAGAAAGGCTTCAAGTTAATCGGTGTTCAAGATGCAATGCCATCATTATTAACAAAAAAAGGAACATTAACAAAAACAAAGCCTTCTAAACAAGACCTAGAAGATATAAAACAAGCAATCAAAGAATCAAAAAAGCTAGGTGAAACAGATATCGGACAAGCTGCCGTAGTTTACAAAGGTAAACTTATCGGAGCAGAAGATGCAAAAGGAACAGATGCTTTAATAAAAAGATGTCTAGAAGGAAAAAATAATGCTAAAGGCGGAGTTATGGCAAAATTAACAAAGCCAGGACAAGAAGAAAGATGCGATATACCAGCAATAGGATTTGGAACTCTAGATAACTTAATAAAATGTAAACTAAACGGTATAGTTATAGAAGCAGAATATAAAACAATTTTAGAAGAAAAAGAAAAACTTATAAAATATGCTGATAAAAACAAAATATTCATTGTTGCTATATAATCAACATATTTTTGAAAGGATAAACAAACTAAATGCCAATAATAAAAGATAAAATTATTGATGGGAAAAGTTTATCAAATACAATTGCAGAAAACTTAAAAAAAGAAATACAACAAATCTGCTCTAATGAAAAAATAAACACTCCTCCGAATTTAGCAATAATACTAATCGGAGAAGATCCAGCATCAGAATTATATGTAAAAGCAAAAGCTAATATATCAAAAGACCTTGGTATAGAAACATCTGTTTACAAAATACCAAGTGAAACAAATGAAAAAGATATATTATTCTTAATTGATACATTAAATAAAGATGAGACAATAAACGGAATTATTGTTCAATTACCATTGCCGGAAAAATTTAACACAGACAAAATTCTATCAAAAATAGACCCAGCAAAAGATGTTGATGGAGAGGTTGAAAAATCAAGTTTTACACCAGCAACAGCAATTGCAGCAATGACAATACTAAAAGAAGTATTTTCAGAAATAGATGACGTTATAAAAAACAAATCAGCAGTAGTAATTGGGGATTCTAAAATCGTTGGAAAACCAATACATAATTTATTATTAGAAGAAGAAGTAAAATCAATAAATGTAAATACAAATAATTCCGTTGATGAAATAAAAAAACTATGCCAACAGTCTGATATAATAGTATCTGCAACTGGACAAGCAGAAATGATAAAATCAGATTG
>CASDRH010000038.1 GCA_949283075.1 uncultured Pseudomonadota bacterium | reverse complement strand
TGAAAAAACTAATATCAACACAAACAAAGGAAATGGAAAAAATATTCCAAATAACAAAAGTATTCAGGAATGAAAACATATCAAAAAAACATTTACCAGAATTCACAATGATAGAATGGTATCGTGTAAATGCTTCATATATTGATTTAATGAAAGATTGCGAAGATTTAATAAAAACAATAGCATCAAAATTAAAAATAAAAAAAGTAAAATGGGAAAATTACGAATGCGATTTATTTAAAAAATGGGAAAAAATATCAGTAAACGAAGCATTCAAAAAATATGCTAACTTTGATATAACAGATGCAATAGATAATGATGAAAATCCAAGTGCAAAAACTATTGCTCGATTTGCTAAAAAATTAAATATATCAGTATCAGATAATGACACTTGGCAAGATATATACTATAAAATAATGCTAGAAAAAATTGAACCTAATCTAGGAATAGAACAACCAACATTCTTATATGATTATCCAATAAACGAAGCGGCACTTTCCAAAAAAAGTAAAAGCAATCCAAGATTTGCAGAAAGATTTGAGTTATACATATCAAATGTAGAAATAGCAAACGCATTTACAGAATTAACAAATCCAGAAGAACAATTAAATAGATTCAAAAAAGAGCTAAAACAAAAAGAAGAAATATATAAATACACTATACCAATAGATTATGACTTTATAAAAGCATTAAGCACAATGCCAGAAACAGCAGGAATCGCTTTAGGTATAGACAGATTAATAATGCTATTTTGTAATGCAAAAGATATAAATGACGTATCATTCACACCTATTTTTACAGAAACATCAGTAAACAATCAATAATTGATTCAAAACATATTTTATTATATAATAAAAGAATACAAACAAGGTAAGGTAAAATGAAAAAATTAATATCACTATTATTGCTTAACATAATTACAATTACACCAATATATGCACAAGAAGAAGACCAAGAATTCGGAGCAAGAACAAGAAAAAATTGTTTCGAAGACTTAAGAAAATGCACAAGAAAAATAATTGATAACTATGATGACGGTGCAGGAAGCAATCAACAAGCTTGCGACAGATGGAAAACTGTATGTTCAACATATTATAACGATGTATTTAAAGCATTAGAAGAAACAACAGAATATGCAGTAATCAAAAAAACTGATTTAGAAGAAATGAAACAAAAATTAGAAGAAGTAAAAGCACAAGAAACACAAAATAAATCAACTGTTCAAAAAGAACAAGCTCAAAAACAAATAACTCAACAAACAAAACCAATACAACCAGTTGACGATACAATAAATATAAATTTTGGTTTTTAAAAAAATAAAAAAGTTCCAATAAAAGGAACTTTTTTAATACATTATCATATAAAGATTATATATCTAAATTAACAACATTCATTGCATTTTCCTGAATAAACTCACGCCTAGGCTCAACAACATCACCCATTAAAGTAGCAAATATTTCATCAGCAGCAACAGCATCGTTAACCTTAACTTGTAATAAAGTTCTTGATTCCGGATCTAATGTAGTTTCCCACAACTGTTCTGGATTCATTTCACCTAAACCTTTATATCTTTGAATAGCAATACCCTGACGACCAATTTCATAAACTTTATCAAGCATATGCAAAGGAGTTGTAACAAGATAATCATTTTCTTTAACACGTAATGTTGCAGATTTAACAAAAATCTGGCGATATTCTTCTATCACATCGTGCAATTGCTTAGTTTCAACAGAATTAACAGAAGCAGAATTAAACAAATGTCTTTCGCTAACTCCTCTTAAAGTTCTGCTAAATTCAACATCACCATTATCTAATAAATTAAACTGCCAACCTCTGTCATAAGGTTTTTCCATCTCATCTAATCTCTCAACAGTTTTCTGTAAAACAGATTTTTTCTGCTCAACAGATAAAGAATCATTAAAGAATCCTTCAATTGCCATATTTTCAAGAATATTCTCAGGAAAATCTTGAACAACGTGAGAAATAACTTTTTTAACCTTTCTAATATCAGATATAAAACGCTTCAAATCCTCTCCTCTCATCTGAACATTATCAGATGTGATAAATAAAGCATCATTACAAACAACATCAATCAAATAAGAAGATAAAGCATTATCATCTTTTAAATAAGTTTCCGTCTGCCCACGTTTTGCTTTATATAAAGGAGGTTGAGCAATATATAAATAACCTTTTTCAATAATTTCAGGCATTTGTCTGTAAAAGAAAGTTAATAACAAAGTTCTTATGTGAGCTCCATCAACATCAGCATCAGTCATAATAATAATTTTATGATATCTAGCTTTCTCAATATTAAATTCATCAGGCCCTATACCAGTACCAATTGCAGTAATCAAAGTTCCAATAACTTCACTTGAAAGCATTCTATCAAATCTAGCACGTTCAGTGTTTAAAATTTTTCCTCTTAAAGGTAAAATAGCTTGATTTTCACGACTACGCCCTTGTTTAGCAGAACCGCCAGCAGAATCTCCCTCAACAATAAACAATTCAGATTTTGCAGGGTCTTTTTCTTGACAGTCAGCAAGCTTTCCAGGTAAAGAGGAAATATCTAAAACCCCTTTACGATGTGTCAATTCACGAGCTTTACGAGCAGCTTCTCTTGCAGTAGCAGCTTCAATAATTTTACCAGCAATTTTTTTACTATCTTCCGGATGTTCTTCCAACCATTCAGATAATTTTTCATTAATCAAGCTTTCAACAACTGGACGAACTTCAGAAGACACAAGCTTATCTTTTGTCTGAGAAGAAAATTTAGGATCAGGAACTTTAACAGATAAAACACAAGTTAATCCTTCACGCATATCTTCACCAGATATATCAATATTAACTTTTTTAGCCAATCCTTTTTCTTGGATATAAGAATTCAAACTTCTAGTCAAAGCTCCGCGAAAACCAGCTAAATGAGTTCCACCATCACGTTGAGGAATGTTATTTGTAAAGCATAAAGTATTTTCGTGATAACTATCATTCCATTTAATAGCACATTCTAAAGTAATATCATTTTTTTCACCAGAAATAATGATAATACCATCGTGTATAGGATTTTTAGATCTATCTAAATACTCAGCAAAAGCTTTAATTCCACCATCATATTTGAATTCAACTTTCTTAGGTTCTAATTCTCTTTTATCAGATAAACAAATATAAACCCCAGAATTCAAGAAAGCTAATTCACGCAAACGATTTTCAAGAGTATTAAAATCAAATTCAGTAATAGTAAATATTTCATCAGATGGCATAAAAGTAACAATAGTTCCTTTTTTACCCTCAGCTTCCCCAACAACTTTCAATTCACCTACTGGAACACCATTTTCAAAACGCATAAAATGTTCTTTACCACCACGATAAATGCGTAAATCAAGCCATTTAGAAAGAGCATTAACAACAGAAACACCGACTCCGTGTAATCCACCAGAAACTTTATAAGAATTTTGGTCAAATTTACCACCAGCATGTAATTCTGTCATAATAACTTCAGCAGCAGAACGGCCAGTTTCTTTATGAATATCTGTTGGGATACCTCTACCATTATCAGAAACGGTACAAGAACCATCAACATTTATAACTATCTCAACTTTATCACAATAACCAGCTAAAGCTTCATCAATAGCATTATCAACAACTTCATAAACCATATGATGAAGACCACTACCATCATCAGTATCTCCAATATACATACCAGGACGTTTACGAACTGCGTCTAAACCTTTTAATATCTTAATTGAAGAAGCAGAATACTCTTCTTGAGCTGTCTGAATATCATTTTTATCTTTATCATTTATATCTGTCATATAAAATCCTTCCTACCATTAAAAAAATAAAATCTTTTATAGGCATAACATAGCAAATATGAAAAAAAAAATAAAGAAAAAAAGATAAAAAAACAACTTTTTTAAAAAGCAAAAAATAACGAAAAAACAACAAGATACATTATTTTAAATTTTTATAAAAATATAAACAAAATAAAAAATTAAAAAGTATGATTTATTCCAAGAAAATTACGACGCAAAGCGTTATAACAAGTTGCATCATTAGCATCTTTTCCACAACATTGATAAATACCCTTACTGTCTTTAAAAGCATTACAATATTTATAACGATTTATAAAACCTTTAAGATATAATTCTTCAACAGAAGAACAATCGTTTATATCATATTTAGAAGCAGAATTATCCAAAGAATCTGCTTTAAGATTAAAAGCAAAACATATAAGACAATAAGCTAATATAAAAGCAATAAATTTTCCCATTACTACAATAATATAATAAAATAGGAAAAAAATCAAAGAAAGAAAAAATAACTATTTCAATAATTCAACTTTTACAGAAATACTATCAGATTTAATTTCAGATAATTTATCAACTCCATCTGTAATACGACCAATTATAATCAAATCATCAGTAAATCCTTTGTCATAAAAAAACACTAAAGCATTACCAGAAACCCAATATCCAATATCCCCTATCTGATAACCAGATTGAGTTTTATCAGATTTATTTAAAGGGATTTGAGTATAAAATTCACGATTTTGATGCTTATACATTTCAAAACTAACAGGAAGTTTTGAAATTAAATCAGAAGCAACAGAAGTATCATTAAGTTCAGCTAAAAGAACAACATCACCAATTAATATTTTCAATTTCATATCAAAATCCTTTTCATCACTAGCAAAACATAAACTAAAACAAAACAATGATAAAAATAAAATTACAGATAAAAAATACTTCATTTTAAACTATCCTTAAAAAAAGCTTCTATTTTATCAAAAGGAATAACATCTAATCTGTCATACAAATCAACGTGATTAGCACCAGGAATAATCAATAATTGCTTATTATCACCTTTTAACTTTTTAAAAGCATCTTCACTAAAATAACGACTATGAGCCTTTTCACCATGAATCATTAAAACAGGAGATTTAATTTCATCACTATAAGATAATATAGGCATATTCATAAAAGAAAGAGCAGAAGTCATATTCCAACCAGAAGTTGAGTTAATAGATCTTTTATGAAAGCCACGTTCAGTTTTATAATAATTAAAATAATCTTGAATAAACTGAGGTTCAGAACCATCTAATTTATCAGGCAAACCAGCAGCAATTGCATAATAACCATTTTTATAATCTAAAGTTCTTTGATTATTCAATGTCTGACGTAATTCATAACGTTGTTGAGCATTCAAAGAATCGTTATATCCATTAGCATTAACACGACTCATATCATACATAGTTGAGGTTACTACAGCTTTAATTCTAGTATCCATACTAGCAGCATTCAAACCCATACCACCGAAACCACAAATACCAATAATTCCAATTTTATTAGGGTCAACATTAGAATAATTGCTTAAAAAATCCACAGCAGCACTAAAATCTTCTGTATTTATATCAGGAGAAGCAACTTGACGAGGAAAGCCAGCACTTTCTCCCGTATATGAAGCATCAAAAGCAAGAGCAATAAAGCCACGTTCAGCCATCTGTTGAGCATAAAGGCCAGAAGACTGCTCTTTAACAGCACCAAAAGGACCACTAACAGCAATTGCTGGTAATAAATCATCTTTAATATTTTTAGGCAAATATAAATCACCAACTAATCTAATACCATAACGGTTATAAAAAGATACTTTTTTTACATCTACATTATCACTTTTTTCAAAAGTTTTATCCCAATTTTGCATAATTAAAAATCTCCATATAAAAAAAACAGAAAATATTATTAAAATAATTGATAATAAAACAGATATTTTTGTTTTCATAATTTAACCTTACTCCTTTAACACGTAAAATTTATATGAATAATAAAATAAAATCAACAAAAAATCCCCTATAAAAGGGGATTAAATAAAAAACAATCTTATAAATTAATTACAAGCTGCATCACAAGTTAAATTAGGCATAGTAGCATCTGTATAAGTAGCATCTACAGCACATTTTTTACAAAATTCTTTTAATTTAGTAGCAGTATCAACAGGAGCACCCGCTGCAGCCAAAGCAGAAACATTACCAGCAACAGCTGAACCAGCAACAGCATCATTTGTAGCAGCAGTAGCAGCACCAACACCTGCAACAGAAGCACCTGCAGTTTGAGCCATAACAGCACTTGTAGAAATTAAAATAGCTAATACAGTTGATAATAAAGTTTTTTTCATATTTTCCTCCATAAAGTTTATATATTTGAATTAAGTTAGTATTTTTTTTAGTTAGCATTATCAGTAAAAACAACTGACGATAAACATTATAACATAAAAAATATTAAATAAAAGAAAAACCTTTGAAATATATTCAAAGGCATAAATTAAATAATTTATATAATAATTATTGCTTTCTTGCTTGATCCATCAAACATTTCATATCAGATGGAGCACAAGCAGCTCTTTTAACTTGTGCAACAGCAGCACTTGCTACAAGCATAACCATTAAAACAGATAAAATAACTTTTTTCATACTACACTCCTATTTTAAAATTAATAATGGTAAAACCACATTAAAATTATAACACAAAAAAAATAAAAATAAAGAAAAAGAAACCCTTGGAAATAACCAAGGGCATCTTAAATTCTATACCGAACTATTATTGAGCTTGAGCAGGTGCTTCAACAGGAGCAGCTACTTCTTCAGCTTTTGGAGCTTCAGGAGCAACAGCAGCTTCTTGAGCCATAACAGCATTTGCAGCAACAATAGCTAAAACCAAAGTTAACATAATTTTTTTCATATTTTCCTCCATAAGTTTATATGTTTATTTTTGTTAGTATAAAAGTCAATACAATTAAAGTTAGTATAAATTAAGATTGCATCAACGAATCAAATTATAACACAAAGATAAATAAAAACAAACAAAAAAAAATAAAAAAAGTGCTGTGTTACAGCACTTAAAACCAAATATAAAAAATATATTATTCAGCAGGTGCAGCTTCAGGTTTTGGGCATTCTGCTTGACATTTTTCAAGAGCAGCTTTCATAGAAGCTTTATCACCTTTAACCATACCATTATCTTCTAAACATTTTTTACATTCAGGAGGCATTTTTCCGCCTTTACCTTTTCCTTTACCTTCAGGGCCTTCTTGAGCCATAACAATATTTGCAGAAAGCAAAACTGCTAATAAAGTAAATAATATTTTTTTCATATTTTCCTCCATTCTTAATTGTTTATATTAATAAAAAGTTAATATTAATAAGTTACTATTAACGAATCATATTATAACATACATATAAAAAATAAAATTAAAGTAATTTTAACAAACTAGAAGAATTAATAAAAAAATTAATATTATTATGATGAAATGGAGAGTTAAAAAAGTTATTAATATCAGCATATTTTATATACTTTTTAGGATGACCAATCAAAGCAAGAATATTAGGCCATTTAATTAAAGACAAATGATTCTTAATATAAATATTCTCCCACAATTTCACACAATTTGGTTTAAATTTCACTCTACGATAACCAACTGGATCCAAAGTTAACATATAATCAATTCTTATATCAAAATTATTTTGTTTCGATAAAGCCATAATAAGCTCATTAGCACCCCAGCTATGAGCAACAACATAGATTTTAAAATCATAACTATAAAATCTTTTTAATAAATCTATAAAATATTTACTACCATTAAAAGTTATATAAAACTTCCAATAATCAGAATGATTAAATGATAAAAAGTAATTAAAAAAACTTTTTCCAAAGCTATCACAAAATTCACCAATAAAAATAATAATACCTTTTTTTATATTACAACTTTGTTTAGAAGCACTAATAATTTCATTTAATTTTATTAAATTACCAAAAGATGGTAAGCTATAAGAATTATTAAATTTATCAGGACAAATAAAAATTAGCTTAAACATATAAAACTCCAATATAAACAAAAAGCCCTACTTACGTAGAGCTTTATTATATAACTAGTATAAAAGATTATCTTTTATCACAAGCAACACCTGAATTACATTGAGCTTTCAAGCTTTTTTCTGAAGGAGCAGCCATTAAAGCACCAGCAGAAACACATAAAGCACAAGCAACTAAAGTTAAAGCAACTAATTTTTTCATATCCGCCTCCATTGTTAATATTTTTAATAGAAACAATAAAATTATAGCACTAGCAAATAAAAAGGCAATAAAAAATCGCCTTAAAAGGCGACAAATAAAAATCTTTTATAAAAAACTATCTACATTGTGAAGCACATTTTTGCTGACAAGCCATACCATCACCACCACATTTATCCAAACATTGAGTGCAACCTGCAAAAGCATTACCAGCAGATAAAATAGCAACTAATGCAAATAATCCAATAACCATTTTTTTCATATCAGTCTCCTTAGTTAGCATTATAAACAATAATACTATATCACGAATCAAGAATATATTCAACAAAAAATAAAAGTTTGGTAAAAACCAAACTTTAAATAAAAATTATATAAAATTAATCACACAAAGCAGCATCTTTTGCTTCTGGGCCGCCCATACAATCAATACATTCATTAAATTCTTTATCTAAACACTCTACATTAGCCATAACAGCATTCGCATTAGCAACAACCACAGCAAATACAAAAGATATAATAGCAATTTTTTTCATATTATCCTCCTCTGTTGAAAGTAAACATTAATAATTATATAACGAAATGTCAAAAAAGCAAATAAAACAAGTTATAAAGCGTTAACTATGTATTTTATACTACTTTTTAACTCATCAGATAATTTATTATATTTAAATAAAAACTCATAAGAATCGTCATTAAATTTACATACAGAAAAGTTCGCAGATTTAACTTTTAATAAACCATCAATAAAAAGATTAACATCAACATTCAAAGCATTAGCTATATCCAATAATTTATTAAATGAAATACTATTCACACCTTGCTCATATTTTTGTATTTGCTGAAATGAAATTCCTATAATATCCCCTAAATCTTTTTGAGTCATATTTAACTGTTTTCTAAAAAATTTAATTTTTTCACCAATATATTTATTAACAAAATTGTTTTTACTTAATAAATTGTTCATAAAACCCTCTTTATATAAATTGACACAATATAATTATTTATATATAATAAAAGCAAATAACATAATTAAATAAGTTTTTAATAAAGCTTTTTTAAATATAAATTGAATAATAATTAAAATATACATAATATTTTATGTATTGTCAATAAAAATATATAATTTATTATGTTAAACTAAAAATAATGACAGAACAATCAACAATAGCAACAAGATTAAGGCAGATAAGAAAAGATTTGAGATTATCTCAATACGATATTGCTACACTTACAAAAGTAAGTTTACCAACATGGCAAAATTACGAATATGGAAAAAACACTCCATCATCAAAAGTTTTAGAAATATTATCAGAAAAAGGATACAGCATAGACTGGATAATAAACAACAATGGATTTATGAAAAAATCAACATCTGTAAAAGAGCAAATAAATCCATTTCAATTCAATAACAAGCAAGAAGAAATTTCACAAACAGAAAAAGAAGAAATATTCAAAACTTTAAAAAAATCATTTGATGATATATACAATAAAATAAAAACAGAAGCACAAAATACAGAAAATATAATAATCCCAGAAATAGAAACCGCAATTTTAGCATTCAGAGAAACTTTAACAATTCTATCAATAGCAAAATCAAGTTCAGAAATAGACAGCTTAATAAAGCTAACAATTGAAAAAGAAACAACAAAACTATTAGAATTATTAAATTATAGTAAGTTTTAATTATTTAGATAATTCTAAAATCTTTGTATTAAACTTATCTAAAAAATTAAAATACTCTTTGTTTGTTCCTGTAAAAAAAGTCTGACTTCCTAATTTTTGCAATTCAGCAAAAAACAAGTCTCTTTTATCAGAATCAATATGCGCAGGAGCTTCATCAATCAAAACGATTGGAGGAATATTAAAAACTAATTTAATCATTTTTGAATAAGCCATTATAACAGATAATAAAGATAATTTCTGTTCCCCAGTTGAACATAGAGAAACAGGAATATCATTAACAATATGAAAAGCATAAAAATCACTTCTATGAACCCCAGGAGAAAAAGCAAAAGATGATTTTTCAAAATCACTACGATTTTTTAATAATAAATCTTTAAAAAACATTTCAACTTCTAATGCAGAAATATTTTCAATTAGTTTATTTTCAATAACCCCATCAATACGCAATAATATTTTAGGAAATCCATCAAAAGAAACAGATAATAACTTATTAATAGACTCAACAAATTCCAATCTAGCAACTGCAATTGCAACACCCAAGCCAGCAAGATTAGATTCAATAGCATCCAACCAAGACAAATCTTTAACAGAAGTTTTTAATAATTTTGACCTTTGTCTTAAAGCATTATTGTAATCATTTAACATACCAAAATATAAAGGATTAAAAGAACCAATAAGTCCATCAAAAAATTTTCTTCTATCAGAAGAAGCATCAGTAAAAATTCTATCCATAAAAGGAGTTAACCAAACCATACGAACATAATCAAAAATATTACTTTTATCAGATATTTTTTTACCATTAATAAACAAAAGTTTTTCAGCAGATTCTTTTTGAAAATCTCCATCAAAATCTAAATCAGAAGCTTCTCTTTCTAAATTATCAGACAACTTATTCTTATTTTTCAAAGGATATTTGTATTGAACAGATAAATTATAATTAACATCATCATTTCTAATAGAACAAAACACCTGCCATTTATCTAAATTATCAACTTTTACATTCCCCATATCAGAAAATTTTGCTTTACGAAATATAGGGGAAAAACTAGATAAAGAACCAAACTGACAAATAGCTTCAAGTAAATTAGTTTTACCTACCCCATTATTTCCACAAATAACAATATTATCTGCATTATCTAAATCAACAGAAAAATCAGAATAAGATCTAAAATTACTTAAAATAAGTCTATCAATTTTTGATGTTTTCATATCAACTAAAAATTATGAGTATTGCTTAACCTATCGCTAATTCTAAAAGGTTCAATTTTATCAGTCAAGCCAGTATTATCATTTATATCAATAACAACTCCACACAAAGAAATACTCTTATCAGCAACAGTCAAACGTATTTCAGGATTTCTAACAGTAAAAAGATTTAAAGAGGTGTCAAAAGTCATACCAATAGAAGAATCATAATCCCCACACATTCCAGCATCAGATTGGAAACCAGTTCCATTATTAAAAATGCAAGTATCAGCAGTAGGAATATGAGTATGAGTTCCAATAACAGCAGAAACTTTACCATCAACAAAATGAGTAAACGTCATTTTCTCAGAAGTAGCTTCTGCGTGAAAATCTATAATAATAGCATCAACAGGTTCAGGCAAAACTAAATTACCATTTTCATCTGAAAGCAAAGAGCTTTTAACCGCATCAAAATTTTTCTTTAAAACAAATTTTTTGAAAATATTTTCAACCGAATTAAAAGGACTAGAAATCTTTTTAGTAGTATCATTTTCAACAAAAACCTGCCCTAACATATTAGCAACAACAACATCATATTTATCAGCAATTCTATACTTATTAAAACCGATCCCATCTTTACGATTTATCAAATTCATAGGACGCAAAAGCTTTGGCTGATTACCAATATATTTAAAAATATCTTTTTGATTCCAAATATGATCGCCAGTAGTCAATACATCGACACCATATTTTAATAAAGTATCAGCAATTTCTGTTGTAATTCCAAAACCATTAAAAGAATTTTCAGCATTAGCAATAACAAAATCTAAATTCAAATTTTCGCGAATAATAGAAAGCTTTGATACCAATTCTTTAACAGCATTTAAACCAACAATATCACCCAAAAATAAACATCTCATTATTTCACCAATAACTTATCATAAACTATTTGATTACCTCCATTATCTTTTCCTTTTGCAACAATGTCAACAGCAGCTTTTATTAAATCAGATGCAGTTTTACCAGACACAGGATAAGAAGCAATCGCCATAGTAAAAGGCAAAGTATTTAACATATTTCCAAATAGTCCTTTATTTTGGAAATGCCCAAAAATTTGATTAGCTTTTAATTCAATCTGTTTTTGACTTTTAACATCATTAACAAGTATCAAAAATTTATCATCTTTAATACGAGCAACAGTATCAGCTTTATCTAACAATTTATTTAATTCAATAGCAAATTTTTTAATAAGTCTATCACCAAAAACATAACCAAATTGTTCATTCAAATTGTGGAAATTATCAATATCAATCAATAATAAAGATAGATTCAATTTATATTTTTCAGACATTCTGATAGCATATTCCAACCTATACATAAAAGAACCAAGATTTAAAACCCCAGTCAAAGAATCAATATTAGGATTAAAGTTAATACCATCAGAACATTGTTCGGAAGGATTTATACGATTTAATTGAGAACAAACCCCAAAATAAAATTGATTTAAAGAATCTTGATTTAACACATCAGCAAACTTAGCCTCTAAATTAATAAGATGACCGTCAACAGCACGAGAAACTATTTGTCCGTGCCAATATCCATCTTTCATCAATTCACTTAAAAAGCTTTGAACGGCAGTATCAGGGTCATCATATCCAGCAAATAAGAAGCCTAAATTTTTACCTTGTAAATAAGCATCTGTATAACCAGTCATCTGACAAAAAGCAGGATTAATAGCAGCAACTCTTCCCAAAGAATCCAAAACCATCATAGGTTCCATAGACAATTCAAATATACCAGAAGCCAAAGAATTCAAATCATTTAAATCAAAAGCTAATCTATTCAAAGATGAAAATATTTTATTTGCCAAAATTCCCTCCATAAATACAACAAATCAAAACTTTACTTTTAATATATGATATTCTAATATAAAAAACATAAAAAAATCAACGACAAAAGCAGTAAAAAGCAAATATAAATGATAATATTAATAATAGATTCCACATCAAATTTAAAGCTATCATTATTTAAAGATGATAAAACTCAATATACAAAAGAAATAGATAACTCAAAAAACACAAGCGAAGAAATAATAGAAATATATAACGAAGCATTAAATAATCTTAAAATAAAAACAAAAGATATAGATTATGCAATATGTATCACAGGCCCAGGTTCATTTACAGGAATAAGATTATCAATGGCATTTTTAAGTGGATTAAAAACAGGTGTTCAATCAACAACAAAAAATAAATTTAATATAATACAATTATCTTTATTCCAAGCTTACTTATACACAGAAATAAAAAATAAAACTAATGATACAAATTATAAAATAGTAAAAATAAACACTAATAATGACACAACATACGCACAAATATTTTCATATAATAATTTAAAAGCAATTACAAATCCTTACGAATATACAAAAACAGATTTTGAAAACTTGCTAAAAACATACGACAAAAACGAAATAATAGAAACAAATAAAAATTATGATATAAAAGAATTATATAAATACATAACAAACTCAATTACAGAATTAAAAGATTTTATAAATCAACCATTACTACCTTGCTATATAAGGCCACATTATGCAAAGCCAATATCATATATAATAAAAGAAAATAACACTCAAAAATATCCTAAATATACAATATCAAACGAAGAAAAAGAAATAGGATTTATAGAATATCAAATAATAGACTGTGATACAGCAGAAATAATAAATATAGAAATAGAAAAACAATACCAAAATAAAGGAGCAGGTAAATATTTGCTAACATATTTCATATCACAAATGAAAAAACAGGAAAAAAATAAAATATTATTAGAAGTAAGAAAATCAAATGAAACAGCAAAACATATATACACAAAATATGGATTTAAACAAGATTCTATCAGAAAAAACTATTACTCAAATAAAGAAGATGCTATTTTAATGAGTCTAACTCTTTCTAGCATTTAATATTTGTTTAAAACCACATTTAACTTTATAAAATAAATCTAATATCTGAATATATTTTTTCTTAAAGTAATTAGAAATCAATAAATCTATCAATAAAACTATAATCAAACCAGATATTAAAATATATTTAATCAAAACATCTCCAGTTTTTGAATATAAAGTCCTATGTTCAGGAGGCAAAGGAAGTTTTACATCCAAAACACCAATTTCTGAATAATCCAATTTATTTCTTTTCTCATCTGATATTTTATGCCATTTTCCATCAGAAGCAAACTCCATAAGTTTAGCATTACCCTCAACCAAACGCCCATAAGCATCTAAAACAGCAGTAGGTCCATCATTTGAAACTCTGACATAAGGCAATCCCTCTTCAACAGCACGCAAATAAGAAGCATCAAAATGTTGATAAGGCAAAACAGAATCTCTAAACCAAATATCATCAGTTAAATTTAATAACCAATCAACTTTATTATTATTCATAATATCTTTATCAGTTATATAAGAACTATAATTTTCCTCATAACACAAATTACCAACAAACGGAGGAATAATTTCAGCATCTTCAAAATTAAATAAAACATTTCTAACTTTTCCTGATATAATATCTGCATCACCGGCTGTAATCTTTCTTGGAAATAAATTAGCAAGATATTTTGGCACATACTCTCCAAGCGGAGCAAGGTGAACTTTTTTATAATCCATAATCATTTTTGCATCAGAATTAAAAACAGCAATCATATTATAATGCTTAACCGTAGCATCATTAAAAAACAAACTACCATTAACATATTTACCAACAAATCCCATTATTAAATAAGAATTATCAGGAGTAATTTTTTTCAATAAATCAAACTTATCTTTATCAGCTGCAAGTAAACTATCACTAGCATAATTAAAAGGAACAACATTTTCCGCTAAAATAACAAGATTTGTTTTAGCATCCTTTTCAAAATTAACTAAATCAATTACCTTATTAAAATCATTTAATAAATAAGGCATATCATACAAATCTAACCTACGGCTTTTCATAGGTTGAACCAGCCTCAAATTCAAATTTTGATTAAACTCAATTTTGTCAGGAATTCTAAATATTCCCCATAAAAATATAAAAGAAAATAACATCAATACAAAAGCAGAAACATAAAGCAATATTTTTTTAGAAAGTCTTTTAAAATTAACAAATAACCAAACTGGAAAAGCAAAAATTAAAGAGGTAATAAAAGCTAACCCATATATTCCAAATAAAGATGCAAATTGCAAAACAGACTTTACAGGAATCCAAATTGCGCCAATATATATATAAGGGAACCCTGTTAATATTTCAGATCTAGAACGTATAAATTCTCCAAGAGCAAAAGCAAAAGCAAAAATCAATAATTTACAAATCTGATTTTTTCTATTAGCAAAAATAAAAGGGAGACTTGTAAAAAAAGCAACAAAAAACGGAATTAAAAATGTAAATAATAAAGCATATCTATTAAAAGCATTATGGACTCCTGCAAGTCTCATCGGCCCAGTAAGCCATAAAGAACCAATTAAAAAATATCCAAAGAAAAATGAAAAAGATAATAAATAAATATCCAAAGCTGAATCTGTTTTTTCACTATAAAAATAATAAAAAACCATAATAGAAACAACAGCAGGAAAAAATAAGTTATAAGGCGGAGTAGCCAAAACCATAAACATACCAAAAAGCATAATAACAAAGTAATTAAATAATTTCATAAACAAATATTTATTTTTATTAAATTTAAATAAAATAAATTCTTTTAAACTTTGGAAAAAGCAAAACAAAAATTTATTTGAAGCATCACGATTTTTCAAAACACAATTTTTAAAAGATTTAGTATCAAAATCAGTTTTACAAACAGAATCCTTTTTTGAAAAAAGCAATAATAAAATCACAAGAATAAATAAAGAAGAAATAATCAAATAATTTCCAGTCATAGAATATAAAGTATACTTAATTCTATTAGGGACTTTAACATCCATAATTCCAATTTGGAAAGGTCCAATATGATTATCAATTTTTTCTTCTAATATAGTCTTATAATCATGTCCAACCACAACAACATCACCAGAAATCATTTTACCATAAGGACTAATAACAGAACTATAACCATTATTAATGACACGAACAAAAGGCATACCTTCTTCAATAGCTCTTAAAACACCAACAGCTAAATTTTGTTTTTGAACAAACTTATCACCAAACCAAGCTAAATTAGCAACATTCAACATAACATCAGCATTTTTCTTAATATCAAAACCAGCAAGCTGACCAGCATAATTATCTTCATTACATATAGTTGCCAAAATAGAAGGATATTTAACAATATCAGGGAAAATCAATAAATTTTTATTATCTTCAGGAAAAGAAAAAGAACCACCAGCAGTCAAAACACTAGGTAAAAACATCTTAAAAAATTGTGGAATATATTCACCAAAAGGAACTAATCTATGTTTAAAATACTTTGTTTGTAATTCAAAATTACTATCAATACCGACAACAGAATTATAAAGCATTTTATCAATATCCTGCTTTTTCTGATTAAAAACATATTCTAATCTAGGCATTCCAGAAACAAAGAAGCCTTTTTCAGGTATTAAGCCATCTAATTCTTCCTTAATTCTGTATTCATAAAAATTAGAAATAAAATATCTAAAAGCAGTTTCGTGATAAAAAACCATATCTATATTATCAAGAGGTTTAACAGTAGTTAAATCTCTTAAATTTTGAGTATTCTTTTGAATAAGCTCTGTTATAGCTTTATAAACAGGAGGAAAATCAGGTTGAATAATTCTAACTTTAAAATCCTCTCTTAAAGATTCTTCTGCAAAATGTAATCTCCAAAATCCCCAAGATACGATAAAAGCATAAAAAGAAAATAAAAGTAATACGGGAATAATAATTCTACTTAAACATTTACGATAGAAAAACAAAACATAAGGTAATAAAAACAACAAAACTGAAAAGAAAGTTAACCCATAAACTCCATACAAAGCAGCAGACTGGACAATAGGTAAAACATCATACCACATAGAACCAAGCATATTATAACCAAAACCAACAAATATAAATGACCTAATCCATTCTGAAATAGCAAACAAAGCAGCAAAACCTAAAGCTTTACCAAAAACATTTTTAAATAAAGGTAATATAAAAAAAGGCAAAGCATAAATAGTAGAAGCAAAGAAAAATCCAAGAAAAGAAATCCAACCCATAATTTTTATATAAATAGTAAAACTATTTATAAAAGAATGTAATAACCACGAACTAGATAAAATAAAAAATCCAAAATAAAAAAACATCATCAAAAAAACACTACGTCTTTTTGAAGAAATTTTATTTATATAAATAAAAGCAAAAATAAATCCTAAAGCAGAAATAAAATAAAATTGAAAAGGAGGCAAAGCCAATGATGCTAACAATCCGAAGATTAACATCATAAAATAAGGCCCAAATTTTGTATTAATAAAATTCAAATATATTTTTTTTAAACTTAAAAACATAAACTCTCCTAAACATAAGGATTAGATATTCCAAGTTTTTGTAAAATATCAATTTCCTTACTCTCCATAATTTCCGCTTCATCATTTTCAATATGATCATACCCTAATAAATGTAAAATCCCATGTAAAATCAAATGAGTAAAATGATTTTCAACAGGAATATTTTTTTCTTCAGCTTCAATAATCAAAGTATCAATAGAAACAATAACATCCCCCAACATAAAATCATCTTCACTTTCAAAAGATAAAACATTCGTAGGCTTATCAACATTTCTATAATCACGATTTAATATGTGAATTTCATCATCATTAGTCAATAAAAAACTTATTTCTTTATTTTGCAAATTTAATAAATCACAAATTTTTTCAGCAATTTTACTATAATCAGGAATAATTTGCTTCCATCTATCATCATTTACTAAAAATAATAAATTATTTTTTTTCAATTAATTCACCTTTTAAAGTAAAAGCATCTGCTTCTAAAATTTTAACATCAACAATTTTACCGATACAATTTTCATTATAATCAGCAATAACCGTCTGCATAAATTCAGATTTACCAAACATAGAATTCTTTTCTTTTTTAGCAACAGATTCAAATAAAACAGGTATAACTTTACCAATCAAAGATTTATTAAAAGCAAGTTGCTTATCTGATAAAAGCTTTTGAAGCTCAATCAAACGTTTAGTTTTAACATCTTCAGGAACCTGATTATCCATTTTCTGTGCAGGAGTATGAGGTCTAGGAGAATACTTAAAAGAAAAAGAATTTATAAACTCAACCTCATCAACTATTTTCAAAGTTTGTTTAAAATCATCATCAGTTTCACCTGGAAAACCAACAATAAAATCAGAAGAAAACTTTGCATCAGGAAAAACAGATAACACATCATCAATCATTTGCTTGTATTGTTGTTGATTATATCTACGATTCATTTTTTTCAACACATTATCAGAACCAGATTGAATAGGAACAAATAATAAAGGTTGTAATTTTTTTTCAGTTGAATGTAATTTTATAAGCCTATCTCCAAGTTGAGTTGGATAAGAAGTAATATATCTTATACGCTTAACAAAATCAAATTTAGCAATTTCTTCGATTAAATCAGCTAAACAACGTTGATTACCAGAAGCATCTTTTCCATTATAAGCAGAAACATTTTGTCCCAACAAAGTAATTTCAATAGTTTTCCCATTATCTAATTTTTTAGCTTCTTCAATAACATCTTCAAAAGGTCGAGAAACCTCTCTACCCCTAGTATAAGGGACTACACAATAAGTACAAAACTTATCGCATCCTTCTTGGACAGAAATAAAAGCAGAATAATCAGACAAAGAAGATAAAGATATATCAGTTAAATAATCAAACTTTTCAACTCCATTTAAGCCGACATCAATAATCTTTTCATCAGGATTATTAAAAGCAATAGAAATTTTTTCAGGTAGCAAATGATATTTTGAAGGACTTAAAACTATATTCACATAAGGGACTCTATCAAATATATTATTTTCTTCTGCTTTTGCAACACAGCCAATAACAGCAACAACAAAATTATCAAATTTACCAGAGTGTTTTTTAGCAACTTTAATTCTGCCAAGTTCAGAAAATATTTTTTCACTTGCTTTTTCGCGAATATAACAAGTATTCAAAATAACAACATCAGCATCAACAGGATTATCAACAAAAGAATACCCATTAGATTGCATTAAATCATATACACGATGACTATCATATATATTCATTTGGCAACCAAAAGTTTTCAAATAAAAAGTTTTCATTTCAGACATAACTTAAACTATTCTTTAACCTTTTTAATAATTAATTCATTTATAATAGAAGGATTACCTTTACCTTTCATTTCTTTCATAACTTGACCAACAAACCAACCAATTAATTTATCTTTTCCAGATTTTAATTGATTCCAATTGTCAGTATTATTAGCAATCACATCATCAATACATTTTTCTATTGCACCAGTATCAGATACCTGCTTCAAACCTTGTTTTTCAATTATATCAGATATTTTATCAGTTCTAATATCAGGATTCTCATATAATAACTTAAATAAATCCTTTGCAATTTTACCAGATATAACATTATCTAAAACATTATCAGCAATATCAGCTAATTGTTGTTCGCTAACAAAACTTTGCTCAATAGTCAAATTATCCTTATTCAAATAAGCAAACAATTCAGATGTCATCAAATTACAAATATGCTTACCATTTTTATGTTTAGATAAAGAAACAGATTTTTCAAAGAAATCGGCAACTTCTTTTTCCAAAGACAAAACATCAGCATCATAAGCAGACAAAGAATAATTATCAATCAAGAAAGCCTTTCTTTCATCTGGCAACATAGGCATTTCATTTTTAACTTCCTGTAATAATTCATCAGATAAGACAACAGGTAATAAATCAGGATCAGGAAAATATCTATAATCATTTGCATTTTCCTTACTACGCATAGAACGAGTTTCTCCAGTATTAGGATTAAATAATCTAGTTTCCTGAACTAATTCTTCACCATTTTCAAGTGCATTAATTTGACGCTTAATTTCATACTCTAAAGCAGTAGCAGCATATTTCACAGAGTTAACATTTTTAACTTCTACACGAGTTCCAAATTTAGTTTCTCCAACTTTACGCACAGAAACATTTAAATCACAACGCATAGAACCTTCATCCATATTACCATCACAAGTTTTTAAATAACGAACTAACTGACGCATTTTTTTCAAATACTCAGACACTTCAAATGGAGAAGATAAATCAGGTTCAGAAACAATCTCCATCAAAGCAACACCAGCACGATTCAAATCAATAAAAGACTTATCAGGATCCATATCATGGACAGATTTACCAGCATCCTGTTCAACATGTAATCTGTTAATTCTGATTCGTTTAGTATTACCATCATCATCAAGTATATCAAGATAACCATCAGTAACTATCGGAGCATATTGTTGAGTAATCTGATATCCAGAAGGTAAATCAGCATAAAAATAACTTTTTCTATCAAATCTTGAAAGCTTATTGATTTTAGCGTTCAAACCAAAACCTGTTTTAACAGCTTGTCTAATACAAAACTCATTAAGCACAGGAAGCATTCCAGGCATAGCAGCATCAACCAAAGAAACATGTTCATTAGGTTGAGCTCCAAATTCCGCAGAAGAAGAAGAAAACAATTTACTTTTAGATATAACCTGACAGTGAACTTCCAAACCGATAACAGCTTCCCAATCAGCAGTATTTCCTTTTATAACATATGGCATATTACCCTCACTTAACTAAAAGATTAACAAAATAATTTACTTGGACGGTTATCAAATGCAACAGTCTTTTCAACAATATTAGCAGTTCTTAAAATAGAACTTTCATCAAACATTTTACCAATCAACTGCATACCAAAAGGCAATCCAGTTTTGCTATCATTACCTGCTGGTATAGAAATTGCAGGAACCCCAGCTAAATTAGATGCTACAGTAAATACATCATTCATATACATATCAATAGGGCTCATCACATCATCAACAGCAAAAGCGCCACCAGTAGCAGTTGGTGTCATAATCACATCAACCTTACTAAAAGCATCAGCAAATTCATTAGATATTATACGACGAACTTTTGCAGCTTTTAAGAAATAATGGTCATACATACCAGAAGATAAAACAGCAGTTCCAATCATCAAACGACGTTTAACTTCTTCACCGAATCCTTCTGTTCTAGTTTTTATATACATATCATTTAAAGATTCGAATTCTTTATTATCATTTAAACTTCTAAATCCGAAACGAACACCGTCATATCTTGCCAAATTAGCACTAGCTTCAGCAGGAGCAATTATATAATACACAGGCAAAGCATATTTAGTAGAAGGAAGAGAAATATCAATAAACTCTGCCCCTAAATTTTTCATATCATTAATACGAGCCTGTATAACATTCATTAACTCTTCTGATATATTTTCAAAATATTCTTTTGGTAAACCAATTTTAATACCTTTTAAAGATTGATCTGAATTTTTTTGTAAATCATCAAACCAATTAGGGACATCAGATTTAAAAGAAGTAGAATCTTTTTCATCATATCCAGAAACAGCCTGCAACATTAAAGCAGCATCTATAACATTACGCCCCATAACAGAACAAGTATCAAGAGAAGAAGCGAAAGCAACACATCCCCAACGAGAAACTCTTCCATAAGTAGGTTTAATACCAACAATACCAGTAAAAGCAGAAGGTTGACGAACAGAACCACCAGTATCAGTAGCAGTAGCTCCCAAAGCAAGTCCAGCAGCAACAGCAGAAGAAGAACCACCCGAAGAACCACCAGGAACTAAAATTTTATCAGGGCGAGTTTTATCTTTATAAGGGTTTTTAACTATACCATAATAAGATGTTTTAGTAGAACCACCCATAGCAAATTCATCTAAAGCAACTTTACCTAACAAAACAGAACCTACATCAATCAATTTTTGAGAAACAGTAGATTCGTAAGTAGGAATAAAATTACCTAATATTTTAGAAGAAGCAGTAGTCAATATTCCTTTTGTACAAAACAAATCTTTCATTGCGATAGGAATACCATCTAGTAACTTCAAACTTTCACCTTTTGATATACGATCATCAGTAGCTTTTGCATCATCAATAGCTCTATCAAAAGTTTCAGTAATAAAACAATTCAAATCTTTATGCTTTTTAATATTATCAATATAAGCATTTGTTAATTCAACAGCAGAAAAATCTTTATTTTCCAAAGATTTTTTTACTTCAAGCATAGTCAAATCTGTTAAAATAGTCATAATACCCTCACAAACAAAAAAGTTATTCTATCATTTTAGGAACAGCAAAAAATTGTCTATTCAAAATATCATCATTATCATCTGAATCAGGAGCATTTTGCAAAACATCATTACGATTATTCATCATAACAACTTTATCTTCACGCATAGGAGCATTTTTATCAGAAACATTGAATAAAGGTTCAACATCGTCTGTATTAACACTTTGCAAAGCATCCGCCCAATCAATGATAGCACTCAATTCAGTTTGCATTTTTTGCAATTTATCATCATCAAATGATAATCTAGCTAACATAGCAACATTTTTAACATCATCTTTAGAAAAACTCATTTGACTTACCCTTTTATTTATTGTTATCTTCAAATTAGAAAAATGAAATAATGATAAAATATCAAAATTACAATAGAAAAGAATTTAACATCAATGATAGTAAATTGCAACAAATTAAAAGAAATTATAACAACAGAAAAAAATAAAACTATTCTAGGAATAGATTGGGGAAAAAAATGTATAGGATTAGCAATAACTGATGAAAATGCCACATTTACAATACCAATAAAACCGGTAATACAAAATGAAATAAGACAAAAAGAAAACTTTTGGACAAACTTAATAAAAGAATATAATCCAACAGCAATAATAATAGGTCTTCCAGAGCATAAAGAAAAAGATGGATATAAAAACGAAACAATAGAATCTATAAAAGAATTTACAAATAAATTAAACGAAGAATTAATATCAGAAAACATAGAAAAATATATATCATTTATAAATGAAGCAGGAACATCAAAATCCGCAGAAGAAATGCAAAACAATTTATTAGATAACGAAGCAAAAATAACAAGAAAAAAAAAGAAAGAGAACATAAATTCCCTTTCCGCAAAATTAATATTAGATAGGTTTATCTAGAAGCTCTACGCTTATTAAAAACTTCGATATATTTATTATAACAAATTCTCTCTAAATCTGAATAAGATTCTCCATTTGATGGAGTTCTATGATAAATAAATTTAGCATCACCAGGATCAGGACTACAAGGAACAACAGAATATTTAAGCATTTCGCGAACCACACGAAACATATCTACACTATCATAAGTATAAACAAAACAACATAAATTATTTCCAGTTCCTCCATTTTCAGCATTTCCACCTGAAGGAATATCTCTAGTCGGAGGTGTAGCAGGCGGATTATTAGGAGGATTATTTCCATTTTGATTAGGAACATTACCTCCCCCAACTGGTCCAAAATATATATCCTCAACTGCTCCAGCATGCATAGCATTTGTAGAACTATTTGAAAGTCCTGATTGTTTCATATTATTTGCTAAAACTATATCCTGACCGACTTGAGCATTTCTTGTCATAGCATCCCAATTATCCTCAATTCTTCCTTCTAAATTTAAAGATTTTCTTCTCAATTCTTTAGACTGACCATCTGCAATAAAAGCTGTTACACCAGCTCCAGCAGCAACAGGTAAGCCTGTAGCAATCATTGCAGTTCTTGCATTTTGATCCAAACCAGGAGCAACAAAGCCAGCTATTGCAACACCAGCACCCAAAGCAGCAGTAGCACCCATAACAGCTTTAGTTATATCCCACCCCTTTTTACTTTTATTAACTTTTTCTAAATCCTTTCTTACTTCTACATTTTGAGAAGCATAACTCTGACTCATTCCATCAGAAGTAACAGAAGGAAGAGTTGATTGTTGAGTATTAACTCCACCCCATCTATCTTCTGCATAAGCTCCATTCAAATTAACAATTCCAAAAGACAAAACAAGAATAAATACTATGAATATTTTTAGTTTATTTTTATACATTCTCTCTCTCCAATAATATCTCAATAAAAAATTATACCAAAAAAGAAGCCTATTTTCAATAGGTAAATACTTATAAAACAAGCAATAAACAATTAATTTTCCAAGAATGTTTTTAAACGTTTTGCTCTAGTAGGATGTTTTAATTTTTTCAAAGCTTTTGCTTCAATCTGGCGAATTCTTTCCCTTGTAACAGCAAATTGTTTACCGACTTCTTCCAAAGTATGATCTGTATTCATACCAATACCAAATCGCATACGCAAAACCTTTTCCTCACGAGGACTTAAAGTAGAAAGAATACGAGTAGTAATTTCTTTTAAATTAGAATAAATTGTAACATCCAGCGGACGTAAAGCATTTTCATCTTCTAATATATCTCCAAAAGAGCTTTCATTATCTTCACCAACAGGAGACTCCAAACTAATAGGATTATTTTTAGTTTTCATAACCTTACGAACCTTTTCAACTGGCAAGTGTATTTTAGCAGCCAATTCTTCATAGGTAGCTTCCCTTCCAGTTTCGTGCATAATCTGCCTAGAAATCTTTTTCAACTTATTAATAGTTTCAATCATATGAACTGGAATTCTAATAACTCTTGCTTGATCAGCAATAGACCTAGTAATAGCCTGACGAATCCACCAAGTAGCATAAGTAGAAAACTTATAACCACGACGATATTCAAACTTATCAACAGCTTTCATCAAACCGATATTACCTTCTTGAGTCAAATCCAAGAACTGTAAACCACGATTCTGATAGCGTTTAGCAATAGAAATAACCAAACGTAAATTAGCTTCAATCATTTCTTGTTTAGCTTTATTAGATTCCCTATCACCTTTTAAAACAATCTCAACAACTTTTTTATATTCAGCAACAGGCAAACCAGTAGTTCTACAAACTTTCAAAATATCATTTCTAATATTTGAAACTTCATCTTTATGAACAGTAGCAAACTTTTGCCATTTTTTATCAGAACTTTTAGCTATTTTAGAAAGCCATTTAGGATTCATTTCCTCGTCAGTGTAATTATTTAAGAAATCATCACGAGATATTCTGCAATTTTCTGCAATACGTAAAATTTTACCTTCAAGAGTAATCAAGTGTCTATGATTTTGAGTTAAAGCATCTAAAATTTCAGCAACTCTTGCATCATTAAGCTTAATAGTATTCAAAAGTTCAACCAAAGAAGAAAGATTAGAAGTGTACTTTTTACCATAATCAGGAGTAAATTTAGCATTTTCAATAAATCCTTCTAAATTAGCCATTTGTATTTTATAAAGCTTTGCGAATACCTTTTTAACATTCTCCATAGTTTCAATAACCACAGGACGTAAAGCCTCTTCCATATAAGCATTAGAAACAGAAGAAGAATCCTCATAATCAGAATCTTCAGATTCATCAGAATCTTCCATATCATCAAGTTCTGAATCATCTGACATCTTACCATCCATAGCCATTTCAGCATCCATTTCATCAGGGTCTATATCGTCAATATTATCATCAACATCTTCTGGACCAGAGCCATTATACATTAAATCCAAATTAATAATATCTCTCAACTGCACACGTTCAGCAATTAAATCATCATACCAAGATAAAATCATCTGCAAACACATAGGGCATTTACAAATACCCTCAATCATAAGCTTACGACCAGCCTCAATACGCTTTGCAATAGTAATTTCCCCAGCTTTAGTCAATAAATCAATATTACCCATATTACGAACATAAGTTCTAAATGGGTCAACACTACGTATCATTGATAAAGAAGATGTATCAGAAATATCCTTATGAGAATTTAAAAACTCTCTTAATTTAGGGTCATCATTAACAGTTCCTACATCAGAATCTTCATCATATTGTTCAACATTAGAAACATTTTTTGAAGAAGTATCATCATCATCATCAGAACCCATATATAAACTACCATCTTCATCTGGTTCTGTAATATCATCATCTATATCATCATCAGAAAATTCTGCAGAATCGTCATCATCATATTCAATAGTCCAGTTCATATCATCTAAAGTTGCAATAACCTCTTCCAACTCATCACTAGACAAACCATCTTTTTCAGAAGCAATACAAATCAACTTATGAGAAATAATCTCTGTTGATTGATGTTTACGTATTAATTTTTTAATATTATCACTTAAAGAATCTATAAAGAAATTATTTGTTAAATCATCAATTTTTTTATCTGACATACACTTTCCCCGAACAAAAAACAATTTATAACAAAAGCTCGCACTATCAAAAAGAAAGTTTCGAGCATAATAAAAACAAAAAATAATTATTCTAAATCATCAGAAGACTTATCATCTTCATCAAAAACAGGAGCTTCAACAACAATCGGAGCTCTTTTAGAACGTTTTAACCCCATATCAATAGCTTTTCGTAATTGCTCTTCTGTACACAATCCCAAAGCAATAGGATTTCTAGGCTTAATATTAATAATATCAGCGTGAGTTTTATTACGAATAGACTCAATTGTATTTTTAGTAGTTCTTAAAATCTTACAAATCTGAGCATCATATATTTCAGGATGATTTTTCAAAATCCAAGCGATAGCATCAGGTCTATCTTTTCTTTGTATCAAAGGAGTATATTTATGTTTAACCTTTTTACTTTCTTCAATAAAGTGCTTAACACCTTCGTCTAATTTCAAATGCTTATTAGGATTTTTCTCACATTCAGCAATACCTTCAGCAGTCAATTGTCCATTTTGAATAGGAGAAATACCAATAATATTTCCAGCATCACCATCAGCAATTGCCTGCACTTCTAATTCGTGCATATCACAAAATCTTGCAATTTGTTCAAAAGTCAAAGTTGTATTTTCAATTAACCACACAGCCGTAGCTTTCGGCATCATAACAGTCATATATTACCCCCGCAAAAATCTTATTCTTGAAACAATATTAACTAAAATCAACATAATAATACATTAAAGTTTTAATTTTTCAAGGTTTTAATTCATAAAAAAACAAGTAAAATAATACCATGTAAAAGAAATGATTACAAGGAAACATAGCATATAAATTATAAAAAAAACATATTTATATTGATTTTTACAAGAAATAAATATACTCTAATAAGTCAAATTGGGAAGACACCCTTGGAGGCTTCCAATTTAAATAAACAAAAAATAAAAGGAAAATAAAATGTCAAATAAAGTAACACTAGAAGTTTCTTCAAGAGCAGGTGTTGGCAAGGGGGTCGCACGTAGCATCAGAAGAAATGGATTAATACCAGCCATAATATACGGAAACAAACAAGCCCCTATATCAATAGAACTAGACCCAAGAGCATTAATAGTTCAAACAAAGATAAAGGGATTTAAAACAAGACAATTCGTATTAAAAATAGATGGTAAAGAAGAAGAATTAACACTTTGTCATAATATACAATATCACAAAGTAAAAGATACACCATTACACGTAGATTTTTTAAGAATTGATCCAAAGAAAGAAATCGAAATCGAAATTCCATTAGAAATAATTGGAACAGATGTATGTAAAGGAATCAAACTTGGCGGACTATTAAACATAGTTCACAGAGAAGTAAAAATTAAATGTCTACCATCAAACATTCCAGAAAGTATAGTAATAGATATCACAGATTTGGAAATAGCAGATTCAATAACAATGGCAGACTTGAAGCTACCATCAGGAGCAAAGCTTGTTGAAACAATTACAGAAGAACACAATCCTACTGTATTGACAATAGCACCTCCACAAGAAGAAGAGGTAATTTCTGATGAAGCTCCAGAAGCAACAGAAGTTCCTGCTACAAAAGTTAAAGATGAAAAAGAAGAAGATAAGGAAAAAGATAAAGAATAAAACTTCTAAACATCAAAACTTTAAAAAGCCTGTTTTAATCAGGCTTTTTTTAATAAAAAAATCGACCTGTGAATAAGAGGTTGTGCAAAAATTACTCACAAGTCGTCATTCAAAACCATAAAAATAGACACATAAATTTAAGCAGGAAACCGACCAAAAAATTTACTAATATTCAATTAAATTAACATCAATCATTGATTGTCCAATAAGAGGCATCAAAGATAAAACCTTATCTGCTGGAGCTTTCCATGCTATACATCTATATTTAGAACATCCAGATCTCTTATAAGATGGCGAGCCAACTATTGAATATAAATCATAACAACCTTCCCAAGTTTTATAACTAGTTTTAGTTCTTACTCTAGCTTGACAATTACTATTATAATCTAAATATGCTGTTTTATGATGTTTCCCTCTTCCACCATTTCCACAAACATCACTATTCACATCATGAATATATCCAACACTACCCGGATCACACCAATAACTCATCTGAACACATACCTTTTCAGCACATTCAGCAATTCTCACATCCGGACCATTACCACTTAAAATAATAAAATCATCATTTAAACCTTTTTTTATAGTAATATGCGTTTCTTTTTTATCTTGAGCAATACCTTGCTCTAATCCAACAAAATTACAAACTCCTAAAATAAACACTCCAAATAAAAATATTTTTACTTTTCTATTCTTTTTATTTTCCATAGCTCACACTCCCTATTTTTTATTTAATTAACAAAAAACGCCATCAACCTTTCAGCTAACAGCTGGAAGTTCAGAACTATACATCAAGAGATAGTGTGGCATATTCGCCACAAAAGACGCGCACTGAAAGACAGCACGACAAATGACTTATTTTACCACCTTCCAGCAAATCGCCGGTCGGTTACTTGATGTAAAGGCTCTGACACCTCTGATTGGTTTATCCCCCAATCAAAAAACAATTATAGTTTTTTATGATAATTTTGCAATGATAAATAAAAGTAATAAAAAAAAGCTGATAATAAACACCAGCTTTTAAAGATAAAAGATTTGAAAAAATAATTATTTTTTACCACCGATTTTTTCAACTCCTCCCATATAAGGACGTAGCTTTTCAGGAATATTAACAGAACCATCAGCATTCTGATTATTTTCAATAAAAGCAACTAAAAACCTAGGAGTAGCAACACCAGTACTATTTAAAGTATGGCAATATTGCACTTTACCAGTAGCATTTTCACGATATCTTAACTTTGTTCTACGAGCTTGGAAATCTCCAATAGTAGAAGTTGAAGAAACCTCACGATATTTATTTTGTGAAGGAACCCAAGCTTCAACATCAGTCATATATATTTTATTAAATCCCATATCACCTGTACAAGCTTCTAAAACGTGGCAAGGTATATTCATATCTGCACATAATTCTTCCATAGAATTTTGTAAAACCTGATGCCATTTTTTAGATTCTTCAATATCATTTTTACAAATAACAAATTCTTCAACCTTCATAAATTGATGAACACGAACTAAACCACGAGTATCTTTACCAGCAGCCCCAGCTTCCCTTCTGAAACAAGGAGAATAACCAGCATATAAAACAGGTAAATCATCTTCATTTAAGATTTCACCTTGATGCAAAGCATTTATAATAATTTCAGAAGTTCCAGCTAAACAAAGCTCATCCTTCTCAATTTTATAAACATCATTATCCATAACAGACGGATCATCACCTACGAAATGCCCAGCTTGAAATAAAGCATCAATTTTGCAAAGTGAAGGACAACTAATCTGACGGAAACCTTTTTTAGCAAGTTTATCTAAAACATACATATGTAAAGCAACTTCCAAACGAGCAAGTTCTCCTTTCAAAGCATAAATTCTTGCCCCAGATACTTTTGCTATGTGGTCAAAATCAACCCAATCATTAAGTTCTGTTAATTCCATCTGATCTCTAGGTTGGAAATCGAATTTTGTTATTTCACCATTAGTTTTAATAACAACATTTTCAGAATCATCAGCCCCAACAGGAACAGAAGGATCAGGAATTTGAGGAACACTCATCAACAAAGCATTGTATTTTTTTAAATCAGGTTCTATTTCTTTTTCTAAAGCTTTAATTTTATCCCCATAATTTTTAGATTCTTCCACCATTTTCTTTTTATCATCATCAGAAGCAACAGGAATTTGCTTTGACAAAGCATTAACTTTTTCTTGATAACCTTGAACTTCAGTTTTATTAGCAATAATTTTTTCATCAAGTTTTAATAAAGCATCCAAATCACAAGATACCCCTTTAACCTTTATAGCATTTTTAACAATATCAACATTTTCACGTATAAATTTTATATCTAACATAAGACACCTCTTTCATCGGTTAAATTACTTTTATTTTATATAGCTAACATAAAAAATAATCAATAAATAAAAATAAAAAACTGGACCTTTCGATCCAGCTAAAATTCAAATTCTAAAACAAATTATTTATTTACAACTTTCTTCAAATTATGATTTGTAATAGAAACAATTTTGCTTTCTGCTTTATTCAAAGCTTCTGTAAGCGGATCATTTTTCTTCACCTTATTAACGATTTTCTTCGCTGGTTTAGATGAAGAGGATTTAGCTTTAACAGATTTAACAGCTTTTTTTACTTCTTCTTTTTTAACAATAGAAATAACTGGAGCTTTAGCTTTTTCAGCAATCTTCTTTACTTCAGCTTTTTTAGCTTCAACTTTCTTTTCAACCTTTTTAGCAACTGCTTTTGCTTTTTTAACAGCTTTTACAACTTTCTTTGCTTCTGGTTTCTTAACTTCTGCTTTTACAACAGCTTTAATTTCAGCTTTTTTAGCTTCAACTTTCTTTTCAACCTTTTTAGCAACTGCTTTTGCTTTTTTAACAGCTTTTACAACTTTCTTTGCTTCTGGTTTCTTAACTTCTGCTTTTTTATCAACTGAAACATCAGATTTCAAAGTTTCAACTTTATCTTCATTAGCAACAGCTTTTTTAATATTAGCTATTTCATAAACACGTTTTGCTAATCTAGCTTTTGCGTTATCCCATATTGCTTTATCAACGCCAGCTGGACATTGACGATCAGCAACTGACATATAAACAGCTTCTTCCATACTCTCTGGACAACCTTTTTCTAACCACAAGAAATAAGCAACCTGAGCCTTATTTGTTACATTATTATTTTTAGATAAGTTTTTATTATTTTCTTTTTTCATTTTTCCTTCCTTTTTATATTCCCTTTCCAACGCAAAAAATGTTATGGAAAATTCCTTTTAACAATTCTGAGTAAAAACCAGATAAGACGAATTATACAAAAAATTAAAAATCACCGCAAGCATTTTTTGACAAAAAGAATTGACAAAACAAATCAAAAAATAAATAAAAAATATAAGCAAAAATAAATATCAAATAATACTTTACAAAAAACATAAATAACAATAAAAAATGCAAAAATATTTTTATAAAAAAACAAAGGAAATCCTAATATTTAAAGCAATAAATTTAAATAATTGGGAAAGAAATATTTACTACAAACATTTTACACAAAATATCCCTTGCATGTATAGCATATACACTAAAATCGATATAACAAAAATAAAAGAGTTAAATTTAAAAATATCACAAACAATAATATTTTTAATAAGAAAATTAGTAAATTCACACAAAGAATTTAGAATCGCTACAAATACAAAAGGAATCGTTAGAATATACGATAAATTAGACCTTTATATACATATTTTAATTCCGAAACAGAAACATTCAAAAATATATAGAATAAAAACAGTAAAGATATAATATCAAATCCACAAACACCAAAAACATATTTAATGTATCAATAATACCTTGGATAACTTTTTAAGTATTTAATCTTAACATAAAAAAGGATATGATTACTTACTTCAAATATCTACAATAGGAAAATACACAGAAGAAAATAGGAAAATATTTATACCTATATCAATATAAGTGCATCACACAGTATGCGATGGATTTCATATATCCAGATTTCTGAATAAATTACAAGATATAATAAATAAAGGGTTATATTAAATTCATACTTGCTTTTTTTAATAAATTCCATACCATATAAAAGATAAAACTAATGAACTGAAGAGGAACGGAATTATGTCAAAACTAAACGATTATAAAAAACCTGGAATTATGCAAACACCAGTATTTAATTACAGCCAAACACATACAGTAATTAATAAAAACGATGGAAAGCAATTAGTAATAGGAAAAAACATAAAAATATCTGGTGATATTGATGTATGCGACAGCTTAGTAATAGAAGGCCAATTAAACGCAAACATAAAAGATGCAAGAGCATTAGATATAATAAACGGAGGATTATTCACCGGAGAAGCAATTGTTGAAGAAGCACATATAAGCGGAGAATTTGATGGTTCTTTAACAGTAACAGGGACATTATATGTTTATGCAACAGGAAATATTAAAGGAAAATTATTTTACCATAATTTAGTTATAGAAAAAGGTGGGGTAATAAATGGAACAATAAAAAACATAAAACAAAAAGAGGCTCCATCAATAAAAGCAAAAGAAGAAAACGAATAATTATTTAATTTTTGATAATTAGATAAAAAAATAACGCAACTCAAAAATAAAAGTTGCGTTATTTTAATTAAAAGCAAAAATTTTATAAATTACTTTCAGAAATATATTTATAAATATCTCCGTTGCTACTTTCAACTATCACACCTTTTTCTGGTATTATAATTGTATCAATCCCATTGTAGTATTTCATACCGGGATAAACAATTACAGCTTTACCATATTTAGTATCAATATAAATACCACTCTTAAAAAGACTTAAAAAGATATGATATATCCAAAATATCTATCTTTTTACCCCTAAATAATTTCTTTAAAATTCTATCAGTCATCACAAACTCCTTAAAAATATTATTACAATAAAATAATTGACAAAATTTTATAATAGACAATATCCAAAAGTCAATATAATAAAAATAGAAAAAATACAATTTAATAAATATCAAAAGGAAACTAATAAAAAGCAAACAAAAACATTATTGCAAAAGATATAAAAAAAACTATAATAAAAACTAAGTCGAAATACGACCCGAGGTGTGAGAGCCTTAGTAAGCAAGCCGACCAGCTATAAATTGCTGGAAGGTGGTAAAATAAGTCATTAACGCTGGAAAACCGGCGCCTTTGGTGGTGAATATGCCACACTATAAAGCTTACATAGTTCTCAACTTCCAGCTGATTGCTGAAAGAAAGTAGTCAGTTTTTGTTAAACTAAAAAACAAGGAAGGAAAAAGCTATGGAAAAAATAGTAAATAAAAAAACAAGTATTTTTAAAGAAAATAAATTACAAAGCAAAATTGCAAAAATCACTTTTATGTTTATTGCAATTCTATGCTTATCAAGTAATCAATACATTAAAGCTCAAGAACAATCACAAAAAATTAAATTAAGATATAGCAAAGGTAAAGCAGTATCTGTTACAAAATTTTGTACTACTGATACTTCAAATTGTAGAAATCTACTAAATTTCAATGATTCTATTAATCCCCCATCATCTAATAGAGGTTGGCAAAACATAGTATTCTGTGGAAAGTATACAAAATTAGGATCAACAATAGATGGAAGAGAATGGAGTGATTGCACAAATAAAGATGTATACGAACATAAATTTTCTGATGGAAGTGTAATGTATAGCACAAGTAGCGACCCAAATCATTTTAATAACAGAGAAGTTGAATACATTGAACTTGATGTAATGGACATATTAAAAGCTATGCCAGAAATTGGTATCTCTCGTGTAGACCCAAACTTAATTGAATACTAAAAAAACTTTATTTTTAAGGAAGATATTTTTAAAGACTTAATAAACACAATATCAGCTGGAAAGTTTGTAAGTTCATAGCACAACCTCCTTATTTCCTTTCCAGCTGGCCTTTTAAAAACAATATTTCACTTGTATTTTAAATTCTTTTATATATTCTTTAATAATACAAAAATAATAAGAATTTCATCATAAAAAAACGGATAAAATAATGCTAGAAAACAGATTCAATTTTGAAAAATTGGAAAAAGAAATATATGACGCTTGGATAAAAGCAGGAATATTCAAAACAGATGTATCAAAAGCATCAGACAATCCAGAAGAAAATTTTTGTGTAATGATGCCTCCTCCAAATGTTACAGGAGTTGCTCATTTAGGACACGCAATGGATAACTCAATTCAAGATGTCCTAGTCCGTTATAACAGGATGAAAGGTAAAAATGTCTTATGGCAAGCAGGACTTGACCACGCAGGAATAATGACTCAAATGGTTGTAGAAAAACAAATGGATAAAGAAGGTATATCCAGATACGACCTAGGAAGAGAAAAATTCTTACAAAGGGTTTGGGATTGGAAAAAATACTCTGGCGGAATGATAATAAATCAATTCAAAGCATTAGGAATTTCTCCAGATTGGGACAGAGAAAGATTTACTATGGACGAAGGCTTATCAAAAGCAGTTTTACAATTCTTCGTCAATCTATATAAAGAAGGTTTAATTTATAAAGGATTAAGACTTATAAACTGGGACATAAGATTACAAACAGCAGTATCAGATTTAGAAGTAGAATCAAAAGAAGAAACACATTATATGCACTACATCAGATACGCATTAAAGGATAGTAAAGATGATTACATAGTTATAGCAACGACTCGCCCAGAAACAATATTTGTTGACGTAGCAATTGCTATACACCCAGAAAATGAAAAACTTAAACATTTAATAGGAAAGACAGCTATTATTCCTATAAGCAATAAAGAAATTCCTATTATAGCAGATGAATACGCAGATCCAGAAAAAGGAACAGGAGCAGTAAAAATAACTCCTGCTCACGATTTCAACGACTATGAAGTTGGAAAACGCCATAACCTAGAAGCGATTTCAGTATTTGATTTAAATGCAAAACTAAACGAAAATGCACCTGAAAAATATCAAGGAATGGACAGATTTGATGCAAGAAAAGCTGTTGTATCAGATTTGGAACAAATGGGAATATTAGAAAAAATAGAAAAAACAAAATCAGTAATCCCATACGGAGAAAGGTCAGGAACTATCATTGAACCAATGATGACAGAACAATGGTTCGTAGACACAAAAACTCTAATTGAAAAATATGGAGCAATAGATGTAGTAAAAAAAGAAATCATAAAATTCATACCAAAATATCGCGAAAATATATATTTCCACTTTATGGAAAATATAGAACCTTGGTGTATTTCAAGGTCTTTATGGTGGGGACACCAAATTCCAGTATGGTATGGACCAGATGGCAAAATGTTCTGTGAAATATCAGAAGAAGAAGCAATAAAATCTGCAAGCAAAGAATATGGTAAAGAAATATCAAAATCAGATTTGACAAGAGATGAAAACGTCCTAGACACTTGGTTTTCATCAGCACTATGGCCATTTGCGACATTAGGTTGGCCAAACACAGAATCTCCGGATTTAAAAAAATTCTATCCAAATACAATTTTAATCACAGGATTCGACATAATATTCTATTGGGTAGCAAGAATGATTATGGCAGGAACATACTGTATGAACAAAGTTCCTCCATTTAAACACATATTCATACACGGCTTAATGAGAGATTCAAAAGGTCAAAAAATGAGCAAATCCAAAGGAAATGGTATAGACCCAATGGATATGATAAAGCAATATTCAGCTGATGCATTAAGAGCTTATTTAGTATCTCAAACAAAGCCAGGTGCAGATGTAAAGTTTAATGAAAAACAACTTGAAGGTTGGAGAGATTTCAGCACTAAAATATATAATGCTACAAAATTTTTAGAAAGATATGACATATTAAAAGCAAAAGATTTATCTAAAAACGATATCATAAATGATTTTCATAACTTAACTGATATAAACGTCTGGATTTTAGAAAAATTAAACAAATGTATAAAATCAATTGATACAGCAATAAAAGATTATCGTCTATCAGAATCAATAATGTATATATACGAATTTATATGGAGCGATTTTTGTAGCTGGTATATAGAAGCATTAAAAGTAATTCTAACTGATACAGAAAATGAATCAGAAAAAGAACAAACAAAACAAATTGCAAAATATACTTTCAAAAAAGCATTACAATTGCTACATCCATATATGCCATTTATAACAGAACATCTATGGCAAGAAATAGGAGATACTGAATATAAATTCATAGCTTCATCAATCTTACCATCAGAAATAGACGATTCTTTATTTGAAAATTATAAAAAAGCAAATAAGACACTAACAAATGATACATTTGAAATAATAGAACAAATAAGGTCATTTAAATCAAATATAGGATTAGCTTCACAAATAATTGATTGTAAAATAAACAATGAATTTATATCAAACAGCAAAATTGCTAAAAAAATGATAAGCAATTTAGGAAGAGTAAATATTTGTGAAAACACAGACAAACAAAGTGTAGATTTACCTATAAAAGATGGGACAATATCTTTTATAAAAATAGATTCTGTTGATTGGCAAAAAGTAAATGAAATGCTAAAATCAGAATTAGAAAACAAAACAAAATATTTAAATGGAATAAAATCAAAACTATCAAATGAAGGTTTCATAAATAATGCAGATAAAGATTTAATAGAAGATATGAAACTAAAAGAACAATCAACTATAATTTTAATTGAAAAATTAGAAATAATTCTAAAACAATTCTAAAAATTTAAAATTTCTATAAAGGCCGAAGAATGGAGGTTGTGCATAAAAAAATCATTCTTCGGCAACCAAATCCATCATAAAAGCTTCAATAAAATAAGAATAACCATAAATTAAATAATAAAAAAATTAAATAATATTAATTAAAGAAATTGAAAATAAAAAAAGTCAGATGAATGAGAAATAAGGAGGTTGTGCTATGAACTTAAAAACTCACTCATCTGATAATCAAGAAACAATAAAAATATATTCATAAATTATATAAGGTGTAATAGCTTCCAACACAAACGAAACCGACCAGTAAACTTGATTAATATTCAATTAAATATGTGTTAATCGCCTCCAATCCAATATCTGGCATAATACTTAATATATCCAAAGCATCTGTTTCCCATTCAATACAACCTTCTTTTGAACAAGGGGAATCAATTACTTCTGCAGTAATATATCTACTTTCTGAAGGAGAAGAAGAATAATCTACATAATATCCAGAGCAATTATTACCTGTTGTTAAATGTACTTTATATATTTCATCTGTAGGATAATAGTTATAGACTAAAGACTGATCTTCATATCTAAATATTTCAATTTCACTAATACTTTCTTTATTAGAATAATCACTATTAGAGCAATTATAATTACCTTGGCTACACTTTCTTACTTTACATTCATCAATCTGATTACCATTTTCATCAGTAACCTCTATTTTCTCAATTTTCTTATACTTTTTACTTAACTTCCCCATTAAAGATAAAGGTAAATCTGTATCAACATAAGTATAAATTTTAACCTTACACTTTTTATCTCCTCCATATCCACAACCATAATAACTATCACAGAAAGTTCCATCCATAGTAGTATTATTAAAAAAAACTCTACCACCACAAATTTTCTCATTAGCATTAGATATACATCCAATCTTTTTACATTTAAGCTGTTTTTTTCCTTTTCCACCAATAGCTGTCATTATATCTTTACCATCAGCAGAATCATAATTAAATGTATTTGAATATAAATCTGACAACCCAATCAATAATATTATATTAAATATAATAAACTTTTTCATAACATCCTCCAAAGTTAAAATTCTATATTATTTGGATCTATTGTAGCCATACCAACTGATGGAAATAATGCTAAGAAATCTTTTCCATTTATTTCCCATTCTGTACATCCCTGTGTCATACATTCAGTTCGAACACAAAAAGGAGTAGCAGTAAATCTAATCCATCCATTATTACAAAACGTAATAGGATGACCAGCAAAATAAGTAAATGACTCTGTTGAACAATTTCCATTTTCCATTGTTTTCCAATGAGTACCTTGATCCCCACACCCACCAACAGCTCCTGGCCTAAATGAGCAAACAACCTTATTGTCTACATTATTACAGCCATAAAATTCAGCAGTAAATTTTGTATTAACCCCTGATGTTTCCCCAGATATATAATGTTTTCCATCCTTACATCCATACTGAGCACACTTATAAACAATACAACCTGGAGTTTTACAACTTAACTTATAATTTTTATTATTTGCAGATAAAACTAAATTTTGTCCCTCTCTTTTTAAAACTGCTTTTGTACTTAATTCTTCAGAAAATGCCAAATCAATTCCAATTAGAGAAAAAAAATTAAAAACAAACACCTCAAATAAAAATAATTTTGTTTTATTATTCATTTTATTTTTTACCATAGCTTTTTCCTTCCCTTATAAAAATTCACAAAAGCCGAGAAACAAAAAAAGCAAAAACAAAAAATTACTTTTCTTAACTTCACAGCTGGAAGTTAGAAACTATACAGTAGAAGATAGCGTGATATATTACCCGATACCTATAAAAATGCAAAAAATGCACTTTCAAAGACGTTGGTTTTTATTTTATCACCTTCCAGCATTGCGCTGGTCGGCTACTACTGTATAAAGGTTTCTACGCCTTCGGGCCATTAATTTTTAATGACTTGCTTCGTATTATAGATTTTTTTTATTTTTTTGCAAGTAGTGTTTAAGAAAATTAGAAAAGATTAAATTAAGATAAATAAAAGGCCAGCTGGAAAGGAAATAAGGAGGTTGTGCTATGAACTTACAAACTTTCCAGCTGATATTGTGTTTATTAAGTCTTTAAAAATATCTTCCTTAAAAATAAAGGTGAGCAAAACCTTAACAACAACCGACCAGTAAACCTACTAATATTCAATTAAATTTACATCAATCATTGCTTGTCCAATAAGAGGCATCAAAGATAAAACTTTATCTGCTGGAGCTTTCCAAGCTATGCACTTATATTTAGAACATTTCGATTTCTTATAATCCGGAGATCCAAATACTTCATCTGTCCAATCACAATCAGCTTTTTTATAATTCCAAAAAACATGTACCGCTTTTTTAGCCTGACAATTATCCTCAGGATATAGATTTACATGTTGAGGATGATCTCCTTTTCCTCCATTTCCACAAACTCTACTATCAACTTTTAAAGTATAATTAATAACACCAGGGTCACACCAATATTGAGTCTCAACACATACCTTTTCAACGCATTCATAAACTTCCACATCTGGACCATTACCACTTAAAATAAGGAATTCATCATTTAATCCTTTTTTTATAGTTATATGCGTTTCTTTTTTATCTTGAGCAAATACATGCTCTATTCCAACAAAATTAAAAACTCCTAAAACAATCATTTCTAATAAAAATAATTTTACTTTTCTATTTTTCTTATTTTCCATAGCTCTTTCCTTCCTTGTTTTTTATTAAACGAATCAATGAACCATCTTTCAGTTCACAGACTGGAAGTTGATAGCTATACGAAGAGATAGTGTGGTATATTCACCACCAAGAGCACAGATAAAAATCTGTGTTAATGATTTATTTTACCACCTTCCAGCATTGCGCTGGCCGGCACTTCGTATGGAGGCTATCAAACCTCAGGTCATATCAAATAACCCAATCCGTATTATAAAATTTTTTATACCTTTTGCAATATGTAATATTTTGAAACATATTTTTATTACACATTTTTCCAGATTCTATATATATTCTCTTTAAGAAATAAAATTTTTCAAAAGGATTAAGAAAAAAATATGGCAATAGAAAATCTAAAAACAAAAATGAAAATGTATCCAGTAATTGACGATGATATGTCATCAGTAAACACAAATATTCACCCAACTGCAATAATTGAAGAAGGCGCAGTAATAGAAGAAGGTGTAAAAATTGGACCATACTGCACAGTTGGAAAAGATGTAGTTTTAAAAAAGAATGTTGTATTAAAATCTCACGTAGTTGTAACAGGACAAACAACAATCGGAGAAGGAACAGAAATATACCCATTTGCAGTTATTGGAGAAATGCACAACGATTTAAAGTATTACAGAACAAAAGAATCAATGCCATTAGAAATAGGTAAAAATTGCGTAATCAGAGAAGCTTGCACAATAACATTAGGAACTCCAAAACGATTCTATGAAACAGGATTAACATCAAACGGCCCAAAAATTGATGAAAAATATATGGATAAAGGAACAGTAATAGGAGACAACTGCGTATTTTTACAATATGTTCATGTTGGTCACGATTGTATATTCGGAAATAATATAGTTGCTTCTGCTTATTCAAAATTCTCTGGCGAGGCATATATTCACGATAATGCTATAATAAGCGGGGATGCATCAGTTGCTCAATTCTGCACAATTGGAAAAGGTGCATTCATCGGAGGAATGTCAGGAGTAGATTCCGACGTAGTCCCATATTGTATTGGTGATGGATATGACCCATTCAGATTAAGAGGTTTAAATTTAGTAGGTTTAAAAAGAGCTGGAGTATCAGAAGAAGAAATCAGAATACTAAAAAATTTCTATAAAGATTTATTTGTATCTAAAAAAGATACATTCAAAATAAGACTTGAAAGAGTAAAAAAAGAATACGAAAAATACGCAAAGCCAAATGAAATACTACAATTCATTGAAAACAGCTCTCGTAAAAGGATAACTCAGGCTTAATTAAAAAAGTAAAATTAAGTCTGAATAAAAGTAAGGAAATACCTTGCTTTTTTTTTATGTATTTTCTAATATCTAAAATACGAAAGCATAAGAAGGGTAAATCAAAAATGGAAAATCAACTAAATGAAATAATTAAATCAGTATTTAAAAAGCTTAAAATAAATACCGATCAAAACGGAAAATACATAAGAATTTCCGACAGACCAGATTTATGCGATTACCAATCAAACATAGCTTTCAGTTTAGCAAAAGAAAAAAAAGAATCTCCAATAAAAATTGCAGAAGAAATAAAGGAAGAGTTAAGCAAGGATAAAGACACTTTTTCAGAAGTATCAGTTGCTGGAAACGGATTTATAAATTTAAAATTAAGCGATAAATTTTTATCAGAAACAACAAATAATCTTTTACACAACAAAGAAAGCAGAATAAACAAAAACAAAAAATCCAAAACAATAATAGTAGATTACGGCGGCTATAACATAGGAAAACAACTACATATGGGTCATTTAAGGCCAACTATAATTGGAGAATCAATTGTAAGGATATGTAAAATAAAAGGTGATAAAACAATCGGAGACGTTCATCTTGGCGATTGGGGAAAACCTATGGGTTTAATAATAGAAGAGATTCGAGATAGAGGATTAGATAAAACAGGAGTAAAATTAGAAGATTTAAATGAAATATATCCAACAGCCTCTAACAAAGCAAAAGAAAATGAAGACTTCAATAAAAGAGCATTAAAAGCAACCGATGATTTACAAAACGGGGAAGAAGAAGCAACAAAAATATGGAAGCAATTTACAAGTTTATCAATAGAACACACAAAGAAAATAATTGAAGTATTAGATGCAAGATTCGATCTATGGGAAGGCGAAGCATCAGCAGATAAAATAACAAGAGAAACCATTGAAAAACTAAAAAAATCAGGAGAAATTATACTAGATAACGGAGCATATATAATAGAACTCCCTCCTGAATATACAGATGGTAAAAAGCTACCACCAATAATAATGGAAAAAACATCTGGAGGATTGATGTACGCATCAACAGATATCGGAACAATAGTAGACCGTATGAATAAATTTAACCCAGATGAAATATTGTATGTAGTTGATGACAGACAATCACTACACTTTGAACAAGTATTTGCTGCTGTAAGGAAAACTAAACTTGTAAAACCAGAAACTCATTTAGAGCATCTAAAATTTGGAACAATATGCGGAGAAGATGGTAAACCATTAAAAAGCAGAGATGGCACAGCAATAACATTAAACGAAGCCATAAATGAGGCAATTTCAAAAGGAATCGAAAAATTAAAAGATAGAAATATATCAGAAAAAGATAAAAAAGAAATTGGAACCATAATAGGAATATCATCATTAAAATTTGCAGATTTAATGAACGACAGAACACAAAATTATATATTCAATATGGAAAAAGCTGTTGCTTCAGAAGGAAAAACAGGAGCATATATTCTATATTCAATAGTAAGAATAAATTCAATATTACAAAAAAATAACATAAAAGAAGAAGATTTAGAAAAAAAGGAAATACAAATTCCAGAAAGCAAATACGAAAGAGACTTACAATTATCATTAGTAAAGCTACCAGATATAATAGACAGAGCATATGATTTAAAAAAGCCTCATATAATTTGCGAATACTTATTTGAAATTGCACAAAAATTCAATTCTTTTTATGCAAATGAAATAATTTCCGGAAGTAAAGAGCCAATATCATTATTAACAAAACAAATAATGGAATTATTATGCTATTTATTAGGAATGAAAACAGTTAAAGAAATGTAAAAACAAAGGAAAGGTAAGATAAAATGCAATTAAAAAATATATTAAAACTAAACAGCGTATATTTATTTATAATATTAGCAATATTCAGCACAACAATAACATCTTGTGCATTCTTTAAAAGCAAAGCTAAAGAAGAAGTATCAACAAAATTAAGAAGCTACGTAGAAAAAGGAAAACAACAATTTATTAATGCAAGTGATAACATAAACTTATCATCAAATGACATAAATAAAGCATTAACAGCATTAAAATCAACATTTGGAATAGTAATAAATCTTGACGATTTACAAACAAATTTAAACGAAATTGCAGACAAAGGAATATCTCTTGCTGAACCTATAATATTTAAAGCAATAGATGATATGTCTGTTTCAGATGCAATATCATTGCTAACAACTCCAAAATCAAAAGCTCCAATGACAGAGTATTTGAAAGACAAAACATTTGATATGACTCAAAACACAATTAAGACAGAGCTTGAAAAAGGAATGGAATTAAATAATAAAACAAGAGTTATAAAACAATTTTCACCAGATATATCAAACATAGCATCAAAAATGGTTGCAAACAAATTATTTGAATTAATAGCAAATGAGGAAAAGAAATCTAAATAAAAACTGGGAGAAATAAAATGAAAACAAATAAAATATTTTTAATACTATTAATATTAATCAGCTTAATAGATTCAACATTTGCAAATAATTTATTCTCTGTTCAAGACATAACAATTGAACAAGACGGAGCATCTTCATCAGAAGCTAAAAAACAAGGAATAAATGAAGCAAAAAAGATTGCATATAACACAGTATTAAAAAAGATTCTTACAAGCAGAGATTACGATTCTGTATCAAATGAAAGTATAGAATTAAAGACTCTAGATTCTTTTATATCAAGTATGGAAATAAACAAAGAGCAATCATCAGCAACAAAATATAAAGCAAGTATAAATTTTAATTTCAGCGTATCTAACTTGGGTTCATACCTATCAAACAAAGGAATTAAATTTATAACAGATTCTCCATCAAATACATTATTAATACCATATGTAATTGATGCTCAATCAGGAGGTTTATCAAATCAAAGCCCATCAATTGCTCAATCAATAAACACATATATCAGAAATGATAAAACAAACATAATACCTATACAAACAATCACAAATAATTCAACAGGAGCAATGAATTTAGCTTTCGAAGAAAATTCAGAAAAATTAATGAATCTAACAAACTCATATGCTGCAAACAATGTGATAACAGCAAAAATATATGAAATAACAGATTCATCAGCAAGAATAGAAGTAAATAAAATTGATACTGGCACATCAGAAGACTATACAATAAGATTCGATAACAACGCAGACCCATATTCAAACATAGCTGCTGCCGTATCAGAAATAACAAATTCCATATATAAAAAAGATATTATAAACAATAAAGATAATAGAGCTGAACTAATCGCAGTATTTACAATACGCTCAATAAATGATGTTATAAGTATTGAAAATATGTTAAAAAACTTAAACTTCATAAAATCATATAATGTAAAAGCTCTATCACCTCAAATGATGCAAGTATCATTAAAAATACAATCAAATAGAAACAGCATCATATCATCACTACAACAAAAGGGATACAGAGTACAAGACAATGGACAATATGTAATTGTCAAAATATAAAATTAAAAAAGACTATCTTTTAATTTATTATTAGGAGCAAAAGATTTATTTTTATTTTGCTCTTTTTTATCATCTTCAAAAACAACACAAGAATCATCGGAGCAATGTATATTATTGATAATCTTATTAAAATCTTCTACAGACTTAAAATTCTTATATACAGAAGCAAATCTTATATAAGAAACTATATCTAAATTCAATAAAGCATTTAAAACTAAATCACCAATATATTTTGAAGAAACAGAACTTTCACCAGAAGTTTCTATTTGCCTTTGTATACTAGAAACAATTTTATCAATTCTTTCATTATCAATACCACGCTTACGAGTAGCCAATTGAACAGATTTTAATAATTTTTCTCTATCAAAAGGGACTTCAACATTATCACTTTTAATGACCATAACTTCACGCAATTGAACTCTTTCAAATGTTGTAAATCTAGAACCACATTCAGGACAAAACCTACGACGACGAATATATGAACCATCATCAGCCATACGAGAATCCTTAACCTGAGTATCTAAACAATTGCAAAATGGACAACGCATAAAAAATCCTTTCAATAAAAACAAGATTATTTTGACAAAAATAATAAAATGATACAAGTCAAAAAATTATAGCATTTAATATTTTTTTTAATATATTATAAATAAATATAATTAAAAGCAAAAGGAGTAATTATGTTAAAAATAGGTTGTCATTTATCAGCATCAAAAGGATACAAAGCAATGATTAATGACGCACTTAAAATTGGAGCAAATGTATTTCAATTTTTCACAAGAAACCCAAGGGGAGGAAATGCAAAAAACATAGATGAAAAAGACATATCAGAATTTTTAAAAATAAAGTCAGAAAATAATTTTGGACCTATACTTGCCCACGCACCATACACATTAAATGCTTGTTCAAAAGACGAAGCAATAAGAAATTTTTCAATAAATACAATGGCAGACGACATACAAAAAATGGAACTAATACCAAATAATTATTATAACTTTCATCCAGGTTCACATACAGGCCAAGGAGAAGAAATCGGAATAAAATATATATCAGATATGCTAAACCAAATAATAAGTCCGACACAAACAACAATAGTTTTGCTCGAAACAATGGCTGGCAAAGGATCAGAAATCGGAAAAACATTTCAAGAAATACAACAGATAATATCACAAACAAAATACCAAGATAAAATCGGAGTATGTATGGACACTTGCCATATATTCGATGCTGGATACGATATAATAAACAAACTAGACGACACTCTATACGAATTCGACAAAATAATTGGATTAAATAAATTATACGCTATACACCTAAACGACACAAAAAATCCATACAAAAGCCATAAAGACAGACATGAAAAAATAGGACAAGGCTTTATAGGAATAGAAGCAATAACAAAAATAATAAACCATCCAAAATTAAAACACCTACCATTTTATTTAGAAACCCCAAATGAATTAGAAGGATACGCAGAAGAAATAAAACTATTAAAAAGCCTATATAAAGATTAAGAAATGTATTATAAAATATACAAAACAAGCATTGGCAAAATACAAATAATATCAAATGATAAAGAAATAACACACATATCATTTAACAACAAAGCTATAATAAAAGATGCAATAAACAAAGAAACAGAAATAATAAAACAAACAATACAACAAATAAATGAATATCTAAACGGAGCAAGAAAATCATTTAATATAAAAATAAATCCAAAAGGGACAGAATTTCAAAAATCAGTTTGGAATGAATTAACAAAAATACCATATGGAGAAACAAGAACATATAAAGACATAGCTATAAAAATAAAAAATCAAAAAGCATACAGAGCAGTTGGAAATGCAAACAACAAAAATCCAATTGGAATAATAATCCCTTGCCATAGAGTAATTGGTTCAAAAGGAGAACTAACAGGATACGCAGGAGGATTAAAAATAAAACAAAAATTATTACAAATTGAAAAACAAAGATATGATAAATAAGCAATATTTTGAATATAGCGAAAAAGAAACAAATTATCTTATAAAAAAGGATAAAAAACTAAAACCATACATAAAAAAATACGGAATAATAAAAAGAGAAATAAACCCAAATATATTTTCATCAATCATATACAACATAATTGGACAACAAATATCAACAAGTTCTCTTGATAAAATATGGCATAAATTCAAAAATCAATTTCTACAAATAACACCATCAGAAATAATAAATACAGACATAACTATAATAAACAAGCTAGGAATTCCAACAAGAAAAATCGAATACATAAAACAAATAGCAAGACTAATACAAAACAAAGAATTCAATCCCGAAGCAATAAGGAATCTACCAGACGAAGAAATAATCAAACAGCTAACAGCATTTAAAGGAATCGGCAACTGGACAGCAGAGATGTTATTAATATTCACACTACAAAGAAAAAACATATTCAGCTTAAAAGACTTCGCATTAAAAAAAGGATTAGAAAAACTTCATAAAACAGAAATAACAAAAGCAAAATTTCAAGAATTCAAAGAGTTATATTCACCCTATTGCACAATAGCATCATTTTACCTATGGGAAATAGCAAAAGAGCAACAATAATTTTAAAACTGATATTTTTTAATATTCCCTTTTAAATCAGAAATAAAAGCCTCAACATTTTTCAAAAAGAACATTTCGAATAAAGGATTATCTCCGCTTTGATAAGTTTTCTTAACAAAAGGGTGCTTTTCCACACAATCTTTTTTAAAATCAACATCATCAACAAATTCAACATCTGCAGAAATTCTCAAGACTCTAAAATCCTTACTCAAACTACACATAGCAACAGAAGAATTATTCAATAACTCTTTAAAAACATTTTTATTATTAGCCGTAGCAAAATATAACTTTCCATCAACTTCCATCATAAACTGGAATGGGCGAACTTTTGGTTTACCATCTAAACCGATAGTTGCAAAATATTGAATAGTATTTTCCGATAAAAAATTTAAAACATCATTCATAATAACCTCACAATAAATAAAATAATAATAACATAATAATTAAAACAGCAACACTTTTTTCCAAGCATCAAGTTTTGCAAAAAAATCAACAGAAGCATTAGCCGGACTAGTTGAAGGCATTATTGCGAAAGGGAATCTTTTTAACAAAACGGGATTGTATTTTTTAAAAAACTTAAAAGCTTGTTGCCCATTAAAAATCAAAAAATCAATATTTTTATATTCATCAAACAAAGCATTAAAATCATTAGGAATTTCATTAGTAATATTTGAATCCAAGCTCCCCACTCTATTGCATTTCATTAAAGAATCCCATAAAGCGATACGATTATTTAACAAGCAATTAATTTTATCAGAATAATTATCAAATGGATTAGAAGAATTAAACAATACCGAAATAATTTTCCAAAAAGCATTATAAGGAAAATCATAATATTGCCGAGCATTTAAAGAAGCAATACTAGGCATAGAACCAATAACAATTCTTTTAGAATTAAAATCAATAACAGGATTAAAACCAATCAACATATATACAAAATATAAAAAACAAAATAATCAAGCAAGAATAAATAACAGGAATCATATCACATAAAAGGGAGCCTAAGCTCCCCGAACAATTCGAAACATTAGAATATTCATGCGGAATCATATCACGTAAAAGGGAGCCTAAGCTCCCCTAAAAATTTGTATGAGAATAATATAAAGAAGGAATCATATCACGTAAAAGGGAGCCTAAGCTCCCCACACATTATGTAAATGCGTGTTTTTGCAATATAATTCTCTAAAGTCTTTAGATTATTTTCAAAAAAATAACCTGAATTAGAATCGATTTTATCCAATTTTTTTCTGAAAACAAGAATTATATTGCTGATAATTATCCTCTTTTGCTTTTTTCAAAATTCTTCTCAATTCCTTTTTCAAATCCAACAAATATGAATACTTAACCAAGCTTATATTTTTCCTTTGAACCCTATTATTTTTATTATCATTTGATAATATAGAATTTATAATTTCTTTTATTTTATTATTAACACTTTTTCTTGAATACTTATTAAAATCAGAAAAATCATTTTGTTTTAAAAACTCATTAAAATTGACATCAACATCATATAATTCAATTTGATTTTTATGATTATCCTTCGTTTTATCATATACAACTTTCAATTTAAAATTATTACGTTTTGCAAACAAAGAATCCATACTTTTTAAAAATTCTATTTTCAAAGATTTTCTATCCTTCTTTTCATCAAAAAAAGATAAAATATCCCTAATATTTTTATCAAATTCATCAAGATATTTTTGTTTATTTTCTCCATAAAAAAATATATCTGAATGAGAAACAGCATTCCTTATATTGATATAATTTTTATTTGTATTATCTTTATCATTTTCAAATTCAAATATAAAATATCTTTGGATAACTTCAATAATCTTAATGAACAAGAAAAAAACAGATTTTATTTGTTCCATATAAAATTTATCTTTACGTTTCTTTTTAACAAATTCCGCTGCTTTACATTTATATAAATCCATAAAAACAGCTTCAATACGCCCAATATTATAATCTCCGATAAAATTTTTATCCATAATCTTAACAGATAAACGCTTACTGCTAATATAAGGATAGCTTTCAAAAAATTTATTTAACGAAGCATCAGATTCCAATAAATCCTTATAAGTTGGAAAATTATTATCAGGATTACTTTTTAAAACATCGTCCTTAACATATTTCTTATTTTTATCAATTTTATCTAATATTGTTTTTAATTCATCAGGATTATCACAATAAGCTTTAATACAATTAAAAATATCATTTGCATAATCATAAGGAAGAAATACAAACAAAATAATAAACGCTTTTACAATATCAAGCTTTTCTAAAACAACTTTATCATCAATAACGATATTACCATTTTGAGGATTGCCGTTATGAATAAAATAATGTCTTAACAACATAATATTAGCAATTTTATTCCTTAAATCTGGAAAGCCTTTTTCTGGAATATCTATAAAAAGCCTACACCTTAAAGAATGAACAAAATCATTTTTTATATTTTGAATCTGCTTCGATAAGAAATGCAAAAAAGCCTCAGTCCCAAATAAATCAAAAGGATATGAATTAAAATCTCTAACATTCTGATTTTTATTAAAATCATTTAATAGCTTATTAAATTGTTGCTCTTTATTACATAAACTAGACAACTTAAAATCTTTAACATTATATTTTTTTACAGATTCAAAAAATTCCCATAACAAAACCCTGTCCAATAAAGCAATATAAGACAATACTCTTGATTTAGCTTTTCTATCTGTAAAAACTTTATAATCAATAATCATAAGCAATTATAAACATATTAAACAAAATTTATAAAGGATTAAATATTAGACTTAATAATATCAACAATACTATCAATATATTGCTTACAAAATTTCTTTTTATAAACAGAAATATAAGAAGGATGATGAACAGGATAATATAAAATATCACTTATCTGCACAGATTTATATTTAAAATTATCAGATAAAGCAATTTTATCAAATCCATTTTTCGATAAAATAAAATCAGATACAATTTTACCTAACAAAAATATAATTTTAGGCTTTATATTATTAACTTCTAAAATCAAGTTATCAAAGCAAAAATCCATTTCTGATTTAAAAGGATATCTTAATTTACCAGCATCATTTAAAGGAGCACATTTAACTAAATTAGTTTTACAATGAACAAAATCAGAAGTCATCATTTCAATATCAGAAATAATTTTTCCAGAAGCAGTATTCAAATCCAAAGGAGCTTTAAAATCATTATTAATTAATTTAGCAGACAATCCAACCCACATAATATCAGACAACTTTTCATCATCATATATAGGTTTTTGATAATTATATAATCCACATTTAAGACAAGATTTATTAAGACACATAAAAAAATTTTATAATAAATAAATATTTATTGCAAACTATATAAATCAAATAAATAATTTTAATTTGATTATTTTTTATCTAAATATATAATTTACTTAAATTTAAACAGAGGTTTATTATGATTTTTTTAAAATCTTTAAAAAAGAATAACGATTTAAAACTATTTATTACATTTTTATTATTTCACTTTATAGTATGGTCATTACTACCTTTTTTAAGAGGAGTCATTCCTATGGATAGCATAGAAGCTATAACTTGGGGTAAAAACATAGTATTTGGAACAGACAAACACCCTCCACTATCAGGTTGGTTTGCATATTACTTTTATTTATTACTTTGCAGATTGCCAGAATCTGTTTATATATTAAGCCAAATCTTTATCATATCCGGATTTATTTATATATATAAAATTGGTAAATTATTTTTATCAGATAAATTATCAATACTATCAGTAATAATTTTAGACACTATTATATATTACAACATAACATCAGTTGAATATAATGTTAACATAGTTTTCTTACTATTATGGCCAGCATTAGTATATCATTTTTATCAAGCTATTCATAAAAACAAAACATCAGATTGGATACTTACAGGATTATTTGCAGCCTTATCAGTTCTAGATAAATACTTTGTTTTCGTATTATTTACTGCTATGTTCATTTATTTTTGTTTTTCAAAAGAAGCAAGAAAAACTTTAAAATACAAAGGCCCGTATATAGCTTTAACAATATTTATAATAACATTAATACCACATATAAAATGGCTAATTAATAATGACTTTATCACATTAACATATATGTTAAAAAGAGGTTCACCTCAAGAATACTTTATATTAAATCATTTAATTTATCCTTTAAAATTTTTCTTTGCTCAATTTATTTTAATTATTCCACTTTTAATAATATTCATAATTCATAAAAACAAATTTAACAAAATCACACTTAATAAATTTTTTTCACCATCTAACGATAAAACATTTTTTATAAATTGTATCACTTTTTTACCTTTAATAATAACTATGCTAGGCTCATTTATAGGAGCAGTTTCTTTAAAATCAATGTGGGGAACTCCTATGTTGTTTATGACTGGGATATGGTTATTCTATAACTTTAAAATTAAAACTAATAATGATACAGAAATAATTTTCAAAAAATTTATCCAATATACTTATATAATATCTATCATATATGCGGTTATATTCGTTTTAATAGTAATAACTACTCCATCTTTAAAATTTAATATAAATCAAGATTTACTAATAAATAAATCAATAGATATATGGGAAACTCATACAGGAAACAAACAACTTCTATACACAGGCGGAGATATGTGGATTGCATCAATAGTCGCCGTTAATTTAGAAAGAAAAACAAATCAAAAAATAAAAACATTCATTGAAATGAATTTAGATAAAAATTCTTGGGTTAATGATGAAGTCTTATCTGACATCAAAAACAAAGGTATAATAGTATTTGCAAACACAAAAGATGAATTTGATAGTTATACTAACAACTTTCCGAATTTAAAACTAATTGATATTATTGAAATAAAATCAGATAATATATTCAACAAATCAAAATCAACAAAATTATTTATAGGTATATTAAGAGGAGAAAAATGGTAAAAAATAAAAATAAAATTAAAGAAGATTCATTGGTTGTAAAATACAATGGTCGCATCCAAGTTGACAAAAAACGAAGCATTGGATTTAATAAAAAAATTATCGCAGATAAAGATATTTCTGTTTCTATCATTGCTCCTTTTTACAACGAAGCAAAAAGCAATGTTATAGATATATTCTTTTATAACCTAATACCAGCAATGGAAAAAATAACAAAAGATTTTGAAATCATATGTGTAGACGATGGAAGTAAAGATAATACTTATTTAAGATTATTAGAATATGCAAAAAAAGATAATCGTATAAAAATAGTTAAATTTTCAAGAAACTTTGGTAAAGAAATTGCATTAGCAGCAGGATTCAAATACGCTTCAAAAAAATGTGCTATTCCTATGGACGCAGATTTACAAGATCCTATTGAATTATTACCTGTTATGATTAAAGAATGGCAATATGGTCATAAAGCAGTTTTAGCAAAAAGATTCTCAAGAAGTGAAGGATTATTAAAGCGTATCGGTTGTAATTTATTTTATAAATGTATACGTATTTTTTCAAACATTGATATACCATCTAACACAGGAGATTTCAGATTAGTAGACAGACAACTAATTGATGAATTCAATAAATTATGTGAAAAGCAAAGATACATTCGTGGACTTTGGGCTTGGATTGGATTTGAATATCAGCTAGTTTACTTTGACAGGCCAGACAGAATTGCAGGAAACCCATCACAAAGCTGGCGTAAACTATTTGAATTGGCAAGTAATGCAATATTTTCATTCACAAATATGCCATTACGTTTTTGGTTTGTTATAGGTTCACTAATTTCATTTATAGCTTTCATTTTTGGATTATGGATTATAATTAATACATTAATATATGGCTCATCAGTTCGTGGATATCCATCTTTAATGGTAACAATACTATTCTTCGGAGGAGTACAACTTATTTCAATCGGAGTTTTAGGAGAATACATAGGTCGTATTTATACAGAAACAAAAGATAGACCTTTATTCATTGTTGAATGTGAAGATAATTTCAATACAAAAGAAAATAAAAAGAAAAGATAAATATGATAAAAAAAATATATATGTTTTTATACAAAAACTTTATAAAGATACCAGAACCAGTAAGATACTTTTTGGTTGGAGGATTTAATACAGTTTTTGGAATATTTTTATATCAAACATTATTTTATCTTTTTGGAAATATTTTCAATTACCTAGTAATTTATTACTTTTCAAGTTTCATATCAATAACAGTAAGTATTTTCACTTTAAAATATTATGTCTTTTTAAAAGAAGGAGATTTCAAAAAACAATTCATTAAAACTTTTTCGATGCAGATTATTTTAATGATTATAACTTCTGGATTAATGGCTTTATTAGTAGAAATATTAAGAATAAATCCAATGTATGCCCAACCAATTGCAACAATAATAGTTGCTATTCTAGGTTATTTCATACATAAATCTATATCATTCAAATAAATAAGAGATATTTATTATTAAAAAACTTGACATTCATTCAAATATGTTACATAATAAAAGCAGTGTTTTTATTTTTGAGTGTCATTTTAGCGGGGCTTGTAAAGCCCCGTCTTTTTATAATTAAATATCACTTATAAATTTATCAATAAGCAAAATAATATTATAAACATATGATTTATAAGAATAATCAAATAATATCAAAATAAATATATTGCATTTTTAATATCTATTAAATATACTATATATTATATTTAGTATATAAAGGAGTTGAAAATGAAAAAAACATTAATAACAATTGGAATATTAAGCAGTATATCTAAAACAGCATTAGCAAATCCAGCATGTATAGTATGCACAGTAGCAATAGGAACAAGCTTATCAATAGCAAGAAAACTAGGAGTAAATGATAATATAATCGCAATATGGCTAGGAGCAATATTAGCATTACTAGGCTACTGGACAATACTGCTATTTGAAAAGAAGAAATGGAATTTCATAGCAAGAGATTACATTTTATTACTATTATCATTTTCAATGATAGGAGCAATTTATATAAAAGACTTAAAATACACTCCAGAAGTAATACTCAAAATCCTATACATAGATAAATTTTTATTTTCAGCAATAATAGGATGGATAATATACGTTATATCACAAAAGCTATACCAATATATGAAAGTAAAAAATGGAGGACACGCACACTTCCCATTTGAAAAAGTAGTAATTCCAGTATTAATGCTAATTATAACAAGCATATATTTTACATATTTGAAATTCTAATAAAACCAAAAAGAAAGGAGTAAACAATGAATATAAAGAAAATAAAAAACGTAAAAGAATTTGTTGAAAAATATGATGCTGCAAAAAAAGTAAATCCAAAAGACTTATCATCAGATCAAGATTTGACAATAGCTATAATGAACTTAATATCAATAGAAGAACATTTAGTTTTTTCAGGTGCAAAGACAGAAAAAACATCATTTTATGATATGATACAAGATATAAGAGAAATGCGAAAAAACTTAATGCAAAAAGTAATACCAGCATATGAAGGAGAAGTTTGGTGTATATCAAAACACTTACTAGCAACATCAATGCGTTTAATGGAAGTAGGAACAAAACAACAAAGCTTAAACAACAAAGAAGAAGCATATAAATTATTCAATCAAGCTTATGAATTATATTGCATATTCTGGGGTTTAAATATGGGTATGATTAATACTGATGATGTTAAGTGGATTCAAACAGGCAATGAAAACATAAATAAAATATCAAAACAAATAGAAAACATAAAACCCGAAACAAATAATACAAAAAAATCAGATGAAAGCAAATTTACAAGAATGAAAAACTTTGTAAAAAAAGCAGTAAATTGTTGTATTGAATAAAGGATAAGAAAAATGAAAAAAATAATATACATAATATTATCAGGTATAATGATAAGTAATGCAAACGCTCAAATGAGCAAAATATACAAATCAGACAAAATAGACGATAAAACAATATACTTTTTCACAAAAGATAGTTGTCCATATTGTAAAGAAGCAGAAGAATATATAACAAAAAACCATAAAAATTTAAAAATTGAATTTAAAAACATATCAAATCAAGAAAACATAAATTTAATGATAGAATGTGCAGATAAATTTGAAATAGATAAAAGAAGCGTCGGCACACCATTAATATGTATGGGGCAACATTATATATTGGGCTGGAATGAAGAAAGTCAAAACAAATTTGATAAATTAGCAATTCAATTCAAATATTAAATAAAAAAAACAAATAAAATAAGTCCGTTTTTAACAACGGATTTTTTTATTGAAAAATTATAAAAATAAATGTATCCCTATATAAAATAAGGATAAATATATGGAAGATTTATTACCAAAAGAAATAATGCAAAAAGCAGAAAAAGGGATCAGTTATATATCACATCCTTTACGTTTAAGAATTCTTGAATTTTTAGATGTAAACGGTAAATCATCAGTATCAGATATCACAAAAGGATTAAACGAAGAACAAATAATAATATCACAAAACCTTAAGAAGTTAAGAGATGCAAATTTAGTAAAAACAACAAGAAAAGGAATATTCATATACTATGAAATATTCGAAGAATACCCTGCATCAATTTTTGTGTGTATAAGAAAATTATTTGGATATATGACAAACGATTTTTATTTTTTAAAAGAAGATTATAAAAAGATACTACCAAAAGATTATACTACAATGGTAGCTAATAGAATAAAACTATTTTCACATATAGATAAGATGAGAATTTTAGAATTTCTACTTGTAAAAGGGAAAAGTAACGTATCAGAAATATCAAAAGGCTTAAATATGGAAGCATTAAAAGCGTCTCAATTTTTAAAAAAATTAAAAGAAGATGAGTTTGTTTCATATAAAAAAATAGGACGCTTTGTATATTATGAAATAACAAAAGGCGTCCATGAAACATCAATTCAATGTATAAGAAAAAGATATAAAAAACTAAATTATATTTAATTAAGATAAATATTATATTTCATCTTTTTCTTCTTTATTTATATTCTTTTAATTGTTCATCATATTTAGTCTGCTGTAATTTATCATCTCTATTTTCAGAAGAAGATATTTTAACAGAATTTTCAGCCTTTACATTATCTTGTTTATTGATATCAGATTTTTCTCCAATACCATCTAATTCTTTTACAACTCTTTTATCTATAACTTCATTTCCTAATTCATCAAAAGCAAATGAATTATAAGCTACAAAACTTATAAGAGTAAAAGACAATCATAAATTTTACAAAAGTATAAAAAAATATATTTTTATAACAACTTTATTAAATTTTATCTTTATTCTTTCTCAAAAAATTTTTTAAATCTTATTTTATATCTAAATCTGTAATTCCCTTTACAATTATATTCAAACATAAAACTATGACTTTAAATGCCTAAAAACATCATTACTTTTTAAATAATCTATTATTTGTTTATTAGTTATAGGATATTTTTTTACATAATCTTCAGCATCTGTTTTAAATTCTTCAGAAAATAATAAATCTATAATATCATTTTTAATTATTGTTTTTGTCTCAGATAAAGAATCAAAATATTCCTTTGTTTTAATTAATCTATTTTTATTTAGATATTCTAAACAAATATTATAAACTCTATTTAAAAACTCATTATCTGTATTTATAGAATAATTTGGAGAATATCTATAAAACATAAATATATCAGATTTTTTTATTAATTTTTTAAACTCATCTATAAATTTATCTTCTTCATTTTGATCAAATGTATGATTACGTATAAATCCCTTGATTATTTCCCAATTATCCACGCTAAACTCTGATATTTCAGAAAAATTATTAATAAAATATTTTTTATTATTATCATCTAATATATTTGACAACACTAAGTGTTTAAATATATACCTTAATAAAACTTCAGACTTATTTTGAAGTAATTTATCTGCATTAACATCTTCAAATTTGCCAATTACTAAATTATAAGCCATATTTGCTATATAGATATTTGAAGTATTTATAGCAATAAAAGACAATTTTTTGTATAAAAAATAGTACTTATGATCTTTATATAAGGTATTTAAATTCTTATTATCTTTATACTTAGCATATTCATAACTACACATCACATATTCTTTAAAATCTAAAAGTGATCCATAAGAATATTCAACAGAAAAGAATAATATATATATTACAATATCTTTTAAATCTTCTTCTAAAATATATGTATTATTTTTTTCATTATAAAAATATTTGCAATTTTTATCATACTTTAAATCATCTATAATATTTTCAAAAAACTTTGTTTCCTGAATTAAATAATCAATATTATCAACAATTCTTTGCCAAAGTCTAATATCTGTTTTAATTTTATCTATAAATGCATCTTTATATTCTTTCTCACCATATTTATCATATGAATAAATTATAGTATTCTCTATATTTTTTACAAATTTTAGAATTAAAATCCCACCATATTCATCAAATTTATCTTTAAATATTTTTACTTTTAATCTAAATTCCAAAGTTTTATATAAAGTCTTATCAACAAATTTTTCTTTATATCTTTTATAATTATTATTAACATCCTTATTTTTATCATATTTAGGAATTTGCACCTCTTGCCCATCTATTTTTTTACTTATAAACTCAACTTGATAGTTATCTCTTTCGTATACTTTTTTAAGCTCTTCTTCATTGCAGATTAAAATAATATTAAATCCATATACCTCTTTTAAATTACCAATAAAGCCTAGTATGCTTTTTATATCTGTATCTTCGGCAACTCTTTCTAAATCATCAAATACAAGTAATGTATCTTTATTATTTATAAATGTTAAATCTAATTTTTCATCAGCTATATCAAAACCGAAGTGTTTTTTAGATAGGCTTGATATAAAACTTATAAGAAATTTATAACCAAGTAAACATAATACCCAATATCCAATTGTTATCCATAGAACTATTTGAATAATATTTTCTAAATATTGTGTTTTTATAAGAGTTCCAATATACGGCCATAACTCTATTATCTTATTAGATATAAAATTAGGAAAATAATTAAAAGATATAATTAAACAATTATCACATTGATTATATAAAGCTAAACTATCTTTAGTATTAACAAAAGCAAAAAGCCAAAGTATAAAAAAAGACACTCCTAATATGAAAAATATGAAGTGATAGTTTTTGAATATCTTATATTTACTTATTATTTTAGCTCTGATTTCATCTTGAGTTTTCAAACCAGACAAAGATACATAATATATATTTTTAAAAAGTTTTGCTAATTCCGGTTTTATTCTAGTATTAAATGTATATGTTTTACCTATACCCCATGGTCCTTCTATCATAAAACATTTTGATTTATTAAAAGATATATCTAACTTAGATTTTAAATATTTAATAAAACAGTATAAGGCTATAATTAGTATAGCAAATAAAAATATAAAAGAATAAGAATTTACAAGATTAAATAATCCCAAAATCAAAATAGTAAGTCCAACTATACATGAAACTTTAATTGTACTTTTAAATAAGATAATTAATTTAACTAAAATATATTCTTTTAATTGTTCATTATATGAAATATCTTCATTATTTAAATTATTGTTAATAATATGGTAAATATCATCAGGATTTACATAGTAATTTTTAAAATAAATACTATCAATATGATTAATAAATCTAATTATACATAACAATGGTTTGTTTAAATATTTTTTAATAAAATTCATATCATATCCTAATTAGTTATATAGCAGACATGATATTAACAAATAATAATAAAAACAATAGATATTTGAAATAAATTTAAATATCACTCTATACTTTCAAGTGTATGAATAATATTATCAATATCTTTATTTTCTTTTAAACTGTTAATTATATTATTAGCGTTTATTTCTTGATTTAAAGTTTTTTTAAATATAACTAATCTTTTATTAGTATCATTTTGCTCATCCCATTCACAAACATTTGATAGCTTTAAAGCAATTTTTTCTTTTTCTTCTATAACTTTTGAAGGAACATTTTTATATCCATTATTTCTTACATTAATACGTTTGTAATCTTTAGTAAATATATGTTGTTTAATAGATAAATTATAAGCATTTTTATCAAACATAATATATAAAGTTGTTCCTATCTTATACTGTCTTATATCTTTATTTTTTGTATATATTTCTATATGAGGAGTCCTTGCTTGATCTGTTATATACCACCGTATATCTTTATATTTTGTTTTTAATTCTTCATCATTTTGAATTTCAGAAACTATATAGTCTAAAAAAACTTCTCTATAATCTAAAAACACTTTTCTTTGAGAATTATCATGAAAGTCATATTTATTATTCTTTATATACTCAATAGTATTTTGTATTTCTTTATAATTTTGATCAAAATTATAAATCCATTGATCTAATAAATAATGTATTCCTTTTCCATTTTCATTAAAAAATATATTAATTTTGTCATTATTAAAAATATTAAATATATAATTAGAATTATCTTTATTTCTTTCTTCATTGTATTTATCCAAATCTTTTTCTTCTTGTTTTGACATAAATCTTGATTTGAAATATACAACATATATTTTATTATAATCTTCCTTTTTTTTATTTTCTACATACCTCAATATTTGATCATCGTGAAGATATGATGATGTCTTATCTTCAATAATTACTCCTATTTTATTACCTTTATCATCTTCTAAATCAATAAACACATCAATTTTTTTATCTTGCTTTTCAATATTTTTTATTTCAAACTCTGATATTTTATTATCTAATAATTCTGACACAAACAATTTTGCAAATTTATGCAATTCTGTTTCTTTATACTCATTTTTTGCATTTTCTATTAACCAACATAAAAAAGCGTCTTGTGATAATTCAGATGTTGCATATTTAAATATATTTGGTTCTTTAATTTCATTCATATCTATACTCCTTATTTTTATTCAAAATATGAAATTTAATTTTAAAAATTTTTATCTGATATATTAAAGAATCTATCAAAGAAATTTAATAACTTATTTATAACAGTTTTTAATTTTACAGTTATATTATCATCTGAATCAGCAAAAATAGATACTGGTGGTAATAAATCAGCAATCTCTGTACCATCAGTTGACAAATTACCATTATAAAAAGCATTTTTCATAAAATTATATGTTTGTTCTTTATTTAAATTCTCATCTTCTATTATCTCATCTAACTCTTTCTGTCGATTTTCTGATATAAAACTAATCCAATCTTGTTCTATATCAGTTTTTGCATTAATTGTTTCTACAAATGCCATTATTAAATCTTTTTTATTTCGTAATTCAATACTTGCATCAATTGCTTTAGATATACTTACTAAAATTTCTTTATCTTCCATATGAGAGCTATGATATTTTTTTATAAGTGATAATATATAATCAATATTTATATTTATCTGCTTTATAAGTTCCATTTCAAAAACAATATCATCATTTACTACCTCTTTTTCCTTATCTACTGAATTACGATATTCATTATAAAGCTCTATATACATACTGTGATAATCTTGATAATCTCTATCAGACAATATCTCATTTCCTTGAAATTCATCAAATGAAGTTAAGATATTCTTTAATTTCAATATCACACTATAAAGTTTAATAAATTCTTTTTTACATTCTTCACTTTCAATAACAATTCCTGCTGGAAATTTTTCATGTAATTGTTGAATAAGCTCTATATAACTTGGAACATATTTCCCATTTTTATCTTTATAACCATCTGAATAATACTCTTTAAATGTTTTTAATAAAACAACTCCAGCAGCATTTTCATCACCAAATAAAGCTAAAGCTTCATTTGTCATATTTTCAAGATTTCTAAAGCAAACAATATTTCCATAAGTTTTAACTGAATTTAATATTCTATTTGTACGTGAAAATGCTTGCAATAGTCCATGCATACGCAACGATTTATCAACCCATAATGTATTTAATGTAGTAGCATCAAATCCTGTCAAAAACATATTAACAACTATTAATAAATCAATCTCTCTATTCTTCATCCTAAGAGAAACATCTTTGTAATAATTCTGAAATTTATCAGCGGATGTATCATAATTTGTATTAAACATTTTATTATAATCCTTTATAGCAATTTCTAAAAAATCACGTGAAGATTGATCTAACCCCTCTGTTGTTTCAGAATTTTCATCTATAATTCCGTTTTCTTCATTTACTCCAAAACTGTATATAAGAGCTACTTTTAATCTATTAATAGGTGGTAATTGCTCCATTTGCTTTTTAAATTCAGTATAATAAGCTTTTGCCATATCTATATTAGCAACACAAAACAAAGAATTAAAACCGAGTAAATAGACATGTTTTTTTGATTCTTTTACTTTATTTTTTGAAATAACAACTTCTTTTATATTATCTACTTTACTAAAATTATATGCTTTATCTGAACGCTTTGTTTTTTGATCAAAATGTTCTAAAATATATCCAGTAATATTATGAATTCTTTTTGGATCCATCAATATTTTTTCTCGATTAATATCAGATATTTTTTCATCTGATATATTTTCAGCCTCTCTCAAAGTAGAAATATAATCAACTTTAAAAGGTAATACATTTTTGTCTCTAATTGCATTAATAATTGTATAAGTATGCAACTGCTTTCCAAAAGCTTGCTGTGTAGTTTTTAGTTTAATATCACCTCCTGAAGAAGCATTCTTCGCAAATATAGGAGTTCCTGTAAACCCAAATAAATAATACTTTTTAAATCTTTTTGTAATCGCTTTATGCATATCTCCAAATTGAGATCTATGACATTCATCAAAAATAAAAACAATTTCATCATTAAATATTTTATGATCTCCATTGTTATTGATAAATCTATGAAGCTTCTGAATTGTAGTAATTATTATCTTTACATTTGTATCTTCTAACTGACGTTTTAAAATAGCAGTATTTGTATTACTATTAGCAGCCCCCTGTTCAAATTTATCATATTCTTTCATAGTTTGATAATCTAAATCCTTACGATCCACAACAAACATTACTTTTTTTATAAATGGAAAATTTGCAACCAATTGCGACGTTTTAAAACTTGTCAAAGTCTTACCAGAACCAGTAGTATGCCATACATATCCACCAGCTTCAATAGAACCATATTTTTTATAATTATGTGAAATTTGGACTTTATTTATAATTTTTTCAGTAGCAACAATTTGATAAGGACGCATTACTAATAACAATTTATCAACAGTAAAAACACAATACTTTGTCAAAATACTTAATAAAGTATGCTTAGAAAAGAAAGTTTTAGTAAAATCCATCAAATCAGTTATAGGTTTATTTTTCTCATCAGACCACCAAGAAGTAAATTCAAAACTATTACTTGTCTTTTTAATATTTACAGAAGCTTTATTTTTCGCTTCCTTTATATGTTGGTTTCTTGTTGTATTGCTGTAATATTTTGTATAAGTTCCATTACTAATAACAAATAATTGCACATATTCAAACAAACCACTATCAGCCCAAAAACTTTCACGGTTATATCTATTTATCTGATTAAAAGCTTCTTTTATATCAACACCACGACGTTTTAATTCTATATGTACCAAAGGTATACCATTAACTAAAATAGTTACATCATACCTATTTTTTCGTTGTCCATTGTCTGTTTCATATTGGTTGATAACCTGTAATTTATTATTATGTATATTTCCTTTATCAATTAAATAAATATTTTTTATCTCGCCATTATCTCTTTCCAAATTCTGAATAAAATCTTCTTGGATAAGAGAAGTTTTTTCTTCTATTCCATTGTTTTTATTAGCAATTTTATCATTAAAAAACTTGTTCCATTCAGAATTAGAAAACTCGTAATTATTAAGTTCTGATAATTTAGCTCTTAGATTATTAACTAAATCATCATTACTTTTTATATGAACATATTCATATGATTGCGATTGCAATAACTTTATAAATTCTTTTTCCAATTCTGCTTCAGATTGATAATTAGTTGAGCGAATACCATCATTTTTATATTCTGCTACAACAGTACTATTTGTATTTTGAGAAATATTATCAATTTTTATCATTAGACTCCTTAACCTTCCAGTGAAACTTTTCAAAAAAATTATTAAATTCTCTCTTAAAAATCTCTTTTTCAGATAACTCCAAAGAACTATATTCTATTTCTGCCAAACTATTATGACTATAACTATTTAACAGCTTTGCAATATACTCATGCTGAAGAGCATTATCATGCAATAAATCCTGCCAACCATTATATCCAAAAAAATTAGCAGTTTTTTCTAAAATACTTCTTAAAAAGTTACAATGATATTTTTTTATATTATCACTATCAACGGCTTTTTTTATTTCCTCCAATAAGATAAGATGATATGCAAAAGGAGAATCTTTATTTTGAATATCAAGAGATAGTGTATTATCTTCTTTTTTCTTTAATACAGATCTCTTAATACTAAATTCTTTAATAGAGTTACTATGCAAAATATTGTAAAACAAGCAATGATGAGTTGTTATCAATATATTAAGTTTATTTATATTTATTTGTTTAATTAATTGTATTAAATCTAATGCGAGTGTTATTATCCTATTATCATCCATTGAAGATACTGGATCATCAATAATAATATATTTAAGTTCATTAAACAGATTTGTTGAACGGCTTTCCTTATTTTCTGATAATAACTCTATTACCCTTTTTAAAATTGTATAGAAGACACACCAAATAAATTGACTTTCTTCTGCTCTTGAAATTTTTATCGTAGATAATTCGTTATAACCATCTAGATAATATCCAAAACAAACACCGTCTTGATTAAATTCTATATTAAATTTAGAATTAGTAATATTTTTGAAATTATCAATAATTTGAGCATCTAATCCCTCATCTTCTATAAATTTTGATATCCAAGAATATTTATCTAGCTTCAATACAAATTTTTCATTATCCCAGTGAAAATAATCTTCAAAGAAAGAGTTATAACATAAAACCTTACTTAAAGAATCATCTTCTACAAGATTTTGTTTATCTTCTTCTCTAAAAGCCTCCGACAAACGCGTTTTTCCAGAGGTGTTAGATGCAAACATAAGTCTTAAAGCAACTTTATTTTTTCTATTTGAATCATCAAAATCTTTTTTAACATAGTTGAAAAGATCTTGTATTGTTTCAAAATTTTTTTCCATCATTCAGCCTTTTTGAAGTCTAATAATTTATTCCGCCAATATTCATATTGCTTACGACGAGCATTAATTTCAGCAGGTAATCCAACAGAAATATCATTAACCAGAGCATCAAATTTATCAAGTATTGCAACAATCCGTTCTTGTTCAGCAAGTGGAGGAATTGGAACAACAATTTTCTCAACAACAGAATTATCTAATGTTGGAATACCAGCTTTTCTAACCTTAGAACGAAATTCTTTTTCTTTCAAAGATAAAACATAATATAAGTATTTTGGTATAAACAGATCTGATTTACCTATACAAAAACAACCATCTGATGACCAAAAATCAGTATCACTATATCCAACTGTTCCAGCAGATGCTCCTACATTAATAATCATAACAGTATGAGCATCACGATTTTTAGAATAATAATATCCTAATGGTTCAATACCACCGTGATATACAGGATAATTTCCCTCTGCAGTTAATTCTGATTTTGTAAGTCGTTTACCTCTATACACTGGAGCTAAATCTATAATAGGCATATATTTTATATGATTTAAATTTTTATATTCATTATTAAAAGATAATAATTGTTTTTTATAATACTCATACTGTTTTTTTCTTGCTTCTAGTTCTGCTTCTAGTTCTGCTTCTAGTTCTGTAAAAGAATCCAGTATTTTAACAATCTCTTCTTGAACCGGTATTGGTGGCAGTGGGATTAAAATTTTAGAATATTTAGATATCCATTGTCTAGAATGTTCTAAATTATTAATTTTTATTTCCATCATAGCATAATAAACATATTTAAAAACACATTCTATTTTCGGAGTGAGCAACTTTATTGCAGATGACTTAATTTTAAAATTAAAATCAATCCAACGTGATGCTGTTGTAAAATCATCAAATATTATTACAGGATTATCTTTACTTGCATTATATATACCATATTTTTCATCAGTATATCCCAATATAAAAGTTTGACCAGCAGTAAGAACAGGTATCAAATTTTCATCATTACAATAATATGATGAATTAACAAGATATTTAGATGGCTGTTCATAATCTAATACCATTCCTAATTCTTTATACTCAACACCATTCGGGCAATATTTTGATATCAATTCTTCAATTTTGGACATAAAACTAATCCTTACTTTTTTATAATTCTGCAACTATAGCATCAATTTGCTCACGTAATTTTGATTGCCTTTTTACAATTTCTGCAATTTCTAAGTTCAATTTATTTATATCTATTTCTTCTTCTGTATTTTTTGATTCTACATATGAAGATACTGATAAATTACAATCATTTTCAATAACTTTTGAATTCGGAATTAAGCTAGCAAAATGTTCTATTGGTAATCTATTCCTATAAGTTTCTAATATTTTGTCAATATTATCGTTTGATAACTTATTTTTATTACCAGAATGAATAAATTCTTTACTTCCATCTATAAACAATATGTTGTTATCTTTCTTTGCAGATTTCTTTAATACAATAATACATGTCGCAATACTAACTCCAAAGAAAAGATTTTGTGGTAATTGTATTACCGTATCTATAAAATTATTTTCTATCAAATATTTACGAATCTTTTGTTCTGCTCCACCACGATATAATACTCCTGGAAATTCAACTATTGCTGCTGTACCTGATTCAGATAACCAAGACAATATATGCATCGTAAATGCTAAGTCTGCCTTACTACGTGGAGCTAAAATACCAGCTTGCGAAAAACGCGGGTCATTTATTAACAAAGGATTCGAATCTCCGTCCCACTTTATTGAATACGGAGGATTTGAAACTATAGCATCAAAAGGCTCATCATCCCAATGCTTCGGATTTGTCAATGTATCTCCAAGTGCGATATCAAATTTATTATAATTAATATCATGAAGAAACATATTTATACGACACAAGTTATATGTAGTTATATTTATTTCCTGTCCAAAAAAACCTTGTTTTATATTATCCTTACCTAAAATCTTCGCAAATTTTAATAACAAAGAACCTGAACCACACGCAGGATCATAAACCTTATTTATATCACTTTTACCCTCTATCGTGATTTTAGCCAACAATTCAGAAACCTCTTGAGGAGTAAAAAATTCTCCTCCAGATTTACCTGCATTTGATGCATACATATTCATCAAAAATTCATACGCATCACCAAAAGCATCTATGTTATTATCGTAAAAATTACCAAGTTGCATATTAGCAATTTCGTCTAACATATTTGTAAGTTTTTTATTACGCTCTATTACAGTAGAACCAAGCTTATTACTATTAACATCAATATCTTGAAATAAACCTTTAAAATCTTTTTCACTACTAGCTCCATTAGCAGATGCTTCAATATCTCTGAATACCCCAGCTAAAGTTTCATTTAGATTTTCATTTTGCTTTGCATTACGCTGAATATTTATAAACAATTGACTTGGTTTAATAAAAAATCCTTTTGCCCTCACAGAAAAATCTCTAGCTTTTTCAGCCTTTTCATCAGTAATTATTGTATAATCAAAATTTTGGTCAACCAATCTCTCTTTTTCATTAATATAAGCAGTTAAATTTTCACTAATAAATCTATAAAACAAAAATCCTAAAACATACTGCTTAAAATCCCATCCATCAACACTACCACGCAATTCATTAGCTATACGCCATATTGTCTTATGTAATTCTGCTCGCTCTTGTTCTCTTGTCATAATTAAACTCCTGTTTATACTTATTTTACGATATTATACCATGTTCAACTTAAAAAACCAAATTGTTTAAAAAGCTATATATCATGATAATAGTATTAGCTTTTGGATTGATATATCCCCTGAGTTATTAAAGAGTTTTATAAGTAATAAATATCTTAATGAACTTTCTAATGAATTAAAATGTATAGTTAATAATGATGATTATGAGATAATTATTGAAAGAGATATATATTTTAACAGTTATTATCCTAGTTTAAGTTATGAAGCTAGACATAAAGATTTTATACATATAGATGATAATAATCAGTTGATATTGAAAGCTATAACAAAAGGATTTTATTATAGGAAGTTATATGATGATGGAGAGAGTGTTAAAGATATATGTAAAAGATTACATATAACCAATAGAACATTTTATAACTATATTAATAGCTTACATCTCTCAAAATATTATCAATGATATTATGTCTGGTAAACTGTCTATCTCTGTTAAACAACTGTTTGAACTTGCTGATAAAAGTGATTAAATCGTTTTATAATTTTTAATTGTTTAATTTATTTCACTCAATATTTTTTATTTTAAAAATAGTAAATCTATAAGAATACTATCAAATTAGTAAACGTCGGGAAAATGGCAATTGTATAGGAGTATGGTAATTTCTTTGATTTTTGGCTATCAAATAAGCTTGCTGTTTCACTTATCACAAAAAATGTTGCAGAGTTCTGCGACTTTATTGCCTTAATATAAGTATTTGATTTTTATGATGATTTATGGTCGGGGAGACAGGATTCGAACCTGCGACACCTAGTTCCCAAAACTAGTACTCTACCAGACTGAGCTACTCCCCGATTAACGATATAAAACAGATGCGATAATTATATACACATAATTTTAAAAATAAAACAAAAATATTCATCAAAATGCATTTTTTGACAAATAATATAAAACTACATCAAAGATTTCGGATTAAGACATTCTAATTCAGGCAAAACGAACAAACCATCTTTACGAATTAAAACATCATCAAAATAAATCTCTCCACCGCCGAAATCAGGAGTCTGTATATGAATCATATCCCAATGATTAACAGATTTATTACCATTATTACAATCATCATATGCAGCACCCAAAGCCATATGAATAGAACCTGTAATTTTCTCATCAAAAAGTATATCGCACAAAGGCTTAGTAATAAAAGGATTTACTCCAAAAGAGAACTCACCAACAAAACGAGCACCTTCATCTTTATCCAATATTTCATTCAAACCAGCTGTATCATTTTCACATTCAGCCTTAACAGCCTTACCATTTTCAAAAGTAATAAAAATATTTTTAAAATACTTGCCTTCCTCCATAGTTTCTGTATTAAACAAAATAGTTCCGTTAATAGAAGCACGAACAGGAGCAGTATAAATCTCGCCATCAGGAATATTTCTTTCACCAGAGCATTTAATTGCAGGCAAACCTTTAATAGAAAATGTTAAATCAGTTTTATTTGCAGGAGAAACTATACGAACTTTATCAGTTTTTTCCATTAAAACCTTTAAATTATCCATAGCCTTATCCATTTTAGAATAATCCAAGCAACAAACTTTAAAGAATAAATCCTCATAATCATCTTTACTCATCTTAGCCAATTGAGCAGTAGAATTTGTAGGATAATTCAAAATAACCCATTTTTTAGATAAGCGAACATTCATATGGACATCATCAACATAAATTTTTGAATACAAATCCATTTTATCAGCAGGAATATCACTTAAATCAAACATATTATCAGGAGCACGAATACCAATAAAGCAATCAACAGCCTCCATAATCGGTTTATGTATAGCTGTAAAAGCTTTCATTTGCTCTTCTGAAACATTCATCAACAAATTACGCATAATAGAATGATCTTCATAATAAAAGAAAGGAACTCCACCTAAATCAATAGTTTGCTTAACTAATTCTTTAACCAAATCTAAAGATTCCAATCCTTTTGCAGAGATATAAACTTTTTCACCTTTTTGTAAATTACAAGAATAAGTTAATAATTTATAAGCTAACTCACTGATTCTTTTATCTTTCATAATATCACCCATTCATAAAAAATTTAAAATTTGTATATTGACTTTTCAAACATTATACTTATATCTATAACAAAAGCAATTTAATAATTACAATTACAAACAGTAAAATAACAATTTTACACAACAATATACTATAGATAAAATGATGAAATTTTTTAAAGATAAAAAAGAAAAAACATTAAAAACAGAAAAATCAAAACAAAAAAGATTTTCAAAAAACAATACAGCTTCAAAAAAAACAAACAATGAATTTGGAGAACAAATCACCGTTCCAATAGTTGCACTAAAAAACATAGTATTATTAGAAAAGTTTGTAGTTCCTTTATTTATAGAAAGCGAAGCATTTATATCAGTAGTAGATGCAGCAATGCAGAAAGATAAAAAAGTCTTCGTAATAACTCAAAAAAACAGCTCTGTTTTACATCCAAAAAGAGATGACTTATTTGATACAGGAGTTTACGTAAACATAATACAATACCTAAAATTACCAGATGGAACATTAAAATTATTGGTAGAAGGTGTTCAAAAAGGGAAACTTATATCAATAGATGAATCATCACATATGATGATGGCAAAAATACAATTGCTAAATTCAAAACAAGAAAAGCTAACAGAGAAACAAAAAAAAGAATTCGATGTTTTAACACGTTCTGTAATAGAAGAATTTAAATCATATATAAAAAACAAAACAGATATACCAAACGAAATATTAAATACATTTGATGCAACAACAGACACATCATCAATTATATTCAATTTATTATTTCATATGGAAATACAACCAGCAGAAAAACAAAAAATACTTGAATTAGACACAAATATAGAACGTTTAAAATACATATATGAAATATTAACAACAGAAAATGAATATATTCAAATAGATAAAAAAATCAAAAACCAAGTAAAAAAACAAATAGATAAAAATCAAAAAGAATTTTACTTAAATGAACAAATAAAAGCTATTCAAAAAGAAATGGGCAAAGAAGATGAAGACATTGAAGAAATAGAAAAAAAGATGTCAGAAAAAGATCTACCAGAACAAGTAAAAAAGAAAGTTGAAACAGAATTATCAAGATTAAAAAGAACTCCTATGATGTCAGCAGAAGCAGGAGTAATAAGAAATTACATAGATTGGTTATTAGATGTTCCTTGGATGCCAAAAAAAGATTTAAACACAGATTTAAATCACGCAAAAAAAATATTGGAAGAGGAACACTACGCTTTAAATAAAGTTAAAGAAAGAATCTTGGAATATATAGCAGTTCATAACAGAGCAAAAAACGCAAAAGGTTCAATATTATGCTTTATGGGACCACCAGGAGTTGGGAAAACATCTCTTGGACAATCAATTGCAAAAGCACTAGGTAGAGATTTTGTAAGAGTTTCTCTTGGAGGAGTAAAAGATGAATCAGAAATAAGAGGACACAGAAGAACATATATAGGGTCAATGCCTGGAAGAATAATACAATCAATAAAAAAGACTGGATATAATAACCCAGTTATGCTGCTTGATGAAATTGATAAAATGTCAGAAGATTGGAGAGGGGATCCATCATCAGCAATGTTGGAAGTATTAGACCCAGAACAAAACTCAACATTCAATGACCATTATTTAGATATTGATTACGACTTATCAAATGTGATGTTTATAACAACATCAAACAGCTATAATATTCCTCGCCCATTACTAGATAGAATGGAAATAATAAACATTGAAGGATATACAGAACAAGAAAAAATAGAAATAGCAAAACAACATTTGATACCAAAGCAAATGAAGCTTCACGCATTAACAGATAAAGAAATAAGCATAAGTGAAGATGCAATAAAAGATATCATCAGATATTACACAAGAGAAGCCGGAGTAAGAGGTTTAGAAAGAACAATATCAAAAATAATGCGTAAAGCAGTTATGAAATTGGAAAGCTTAAAAGAAAAGCCAAGCAAAGCAGAAAAAGCAACAAATACAGAAAATAACTTATTTGAATTTATCAAAAAGCCAATAAGCAAGATAAAAACTGCTACAAAAGCAAAAACAAATATAATAAAAGTAGATTCGTCAAACCTATCAGAATATTTAGGTGTAAAAAAATTTGATTTTGGTATAGCAGATGAAAAAGACGCTGTTGGAATAGTAAATGGACTTGCTTGGACAGAAGTTGGAGGAGATATTTTAACAATAGAATCCGTTCAAATGTTTGGAAAAGGAAGATGCACATTAACAGGCCAACTTGGAGACGTAATGAAAGAATCAATCCAAACAGCACATTCATATATCAAAGCAAATGCAAACAGCTTTGGCATATCAGCAAAATTATTTGACAGGATTGATATACACGTTCACGTTCCAGAAGGAGCAACTCCAAAAGACGGCCCATCAGCAGGAGTAGCAATGTCAGTTGCTATGGTATCAATGTTAACAGGGATACCAGTAAAAAAAGACATAGCAATGACCGGAGAAATAACATTAAGAGGTAGAGTATTAGCAATCGGAGGCTTAAAAGAAAAACTTCTTGCAGCACTACGAGGAGGAATAAAAACAGTATTAATACCAAAAGACAATGAAAAGGATTTATCTGAAATACCAGATATATTAAAAAAAGGCTTAAAGATAATACCAATAAAGGACGCAAGAGAAGCATTAAAATATGCTTTAACAGAACCTTTAAAACCTATAGCTGAAACAATAACAGAAGCAGATTTTATTATAAATAAAAATAATAATATTGAAGATTCTGCAAATATATAAATCTAATAAAAAGAAAAACATTCCACCTTATAAAAGGTGGATTTTTTATTTATCATAGTTGTTTTGTCCTTTCAGTTATAGAGATAAAAAAACTTGGCTTTTGCCAAGCTATTAATTTTCTTTAAATTCTTTTCCTAGAAAGCCAATCTTTTTTTGTAATTCCTGTGCAAATCCTCCAATAAGGTTTTGAGTTCCCACAGGATATTTATCAAATTCTTTTGTTATCTTATTCAAGATGTCATTTATAAGTCTAGTTAAGTTATTAAATCCTGTTTTTATATCAGATGGCTTTTCAGGTGCATATTTCAAAGCTATTTCAAATATTTCTCTACTGCACATAAAATCTTTATCCAGCGGTAAAAATTGAATTTCTTGAATATCATCAAGCCACCCTATTAAATCAGAAGCGATTTCATCTGTCATTTTATGAATATCCCATCTGTTTTTTAATAATGCTAAATAATGAACATCTTTACTTGCAAAATATAAAGCTAAAATTTCTCCAAATATTTCTTTCATTTTTTTCCTCCTAATGCGTTTATTAACATTGCTTCTATTTTTGATGTATTCGGCATAACTCCATCAATATCTTTTCTTATTCCTTCTTTTATTTTCAAAACATCTTTTTTGCTTATTCTATCTGACTTCAATCCATTTGATATTTCTTCCATAGTTTTATAATTCGGATTTTTATTGACAAAATATTCAAAATCGTTTATATTAATAGGGTAGTCAACGGTATAGTGGTGAGATTTACCAATACTTGCTGTTTGGCGGATCCCGTTGAAATCTCCGATGTTGGATACCCTATTTAAATTATTTATTGCTTCCACATCTTTTATCAATGAACTTTTTAACCAATTATTCAAATTTTTATTACCAAACTTGTTTATGAGTTTTGTATCAAGATTTCTATGTGAATCTTTATTTAAAATATTTTGTCCTGTATTACTGCTTTTCTTAATAAGAACATCGTATATATCATTTTTTACATCTTTACTATTATACTTACCTATTGAATATTCCTTTATTCCATTATTTATTTTTGCCCCTGGTAAGTTCATTGTATCTGGCAATGTATTAACAAAAATTTTTCTATCATCTCTAATAAGTTTATCAGCAGACCTAAAACCATCTATACTACCTCTCTTAACTTCTTGATTTAATAAAATAAAAAATCCCCTAAAAATAGGGGATTTAATAACATAGTTATAATTATCTTATAACTTCAATGCTAAATCAGCAGCATCTTCCGCAGTATTATTGTTAACATTTTCTGATGAGCTAATTTCTTTATCACGTTCAGCAGCAATCTTCTTAACTTCACGGATATAAGCACCAGTTCCAACTGGAATTAAACGACCAACAATAATATTTTCTTTCAAAGCAACGAATGAATCTGTCTTACCTTCAACCGCAGCTTCTGTCAACACACGAGTTGTTTCTTGGAAAGATGCAGAAGAAATAAAGCTTTCTGTTTGTAAACTTGCACGAGTAATACCTAATAATACAGGTTCAGCTTTTGCAGGTTTACCACCAGCTTCAACAGCTTTTGCATTTTCACGAATAAATTCGTCCATATCAACAATTTCACCTTCAATAAAGATTGTTGAACCTGGGTCAATAATTTCTTTTTTCTTCAACATCTGACGAATGATGATTTCAATATGTTTGTCATTGATTTGAACACCTTGCAATCTGTAAACTTCTTGCACTTCGTTAACCATATAACGAGACAATTCAACAACACCCATAACACGTAAAATATCGTGTGGAGAAACATCACCTTCAGTAATCTTATCACCTTTACGGACAATATCACCGTGTTGAACAAGTAATTGAGCACCTTTTGAAATAAAGTAATCAACAGGTTCTCCACCATCTTCAGGAATGATAGATACTTTACGTTTAGTTTTAACATCATCACCGAAATCAATAATACCATCACAAGCAGCAATAATTGCAGGGTTCTTTGGATTGCGAGCTTCAAACAATTCATCAACACGAGGTAAACCTCCTGTAATATCTTTGTTTTTAGAACCTTCCAATGGAACATAAGCAATAATATCACCAGCTTGAACCTCTGCCCCATTATTTGCAACTATAACAGAACCAACAGACAATAGGTATCTAGCTTCTGTGTTATTACCAAATTTCAATATATTACCATTTTCATCAGTAATGTTTAATTGAGGTTTTAAATCTTTACCTTTGTTAGTCAATCTCCAATCAATAACTGTTTTTGAAGAAATACCAGTAGTATCATTAAAGATTTCACTAATTGATAAAGTATCAACTAAATCAACATAAGTAACAATACCTGATTTTTCAGTAATAATAGGTCTAATATAAGGGTTCCATTCAGATATTTTTTCACCCTTTTCAACTTTATCACCATCATTTTTAAATAACTTTGCACCATAAGGCAATTTATGGCGAGAAATATCTTTACCAGTTGAATCTTGTAAAATGATTTCCATATTTCTAGTCATAACGATAGTTTCACCAGAAGCATTTTTCAAAGTTTTTGCATTTTCAAACTTCACGCTTGCTGGCATAGGAGCTTCAACAGAAGAATGTTCAGCACCTTTTTGAGCAGCACCTCCGATGTGGAATGTTCTCATAGTCAACTGAGTACCAGGTTCACCGATTGATTGAGCAGCCATAATACCAACAGCTTCACCAACATTAACAGTCTTACCGCGAGCCAAATCACGACCATAACATTTTACACAAACGCCATTTTTTGTTTCACAAGTTAAAACTGAACGCATAAATACAGATTCGATACCAGCAGCTTCAATTAAAGGAAGGTGTTGTTCTAAAACCTGTTCACCAGCTTTTACGATGACTTCACCAGTTCTAACATCAACAATATCTTCCAAAGTAAATCTACCTAATATACGAGAACAAAGAGATTCAACAACAACACCATCATTAACTAATGCTGTCATCATAACACCCTTTGTAGTTCCACAATCATCTTCTTTAACAATAACGTCTTGAGCAACATCGACTAAACGACGAGTCAAATAACCAGCAGAAGCAGTTTTCAACGCAGTATCTGACATACCTTTTCTAGAACCGTGAGTTGAATTGAAATACTCAGCAACAGACAAACCTTCTTTAAAGTTTGATTTAATAGGAGTTTCAATAATCTCACCAGTAGATTTTGCCATCAAACCACGTAATCCAGCCAACTGACGTATCTGAGTTTTAGAACCTCTTGCACCAGAATGAGCCATCATATAAATAGTATTGTATTTACCATCAGCATCTGGTTTAGCAATAGTTTCCATCATTTCTTTAGCAACAATTTCAGTACATTGAGCCCAAGTATTAATAGCTTTGTTTGATTTTTCTTTCTTAGTAATCAAACCATCCATATATTGTTGTTCAAAAGCTTTAATTTCAGCTTCAGCTTCTGCAATACGTTTATTTTTTGTTTCTGGGATCCAAATATCAGATGTAGCAAAAGAAACACCAGATTGAGTAGCATATCTAAATCCCATAGGCATCAATTTATTAACGAAATTAACAGTAGCTTCTTGACCACAATGGAAATAAATCAAACCGATTAAATTATCTAAATCTTTTGTAGTCATTTGCTTATTAATAACATCAAAAGTTATCTTTTCGTGTTTAGGTAAAATTGATGAGAATATAATACGTCCAGGGGTAGTATCATAAACTTTTCCATCACCTTCATATCTAGCTTTAACTTTTGCTTGTAAAGACAATCTATTTTGAGAAATAGCTAATTCAATTTCATCTAAACCTGAAAGGATAGAACCTTCTCCAAGTTGGTTTTCCAAAGCGGAAGTCAAATAATAAATACCTAAAACAATATCCTGTGAAGGGGTAATAATTGGCTTACCATCAGCAGGTTTCAAAATATTGTTAGTAGACATCATCAATATACGAGCTTCTAATTGAGCTTCCAAAGACAATGGAACGTGAACAGCCATCTGGTCTCCGTCGAAGTCAGCATTAAATGCCTTACATACAAACGGATGTAATTGTATAGCTTTACCTTCAATCAAAACAGGTTCAAAAGCTTGAACAGATAATCTGTGCAAAGTAGGAGCACGATTTAATAAAACAGGGTGTTCTTTAATAACATCTTCCAAGATATCCCAAACAACATCTTCCTGTCTTTCAACCATTTTCTTTGCAGACTTAATTGTATTAGCGTGTCCCAAAGCTTCTAATTTTGAATAAATGAAAGGTTTAAATAATTCCAAAGCCATAATTTTAGGAATACCACATTGATGTAATTTAAGATTTGGACCTGTAACGATAACAGAACGACCAGAATAATCAACACGTTTACCTAATAAGTTTTGACGGAAACGACCTTGTTTACCTTTTAACATATCAGCAATAGATTTCAAAGGACGTTTTGTATGACTTAATAAAGGAGCAGCCTTTCTAGAATTATCAAACAAGCTATCAACAGATTCCTGCAACATTCTTTTTTCATTTCTAATAATAATTTCAGGAGCCTTCAAATCAATCAATCTTTTCAAACGATTATTTCTGTTAATAACACGACGATATAATTCGTTCAAATCAGAAGTAGCAAATCTTCCCCCATCTAGCGGAACCAAAGGACGCAAATCAGGAGGTAATACTGGAATAACATCTAAAATCATACTTTCAGGTTTATTACCAGATTCCAAGAAAGCTTCAACTATTTTCAATCTTTTAATAATTTTATGGCGAGCAAGTTCAGATTTAGTATCTTTCAAATCCAAACGCAAAGCATCACGTTCTGCTTTCAAATCACAAGCCATCAACATTTCTTTCAAAGCTTCTGCACCGATAGAAACTCTGAAAGCTTCTGGCCCAAATTCTTCTTGATAACGAACATATTCTTCTTCTGTCAATAATTCGTGTAATTTCAAAGGAGTTAAACCTGGTTCAATAACGATATAGTTATCAAAATACAAAACTCTTTCTAATTTTTTAACAGGTATATCTAATAATATACTGATTTTAGAAGGCAAAGATTTCAAAAACCATATATGAGCAACAGGACAAGCCAATTCAATATGTCCCATACGTTCACGACGAACTTTTGCTAATGTAACTTCGACACCACATTTTTCACAAATAACACCACGATATTTGATACGTTTATATTTTCCACATAAACATTCATAATCTTTTGTAGGTCCGAATATTTTAGCACAAAACAAACCATCTTTTTCAGGTTTCAAAGTTCTATAATTGATAGTTTCAGCTTTTTTAACTTCACCATAAGACCAAGAACGAATATCATCTGCAGAAGCAATTGAAATTCTGATTTTATCAAAAGTTTCTTGTTCCTTTACTTGACCAAAATATTTTTGTAATTCATTCATTTTTTTATTCCTTTTGTTTAATTCATTTATACCAATTGCTTATTAAGAATTTTTTTCATGTTTTGTTTCAATATTTAAACCAAGAGATTTAATTTCTTTCAACAACACATTAAAGCTTTCTGGAACACCAGATTCAAATTCATAATTACCACGAACAATTGATTCATAAACTTTTGTTCGTCCTGAAACGTCATCAGATTTTACAGTCAACATTTCTTGTAAAGTATATGCTGCACCGTAAGCTTCTAATGCCCAAACTTCCATTTCTCCGAAACGCTGACCACCGAATTGAGCTTTACCACCCAAAGGTTGTTGAGTAACCAAAGAGTAAGGACCAACAGAACGAGCGTGAATTTTTTCATCAACCAAGTGATGTAGTTTCAACATATATATATAACCAACAGTAACATCTCTATCAAACTTATTACCAGATTGACCATCATATAAAGTTGTTTTACCTGAAACATTATAACCAGCTTCTTGCATCAAAGCTGTAATATCAGCTTCTTTAGCACCATCAAAAACAGGAGTAGCATAATGAATACCGTGAGAAAGGTCTTCAACCATTTCAATCAAATCAGAATTTTTCATATTCTTAATTTGGCTTTCATAAATATCAGAACCATATATTTTCTCTAAATAAGATTTCATATCTTCTGTTTTCAATAAATTACGTTTGTAATCTTCATACATTTTACCGATTTTCAAACCTAAACCAGCAGAAGCCCAACCTAAATGAGTTTCCAAAACCTGACCAATATTCATACGAGAAGGAATACCCATAGGAGTCAAAATCATATCAACAGGTTCACCATTTTCCATATAAGGCATATCTTCAATTGGAATAATTCTTGAAACGATACCTTTGTTTCCGTGGCGACCAGCTAATTTATCACCAGATTGTAATTTCCTCTTAACAGCTAAGAATACTTTAACAACTTTCAACACACCTGGTAATAAAGTATCACCTTCTGTAATCTTTTCAATTTTAGCATCAAAGAATTTATTCAAAGTATCCAATCTGCTTTGATATTCTTTAACAGCTTCTGCCAATTTATCATTAACTTTTTTATCAGCAACGACAATCTTTTTCCATTTATGTTGATCAATTTCTGAAAGGAATTCTTCTGTAATTTTAACATCTTTTTTAGAAACTTCTTTCAATCCATCAACATAAGTTTGACCAATTAAAGTTGTTTTTAATAAATTAGCAAAACCCTGTTCCAAAATCTTACGTTCATCTTCACGGTCTTTGTTTTGTTTTGCGATTTCAGCTTGTTCAATAGATAAAGCTCTTTCATCTTTTTGAACACCTTTACGCAAGAACATACGAACATCGATAACAGTACCTTCTGAACCAGCAGGAACACGTAAAGATGTATCTTTAACATCGATAGCTTTTTCACCGAAAATAGCTTTCAACAATTTTTCTTCTGGAGTAATAACACTTTCACCTTTTGGAGTAACTTTACCAACCAAAATATCACCAGCTTTAACATGAGCACCAATATGAACTATACCAGTTTCATCAAGTTGACGTAAAGCATCTTCACCGATATTTGGAATATCGCGAGTAATATCTTCCGCACCAAGTTTAGTATCGCGAGCCATAGTTTCAAATTCTTCAATATGAATAGAAGTAAATGAATCATCGCGAACTAATTTTTCAGAAATGATAATAGCGTCTTCATAGTTATATCCCTTCCAAGAAAGGAAAGCCACTTTAATATTTTTACCCAAAGCTAATTCACCTTTATCTGTACAAGGGCCATCAGCAATCACATCACCTTTTTTAACTTTATCCCCCAATTTAACAAGTGGAACATTGTTAATACATGTGCTTTGATTTGAACGAGTAAATTTTTGTAATCTGTAAATATCAACTCCAGTTTTGTTATCAGTATCTTTATCAGTAATTTGAATAACAATTCTAGTAGAATCAACTTGAGTAACAACTCCTCCGTGAGCAGCAATAATAGTAACCTTTGAATCTCTAGCAACAGTTTCTTCCATACCAGTACCGACTAATGGAGCGTCATTTTTCAATAAAGGGACAGCCTGTTTCTGCATGTTTGCACCCATCAATGCACGGTTAGCGTCGTCATTTTCCAAGAAAGGTATCAAAGCAGAAGAAACAGAAACTAACTGTTTTGGAGATATTTCAATATAATCAATATCATCAGAATTTACAGTAACAAATTCTCCACTTAAACGGCAAATAATTTGATCATCTTTAATTCTACCATCAGCATCTAAAGCAGTATAAGAACCTGCAATTTTCAAACCTTTTTCTTCCATTGCAGACATATAAACAACTTCGTTTGTTACTTTACGATTAACAACTTTTTTATAAGGAGTTTCAATAAACCCATATTTATTAACAGTTGAATAAACTGTCAAATAGTTAATCAAACCAATATTCGCTCCTTCTGGAGTTTCAATTGGACAAATTCTACCATAGTGAGTTGTATGAACATCACGAACTTCAAATCCAGCTCTATCACGAGTAATACCACCAGCACCCAAAGCAGAAATACGACGTTTATGAGTAACTTCTGACAAAGGATTATTTTGATCCATAAATTGTGATAATTGTGAAGAAGCAAAGAAATCGCGAACTGTATTCATAACAGGTTTAGAATTAATCAAATCGCGAGGCATAACAGTATCTATTTTAACAGAACTCATCTTTTCACGAATAGAACGTTCCATTGAAACTAAGCCCATACGATATTGATTTTCCATTAATTCACCAACAAATCTAACTCTTCTGTTTGATAAGTCATCAATATCATCAACTTTATCTTTACCATCTTTTATATTTGTTAAAGTTTTAACAGTCTGTAAAATATCAGCTTTTGTCAAAGTTGACTGAGATTCAGGAGTATTCATTCCCATACGTAAATTCATTTTAAAACGACCAACTGCTGACAAGTCATAACGTTCTTCATTAAAGAAGAAATCATATAATAATTTTTCAGCAGATTCTAATGTAGGAGGTTCTCCAGGGCGCATAACATTATAAATTTCAAATAAAGCATCTTGTCTATTTCTCAATCTATCAGAAGCAATAGTATTTCTGATATGATAACCAGAATTAACACCATCAATATATAAAACAGGAACTTCTTTAATTCCAGCTTCATTAATTTTATCAACTACTTCTTGTGTTAATTCATCAGCTGCATAAGCAATTAATTCAGAAGTGCTAGGATCAATAATATCATCAGCCAAGCATAATCCAACTAAATCAGAATCTTTCAAAGCAATAGTTTTTAACCCTTCATTTACAAATCTATCAGCCTTACGTTTATTGATTTTACCACCAGCAGGTAAAACAACTTCATCAGTTTCTGCATTTACAAGATCATAAGGATATTGAGTAGTCTTATTTAACAAATCAGATGTAAATGAACGTAACCAACGATTATTTTTATCTTTCTTTAAATTATGCACTTCATAGAATATACTTAAAATATCTTTATCAGATAAGCCAACTTTCAAACTTCTAGCTTTTTCTGAATCTTTATCTTTTAATTTTGCAAGTTCCTTTTCTGCTTCATCTGTTAATAAAGATTTCAATAATGCACTTGCAATAATTTTACGTTTTTTATCAATTCTAATATATAAATTATCCTTTGAATCAAATTCAAAATCCAACCAAGAACCACGATAAGGTATAATTTTAGCACTGAACAAAACTTTACCAGAAGAGTGAGACTTACCAGAATCGTGAGAAAAGAAAACTCCAGGAGAACGTTGCATTTGAGAAACAACAACTCTTTCAATACCATTAAAAATGAAAGTAGCACGGTCAGTCATCAAAGGCATATCACCCATAAAGACTTCTTGTTCTTTAACTTCACGTAAAGTTTTTTCACCAGTTTCTTGATTCACATCCCAAATAACCAAACGCAAAACAACACGTAAATTTGCAGCATAAGTTAAAGATCTTTTAATACATTCTTCAACATCATATTTAGGTTCATCAAATTCATAACGAACAAATTCCAAATCAACAGAACCTGAAAAGTCAGAAATTGGGAACATACTTTGAAAAACAGATTGCAAACCAATATTTTCACGTTTATCAGAAGGAACATCAAATTGTAAAAATTGTTTATATGAGTCTATTTGTATTTGGATTAAATTAGGTATAGCTTCATTTGATTGAATCTTACCAAAGCTTTTTCTTATTCTTTTGATAGCCATTTTTAATATTACCCTTTGTTTTTAAAATTATTTATAATAAAGTTAATATAAAGAAATCTGATTATGGGGTTGTCCCACGGCCAGAAAAGCCATTATAATTTCAACCAAACAACTATATCTAAAGGTTTGGCTTTATAAAAAAACAAAGCCAAACCAAAAATTTCTTAAAAATATTATTTTTTATTTTTAAAATTTCTTTTTGAAAAATTATTATTATAATTTTTTACTTCAAAATCTGTTGATAAATATTTTCTTACTAAGAAAACAAATAAAACTAAAGTTAATAAATTAAGTAAATCATCAAAAATTGATTTTACTATATCTCTGCGATATTTGCTCAATTCAGACTTATAAGATTCTTCAGCTTCTTTTTCACATTTTTTTATTTCAGCTTCTGTTTTTTTATCATTCTTACACGTATTGACACTTATTTGATAATCAGAATATGGATCACTATATCCTGTCAAACCAGGATAAATATAATTACCTAAATTAGTAATAAAGCTTTGAGCTATAAAACAGAAGATTGATATAACAACAACTTTCACAAATAATTTAAATGTATTCATAACATACTCCTTTATTTATTAAAACTTTTCTTATTTTTATTAAAAATACGTTTATAAGTTTTTTTATTATCATTTTCAGCATTATTGTTATTTTCATCAAAAGCAAGCAAATCTTTTGTAAAAAACCAAAACGCAAATATTATAACAAAATCTAATATGTTTTCAAACCAAAAACGTGAATTTAAATCTGTAAAAGATAAACCATAAATAAATACTCTAACTCTAATACAAACAAAAGATATAAATAAAATCTTTACAATAAGCTTTCCCAAATTAAAAATTTGATTTTTCATTATAACACCTATTATTTTTTTGATCCTTTATTAAAACTAGGAATAATATTCCATTTCAACACAACTTTAATTAAAACAACAAATAGTAAAACACTCAATAAAGATATAAATGAATCCAATAAAGAGCTTATAATATCAGCACGAGCTTTTTCTAAATTAATATCACGGTTTTGTCTTACTTCCTCAATACATTTACCAGAATTAAAATCATTTTCACAATCTTTCAAATCTGATAAATATTCAATATTATAATATCTGTATTTTTCATATCCAATAACACCAGGTTTAATATAATTCAAACCTTCAACAACAACATTTTTAACAAGAACACATATTATAGCTATAAAAAATAACTTACCAAATATTTTAGCAAAACTAATAGAATAATTAATAATTTTTTCCATATTTACTCCTTCAAAATTTAACATTGAACCAACCTTCTTAACATTACCAGATTTATTATCATCAATATGATAAATATAAGAAAATAATCTATCAAGCAAAAACCATCCTAAAAACCAAATAGCTATATTCAAGATAGAAAGAAAGAAGTCAAGCAATGCATCTCTTCTTAATTTAGAAGCTGTTTCTTTTCTAACTTTTTCAGCATCACTTAAACATTCAGCTTTACTTTTCTGACAAGAACTACAAGTACACTGATAATCATCTTCACATTCTTTAACACTTTTTCTATAAATATCCATATAATTAATAGATTCTTTTGAATCAAAGATAGTAATAAAAGACTTCTGAGTTAAAGAAGGATTTACAATAGATATAAAATTAACTATAAAACTTTTTAACAAAAAGCATAAAACAATAATCATAAAAGATTTAATAATAAAATTATATATTTTCATATTTACCTCTATTTTTTATTTTTAACAACAATAACTTTATTTTTCTTCTTATCTTTATAGGATTCAAATTTTTTATCATCTATTTTTTTAAAATAAAAAGAAATCAATAGCAAAACAAATGATATTAAAATACCATAAACATTATCTTTAATACCATTAGCCATAATTTCACGTCTAACAAAATCATTAGAAACTCTAACAGCTTTCATTTCACAATCGGAAATTTTACCATAATTAATTTTGCACATATCAATCCCTAAATTAGAAGAATGATAAACTTTACCAAAAATTTCATAACCAAACATATTTGGCTTTAAATAAATAAAAGAAGAATAAAATAAATTAGTAAATAAAGACACAAGACTTATTACAATCAAAACAAAAACAGCAGTAAATAAAACCTTAAAATTCTTACGCAAAATTTTTCTAACAAAAAACAAAGATAAAATAGTAAAAGATAAAAGAACAATAGCATAAAATAATTTATTTGCTCCATCTAATTTAATCATATCATTCATTTTTTTATCTGTTTTAATTTTACATTCTTCAAAAGATTGCTTTTTATTTTTATCAAAACACTCACTTAAAAAAGCAAAATCCAAATAAATTTTCTTTTGATAAGAAGTTAAAGAAGATTTTTCAACAGCTTTAGAAAAATCATCAGAATTCTTAATATTTGTAGTATCTATATTAGGTAAATATGAAGATGAGTTAACAATTTCCTTCATACCATAAAAAGAGTAATTAGTAACTGGAAATAAATAATGAACAACAGAAAAAGCTATAAAAACATATATTACATACAAAAAATATTTATCAAATTTTTCATTAAATAAGAATTTTTTATTCATAATAACTTCCAAGCTAAAATTCAACAAACCATAAAAATAATCAGTTGCCCGCACAAACGCACGGGCAACAAATACAAAAACTATTTCAATTCAACAGTTGCACCAGCAGCTTCTAATACTTTCTTAATATTTTCAGCTTCTTCTTTAGCAACGCTTTCTTTAACAGTTTGAGGAGCTCCATCAACTAAATCTTTAGCTTCTTTCAATCCTAACTGAGTAATAGTTCTAATTTCTTTAATCACGTTCATTTTGTTTGCACCAGCATCTTTCAAAATAACAGTGAATTCAGTTTTCTCTTCAGCAGCTGCAGCAGCGCCAGCGGCACCAGCAACCATAACAGGAGCAGCAGAAACGCCCCATTTTTCTTCACACATTTTTGAAAGCTCAGCTGCTTCCATAACAGTCAATGATGACAATTCTTCTAAAATTTTATTTAAATCAGCCATTTTTAAAATCCTTTCTTATAATTAATGTTCAAAATAAAATACTTACTCTGCTTTTTTTGCATAAGCATCTAAAACCATAGCCATCTTTGATGCAGAAGCTTTTAACAACTGAGCAATACCAGCTCTTGCTTCATCAAGAGTTGGAAGGCTAGCTAAATTTTTAATACCTTGCAAATCCAAAACAGAATCAGTTGTTGCACCAGCAATAATTTCAAGTTTTTCGTTTTCTTTTGCAAAGTTTACCAAAATTTTTGAAGGAGAAACAACATCAGCTCCAAAAGCCATCAAAGTAGGACCTTTAAAACTATCTTTCAAGCCTTCAAATTTAGTACCATTCAAAGCTAACTTTGCTAAAGTATTTTTAAAAACCTTAATGGAAATACCAGCTTCTCTTGCACGACCACGTAAGTCATTCATTTGAGAAACAGTCAATCCACGATAGTATGCAACAACAACAGAATCAGATTCAACCAATCCTTTATTTAAAGAATCAATCAATCCTTGTTTTTCTTGTTTTTTCATTTTTACTATCCTGATTTTTTGTTAAACAAAGGAACGAATGATATAAAACATAAAACCCGTTCCGGTTCACATTGCCCAAAAAGATTTTAAATAATAATCTTTGTTATCTGTGTAGGCTACTTACGCATTAAGCCAAAAAGGCACCGACAGTCATGGACAAATTCTTATAAACAATTATAAATTAACATCAATTTTAACAGCAACACCCATAGTCGATGAAAGATGAATAGCTTTCACAAAAACACCTTTAACAGATGCAGGTCTTGCTTTAACAATTGTATCAACAAATGATTTAACATTTTCAATTAATTTTTGCTCACCAAAGCTAATTTTACCGACACCAGCATTAACGATACCAGATTTATCAGCTTTATATTCTAATTGGCCAGCTTTAACTTTTTTAACAGCTTCACCAACAGCTGGAGTAACAGTTCCTAATTTAGGATTAGGCATTAAACCTTTTGGACCTAAAACTTTTGCAATTTTACCCAAAGCAACCATCATATCAGGTGTAGCAATACATTTATCAAAATCAATTTTACCATTTGCAACTTCTGCGATTAAATCATCTGCACCAACCAAATCAGCACCAGATTCTTTTGCTTCTGCATGTTTTTCTGGTTTAGCAAAAACAGCTACACGATAAGTTTTTCCAGTACCATTTGGTAAAGAAACAACACCACGAATATTTTGGTCAGCTTGTTTTGTATCGATATTCAAACGCATAGAAACATCAACAGTTTCATCGAATTTAACTTTTGATTTTTCAATCAATAATTTAACCGCATCTTCAATGCTATAAATCTTTGTAGCATCAAAGTTTTCTCTAATAGCTTTCATTCTTTTTGTAATTTTCGCCATAATACTATCCTTCCACTACTTCAATACCCATAGATTTACATTGCCCTTTAACTATATTCATAGCACTGTTTAATTCAGTACAATTCAAATCAGGCATTTTAAATTCAGCAATTTGCTTAACCTGGCTCATTTTAATTTTAGCCACAGCAGGATCCTTATTAGGATTCTTTGCGCCACTTTTCAAATTACAAGCCTTTTTAATCAAATATGAAACAGGAGGAAGTTTAGTTTCAAAACTAAAAGACTTATCCTTATAAACATAGATAACAACAGGGATAGGAGAGTTTTTCTCAACATCTTTTGTTTTATCATTGAATTGTTTACAGAAATCCATAATGTTCACACCTGCCTGACCCAAAGCTGGACCAACAGGAGGAGATGGATTCGCAGCACCCGCAGGTACTTGCAATTTAACTACTTTAACGACTTCTTTTTTTGGTGCCATAATTTTACTCCTTTGTTTTTATATTGTTTTACAAGAGCTTGTGGTTCGGATTAGGCACACCCCTTCCACAAATTTCATTAAATCTTTTCTACTTGAGAGAATTCCAAATCAACCTGAGTTGGACGTCCAAAAATAGAAACAGAAACTTTTAAACGTTGTTTATCTTCATCAACAACTTCAACAATCCCATTGAATGAAGCAAAAGGACCACTACAAACTTTAATTTGTTCTCCGACTTCAAATGTAACGACAGATAAAACATCTTTATCGCTACTCAAACGCATTAACAAATCTTCAGCTTCTTTATCAGAAATAGATTCAGGCTTCATTCTTGTTCCCAAGAACCCCATAACTCTTGGAGTATCATTGACAAGATGCCAAGTTGAATCATTCATAATCATTTTAATCAAAACATATCTAGGGAAAAATTTCTTTTCTGTAGAAACTTTTTTACCACGTTTAACTTCAGAAACTTCTTGAGTTGGGACTATAATATCTTCAAAATAATCTTGTTTATTTTCTTTTTCAATTTTTTCACGCAAAGTTTCCATAACACCTTTTTCGCATCCAGAGTAAACCTGCAAAACATACCATTTTGCCCCAGGAATAGATTTCTTTTCCTCAACGACAATAGGTTTAATATCTTCTGTTGCAACTTCTTTATTTAAATTATCATTATTTTGAATATCAGACATTTTCAATCCCTTCCTTACAAGATTATCTTTTAAATAACAATTGAACTATATAACCAAACAATTGGTCAACTCCAAAAAAGAAAACAGCAACTAAGCTAGCCAAAATAACAACCATAATAGTCATTTGTATAACATTTGCACGTTTTGGCCAAGTAATTTTAGAAAATTCTTGTTTAACTTCTTCAATAAATTTAATTATATTCATATTGCATCCCGACAATTTTATAACGTTATAAATCAATTTTCAAATGGCAGGGGCGACACGATTCGAACATGCGACCCTTGGTTTTGGAGACCAATGCTCTACCAACTGAGCTACACCCCTATACAAAAACCAAACTTTAGTTGTCGCATTTTAAATCAAAATGAATCCAAAAATCAAGCATTTTTTAAAGAAAAAATTTAATAAAAACAAATAATAAAAAGAAAAAAGCCCACAAAGTGAATCCCAGCATAAAATACGGGGAAAAGCAAGCTTGCAAAAATAATAAAAAAAATTATAATGAAAATTGTTTAATGAGTTGTAGTAGACCATTAAAAAAAAGGTTTAGTAGCCTTATGATCAGAAAAACCGACCAGCGAAATGCGCTGGAAGGTGATAGAATAAAATCAATATCTGATGAGAAATCATCAGCATCTTTGCGTGAATATATCACACTATATCTGATCATAGTTACTAACTTCCAGCTTCTAAAAGAGGCAATAAAAATAAATTAAATAAATAAAAAAGAGGTTGTGCTATGATAAAGACAAGAAAAACAAACAAAAAAATATTTTTAACAATAATACTAATACTTAGTTCAATAGAACTATCAAACGCAAAACATAGACTTGATAAATACTGTTCATTAGACAACACAAACTACCCTGGAAATAATGAAATATGTTATTCAGACCCAGATGGCAATGGTTTATGTGGAAATTATGGACTTAATATAGGTGGTTGCGTAAATGTAGTTCAATGCACTGATACACAATATTGCACAGACTGGGTTAAATCAATAAATATAGGCAGAGGATTTAGTTCATCTGGACATCATATGGCCGGAATAATAGTTTGCGTAGAATGTAAGGAAATCCCACAAGGAGTTCCAGTGCTATACGATAAAGCAACAAAAACATTTAATATTATAAAGTTCGGTCAAGCAACAATAGACCCAAATTTAATAGAATATTAAAAAGCAAAATATAATTTAAGAGCTATATTTTTAATGTTTTTAATACGGTTGATGAAATAGGCACTCACAAACCTCCTACATTTCATCAACCACTAAAATTCATTGAAAACTACAATCCATAATAAATAAAGAAGCAGTTGTAATTTTATCACTAAAAATTAACTGTCTAGAATATATAAGTTTATTTTTATCAAATAAAAATGTATAAGTATATATATAATCATCTGTAAAAGAAACTGCCTTAATAGAATTATTTCCTCTATTAACAATTTTAAATTTATTTTCTTTTGTTATAATATATGAATTTGAATAATCAAATAAATAACTAGATCCATCAATTCTATCATTTTCATTAAACTCAACTTTATCAGAAATAGTATAATTAATCCCATAAGCTTCATTACAAACAGCGGAAGAATATTCATTAGCATAAAGATTATTTGAAACAAAGCTTAACAAAACAAAAAATAATAATTTTTTCATACTTTACCTCTTATTTTTTATAATTACACTAACACAGAACAGCCAAAAGGGGCTTTCTGTGCTAGTTTTAATAAATATCGTAAAGAATTTATATGGGAAAGCCCCATACGAATGATATTTATTAATAAACTAGCAATTAAAAATTATGATAAAGCAAAATAAATGTCAATAATAATATAAAACCAAATTTTTTAAGATAAAAAACTAAAAACAAGAATTACAAACATTCAAAAGTATAATTCTCTGGCATATTGTCCAATCCCCCTATTGCAAAATCAACAAATAAAGGAATGAAAGCAAACATTGCTCCTGGGAATATATCTAATATCAAAGCAGTTTTATTCATTTCAGGCGGAATAATCATAGGACTACAATTTTTATTTTCAGAATTTATATATAAATAAGTATTTCCAGAAACTTTTCCAAAACTTTTTGGATTTATTTTACGCATACCATCTTTACCTTCAATAGTAATAACATTATCACTATCATTATAAACATTAACAACATCATTTGAAGCTATACCAATAGTTCCACAAGAAGATAAAAACAATAAAACAACAACAATAAATAATTTCTGCATATTTTTCTCTTTTCCTTAATAAATAAAACTACCTTACAAAAGGATTATAAGCTTTTTCGTGCCCAATAGTTGTCTCAATTCCGTGTCCAGGGATAACCCTCACATCATCAGGTAGTAAAAATAATTTATCAACAATACTAGACTTAATACTATCAAAGCTAGCTCCATATAAATCAGTTCTTCCAACAGATTCAAAAAACAAAGTATCTCCAGAAATCAAAACCTTAATATCTTCCAAATAAAAAGATACTCCTCCAGCGGTATGACCAGGAGTAAAAATAACCTTAATACCAAAAGGTAAATCTGCATCAGAAACAGTTTTTAAATCCACATCAATATTTTCAGGAACTATAAAATCAGGAACATTTAATTGCATAGTGTAATTTTTACCCTGCTCTGTTAACCAAAACAAATCATCAGATGACATAAAAAACTTACAACCATACTTTTGACGAAATAAATCAACAGCTCCGACGTGGTCAAAATGCCCGTGAGTAGCTAAAACTGCCAACACATCAAGATTATTATTATCAACAAAGTCTAAAATCTGCTGTGCATCATTAGCATCAGAAGGATCAATAATCACACATTGTTTTTTATCTAAATCATAAACAACAGAGGTATTAACTCTCAACTCACCATTACGAATAACTTTAACATCTAAACTCATAATAAACCCAATTACTTTTTATCACGTAAAGTAGGGAAAGCTAAAACATCACGTATAGAAGAAGAGTTAGTCATTAACATAACTAATCTATCAATACCTATACCCAATCCACCAGTAGGAGGCAATCCATACTCCAAAGCATTTATAAAATCAAAATCCATTTGCTGAGTTTCATCATTACCCTTTTCTTTTTTAGCCATCTGGTCCATAAACATTTCTTTTTGATAAACAGGGTCAGATAACTCACTATAAGCATTAGCAAATTCAGCACCAGCAATAAACAATTCAAATCTTTCAGCTAATCTAGGATTTTGGCGATGACGCTTTGCCAAAGGACAAATATCACGCGGATAATCAATCATAAACGTAGGCTGAACAATAGTCTTTTCAATTCTCTGGTCAAAAATTTCTTCAATAACTTCACCCCAAGTTTCATTACCTTTTAATTTAATACCAGCATCAGTTGCAGCTTTACGAGCTTTTTCATCATCATCAATACTCATCAAGTCAACACCAATAGCTTTTGAAGCAGCATCAACTAAAGAAACTCTCGCAAAAGGAGCTTTCAAAGAAATTTTATGTCCATTCCATTCAACTTCTGGTTCCCCATAAAGTTTAGTAGCAATATAAGAAAACATTTCTTCAGTAATAGCCATCATATCATTATAATCAGCATAACTTTGATATAACTCCATAGAAGTAAATTCAGGATTATGTTTAGTATCAATACCTTCATTACGGAAATTTTTACCAATTTCAAAGACTCTATCAAATCCACCGACAACTAATTTTTTTAAATAAAGTTCAGGAGCAACTCTTAAATAAAAATCCTTATCCAAAGAATTATAGTGAGTAATAAAAGGTTTAGCATTAGCACCCCCTAAAATCGGATGGAATATAGGTGTTTCAACTTCAACAAAACCTTTATTTTCCAAAAACTTACGCATTGCAGAAATAATAAAGCTTCTTTTAAGAATAACATCTTTAGCATCAGGATTAACCATAAAATCAACATATCTCTGACGATATCTAGATTCTACATCTTGCATTCCGTGATACTTATCTGGCATAAGCTGTAAAGACTTTGCCAACAAAGTAATTTCCTTAACAACAACACTTAATTCACCACGTTTAGTTCTTTTAATAACACCACGAACACCGACGATATCACCGCTGTCTAATAATTTAATTTTTTCTAATTCTGAATCAGGAGTAGACCCAGCATAAGAATAAATCTGTATTTTACCTTCTTTATCATACAAATCCATAAACATACCACTATTACGGATAGTATAAATTCTACCAGCGACTATAATTTCTTCTGATTGTTCAGAATCATCAGCAGGAATATCTTTATAAATTTCTTTTAACTGTGCAGAAAAATGTGTAGGCTTAAATATATGAGCATAAGGATTTACTCCTGTTTCAATAACCTTTTGTAATTTAGCAAATTTTGCCTGTCTTTGTGCATTTTCATTATTATCAGCACTATTTTTATTCAAATTTTCTTTTTGCATAATGAATCCTTCAAACACTTAATAAAAAAACATACCGAAACAGGATATACAAAAGTAATAATAAATTCAAATAAAAATTTAATATAGACGAATTAAATAAAAAATATATAATCAAAGAATAATAAACTAAAACCATATAGGAGGCTATAAAATGAAAAACGATATATATATATGCGATAAATGCGGAAATATGATAGAAATGCTACACGATTCTGGAAACACAGTAATATGTTGTGGAGAAGCAATGCGTAAAGTAGAAAAAGGAGCAAAAGAAAACGCATACGAAAAACACAATCCAGTAATAACTATTGAAGGAAACAAAATAACAGTAAAAATCGGAGAAGTTGAACACCCAATGACAGAAGCTCATTATATCGGCTGGATAGAATTATTGGTAAAAGGTAAATGCGTATACAGAAAAGAACTAAATCCAAACGAATCTCCAATGGCAGTATTTGAATTAGACATGACAGATATTAAACCAGAAGATATAAGTGCAAGAAATTATTGTAATTTACACGAAGTAAACTAATAAAAACAAAAGACCTTATAAAGATTATTCATCAGACATAAGGTCTTTTTTTATACTATCAGAAGATAATAACTCATCAATATGCATAGATTCTTCCATAGAATTATCAGAAAGAAATAAAATATCAGGCATATATTTTAACTTAATAAATTTTGCCAAATAAAAGCGAATTGTTTTTTTATTATCATTTAAATCTTTAACTTTTTTATCAGTTTCAGATTTATTAGAAGATATAATATAAATTTTAGCTAAACCCAAACCAGGACTTACACGAACTTCTGTAATAGTCACATTTTCAGATAATTTAGCATCAAGATGAGTCTTTAAAAACACATCTGCCATTGCTCGACGTATTAATTCCGCAACTTTTAATTCTCTAATACCATCTTTACTCATAATCAAACCTAACAATAAAATTATTCTTTAAACTTATCTTTTTCAAAAGTTATAGTATCTCCAATTTGGATATCATATTCTTTTACCATACCAGAATTAATTTCCAAAGCATACTTAACAGGTTCAATAGAACACAAAGATTCCTCATTTAAAGGGATAGCATCACGTTCAATCCAAACAACTTTCATATCTTCATTAATGAAAACAATATCAAGCCCGATAAAAGTGTTTTTCATCCACATACAAACGACATCATTTTCTTCAAAATCAAAGAACATACCATTTTCATCGTGCATAGATTTAACAAACATTAAACCTCTTTTTCTAGCATCATCATTATTCGCCAAAGCAACTTTAAATTCAGCTTTTTTATCTTTTGTATCTTGACTATTAATAGAAACAGAATGATAAAACATTATCCTTTTAGGATAAATCATATAAACCAAACCTACTAATAAAGATACACCCAACAAAGCACCAAAAACAAAACCTATAATTTTACTTAATTTAAATTTATGTCTTTTTCTCATAATTAACTCCAATTAAATAAATTAATAAAATAAATTGAAATATATTAACAAAAAATTTGCAATAATAAAATTATTCAGAAACATTTCTTTTAAATATAGCAGCTGCTTTTGCAGACCATTCTTGCTTACTAATCAAACCATCAGCATTAGTATCATACATTTTCCAAACATATTCAATGCTCATACGAGGACACTTTGTAAAAGCTTCTTTTGATAAAGTATCATTAACAATCAAACTTGCAGTTGCAGGATTTGATAAATACCTAGAAATATATATAGGAGATTCATCTCTAGTTAATATTCCATCGCCATTTTTATCCATTTCATCAAATTGAGCAGACCTTTTAGGCTTTGCAGTTTCGCATTTTGCAACAGCAGTAGCATTATAATAAGCAGAAAATTCATCTAAAGACAAATGTTCATCTTGATTCAAATCATAAGTTGCAAATACATCTTCCATTCCTTGAGAATAGACATTAATACTAAAAAAAGAACAAGCAATAAATGCAAAACAAAAAACAAAAAATACTTTCATAAATCCTCCTGTATTATAATAAAAACAAACAAAATGATACAATCACAAAAACATTTTGTAAAGATATTTAGCATAAAGTTATAAATAAAAACTTGAAAAAATTGGTGGTTGAGGAGGGACTTGAACCCCCGACCAAAAGATTATGATTCTTCTGCTCTACCGACTGAGCTACTCAACCAAAAACACGATACGGACATTTTACACAATAAAAAATATTAGTCAACAATTTTTAACCACCAATTAAAAAGATAATAAAACTTTTCACTTTTTGTTTAAAAGTTTTAGATAATTTCAAAAAAGTCAAATAGTCATCTGATTTAATAGCAGAATAAACTTTTCTTTCTTTAGCAGATACATAATCAATAAATTCATCATCAACTACTTTAAAAGCATTCACAGCAACATTAAAAAATTTATGCTTCAAAGAATCATCAACTCTGTTAAAATACTTAATAACTGACTTTATATTGGGCATATACTGCAACATATTATATTTTTTTAAATTAACATAAACTTCCGCAAAAACGATAGCAAAATCAGAATTTTTATCACCCTTCAAACGAACTCCTCCAAATATAGAAGTGCTACGTTGACGATAAAAATATTCTCCTTTATTAACAATCAAAACATCATTAACAAAAGGCAAAATTTTATAAGCAAATTCAAAATCTTCGAATATAACACCTTCTTTAAAACAAAGATTATTCTGTTTCAAAAAAGAAGTTTTATAAATTTTACTCCAAACAGAAAAAGGATAACCTTTTTTACCAAGAATACTTATATAGTTAAAAACACCATCACCTAAATAAACTTTATTCTTTTTTGCTTTACCATCGTCCCAAATTTTAGTAATAGTTGTATTACAAATAATATCAAAATCGCGACCTGATTTAAATAAAGCATCAATCATATTATATATATAATCGTCAGAAATTTTATCATCAGAATCTAAAAAATAAACGTATTCACCTTTTGCTTTTTTCAAACCAAAATTCCTAGCAGACGACAAACCACCATTTTTCTTTTCCAAAATAATAATTCTATCATCTTTAACAGAATATCGTTTAATAATATCAAGACAATTATCTGTACTTCCATCATCAACACAAATAATTTCTAAATTACGATAAGTCTGATTTATAACAGAATCTAAACATTCAGCTAAATAATCAGACACATTATAAATAGGTAAAACAACAGAAACCAAAGGAGTTTCTAATTTATTAAGTTTTATATCAGAAACATTCCTATTACCAGATTTCTGTATCATAATACCCTCTTAAAGTTAACTATTAGATAATCTTTCAATACCAAGATTAATACGCTTTAAAGTTTCAGTTTTACCTAAAATATTAGCAATTTCAACAGCACCACCAGGAGTAAATTGCTTACCAGATAAAGCCACACGTATTGGCCAAAAGACTTGTCCATTTTTCCATTCTAATTTAGCAACTAAATCCATAATAACATCATGAATTTTAGCATCATTCCAATCTGAATCATTTATATTTTCAAAAGCAGATTTTGCTTCTTGCAAAGCTTTTAAAGATATATCTTTATCAGTTTTCATTTTCTTATGAGTGTATAATTCTAAATCATAATTTTCAGGAAGAGAATCTATAAAATCAATCATTTCAGGTATAGCTCCAAGAACTTCTACACGATCATGCAACATTTTTGATAAAAATAAAAAATCTATATTAGAATGGATAACTTGTTTATAATAAGGCATAGCCAAATCATTAAAGCTATTTAAATCCAAAGCTCTAATATAAACACCATTCATCCAAGTTAATTTTTCAATATCAAAAATAGCAGCAGAAGGAGAAATTCGTTGAATAGAAAAGACTTTTAACAAATCATCTAAACTAAAAATCTCTTGTTCACCTTCTGGATGCCAACCCAACAAAGCAATATAATTTAATATAGCTTCAGGCAAATAACCTTTTGCGACTAAATCCTCAAATGAAGCATCACCATTTCTTTTACTCAATTTATGATTAGCATCACGCATAACAGGAGGTAAATGAATATAAACAGGAGGCTCCCAACCAAAAGCTTTATATAAAATATTATATTTAGGAGCAGAAGATAAATATTCATTACCACGAACTACGTGAGTAATATTTTGTAAGTGATCATCAATAACATTAGCAAAATTATAAGTAGGGAACCCATCAGATTTTAACATAATCCCTTCATCAAGTGTTTTATTATCAACTTCAATTTTGCCATAAACAACATCTGTAAAAGAAGTTCTTCCAGCAGGAATTTTCTGACGTATAACATACTTTTCACCATTAGCAATACGCTTTTTCGCTTCATCCAAACTAATTTTTCTGCAAGGGTCATTTTGTTTTGCAAATTTAGCTTTTTCATTAGAAGATACGTCAGAAGCATCATCAATTTCTTCCTCATCATCTTTATTACAGAAACAATAAAAAGCTCCACCCAATTCAACTAATTTATGAGCATATTCAGCATAAATACCCTTCTCTTTTCTTTCAGATTGGACATAAGGACCGTAAGGACCACCAATATCAGGGCCCTCATCGTGAAATAATTTAACATTTTTTAAAGTGTTGTAAATAATATCAACAGCACCATCAACTTTTCTTGTTTGGTCAGTATCTTCTATACGCAATATAAACTTACCATTAGGTTGACTTTTAGCAATAAGATAAGTAAATAAAGCAGTTCTTAAATTACCAATATGCATATATCCAGTTGGAGAAGGAGCAAACCTTGTTCTAATTTCTTTATTTTCAGACATAATAAAATCCTTTACTTAATAAAATAACTAAAAAAACAATATCAAATAAAAAAATCCTTTGCAAGATTAAAACAGATTTAGTATTTATATTTTATAATCAAATAAACAATAACTAAAAGAAAGTATCATGAAAAACAAAAATTTGAAAAATTTATCAATAATATCATCAGTTATAATAATAGCAATTATAATATCTGTAATAGTAATTAATAAAAAAGAAGACAAACCTACAAAACCAACATTTGATGGCTTCAAATGGGTAAAATTAAAAAATAAAGAAATAGAATTATGGGTTCAAGAAAACGACAATATAAAATTTAAAATAAAAGATAATAAAGTATACATAACTCGAAAAGGCGAAAAAGAAAATCAAGCAAACCCAGTTATAACAATTTTTCACGCAGAAAATCTAACAAAATTAAAAGAGATAATAAAATCAGAAAAGAACAACACAGAAAATCAAATGATTTGGGATAATATAGAAAACTGCGAATTCATAGAATCAAAAATAAAAAAAGATAACGTAATTAAATATACCCTAACCCCAACAGGAAAAGCAAAAGAAGAAATGATGAAAGAAGCTCAAAAATACCCTATTTCAAGAACATGCAACAATTATGGTGTTGGAGTAAGCGGAATAAGATACTTTGAAATCCACAAAAATAATAAAAACAAAATAATATTTATGGAAATAGGTCAAGACAGACCACTATTTGATGAGGATAGCATCAAAATAAAATAATAAATTAATAGACTTATAATGATAAATATTTTATAAAAAATTAATAAATAATAAAAAGAAAGAAAGAAAAACGAATGAAAAAAATAATATACTTAATAATAGGAATTCTAACAATCACACAATTAACATCTTGTTCTGAACCAACAGAGGAAGAAAAAAAAGCAAAAATAGAAAAGTTGATAAACAAAGCTAATGAAAGGGCAGAAAAGCAAGACTTCAAAGGAGCAATAAAACAATACGATAAAATATTAAAAATAGAACCAAATAACATAGAAGTCTTACTAACAAGAGGATTGTTAAAAAATATAACAATGGATACAAAAGGAGCATTAGAAGACGCAACAAAAGCATTGATGATAGATAAAAATAATTCAGCAGCATATATGATAAAACTGATGGCAAAGTCATCAATAGTAACAGAGACATCATCAAAAGAAGCATCAGAAGATTTAATATATGAAGCATCATTAATAATAAAGACATACCCAGAAACAAAAGAAAACGAACAATTATTAGGTTCAGCATATTTCAGCCGAGCAATAGGATATCTAGGTATAGATGAATTCAAAAAGGCACTATCAGATTTAAACGAAGCATTAAGATTTAATAAAACGAACCAAGGATATATAGCACTAAAACAACAAGTAGAGAATCAAGTAAAACTACTTGATGAACAATTAAAACAAATAAAAAGAAAAGGTAAATCTTAATTATAATCAGCTTTTAAAAAATACAAACCGCAAGCAGGAGCAGTAACTCCTGCATATTTTCTATTTTTTAATTTTAAGATTCTATCAATATCTTCATAAGAAAATCTACCCAACCCTACATCAGCCAAAGTCCCAACCATATTACGAACTTGATGATACAAAAAAGATTTAGCAGAAAAATAAATATTTAAAAAATTACCATTTATAATATTGTCTTTTAATTCATCAATAACAATACTATCCATAGTTTTTATCGGAGAAGAAGCCTGACAATTAGCAGCTCTAAAAGAAGAAAAATCATGTTTACCAATCAGATATTCAGAAGCTTTTCTCATATCATCAACATTAATATTTCTTTTAATATACCAAACACGATTATCATCTAAAACGACAGGAAAATCTCTATAACATATTCTGTAAACATAATGTCTTTTAACACAATCAAACCTAGCATTCCAATTATCATTAACAACTTCAATACTTACAACTTTCACAGGAACATTTTGCAAATAAAAATTAATAGCTTTTTTAATAATTCTTAAATCATTAAATTTTTCAGCAACATTAACAGGCAAATCAAAATGAGCCGGCATAGCACAAGCATGCACTCCAGCATCAGTTCTACCACAACCATAAACTTCAACATCAATTCCAGAAAAACTTTTGACAGCTTTCTGCAATTCTTCTTGAACAGAAGGAGCCCCATTCTGTATCTGCCAACCAGAAAAATTTGTTCCATCATATTCAACAGTTATTTTATATCTAGTCATAAATTAAAATTCCACAGTATTACCATTTAAAAAATCAGCAACAGGCAATATTTTTTTACCTTCTTTCTGCAAAACATCTAAAGATAAAAAAGTATCATCAGCACATTTAACAAAAATTTTCTTTTTACGAATATTAGCAGTATTTGATACAAAATTATCATAATCATCTTTTGAAACAACACTAGCCATTAAAACAAAAACTTTATTACCAAGCTTATCGAAAAAGAAAGCTTTTGGAGCAGGATTCAAAGCTAAAACTTTACAAACAATTTGCCCAGCAGTCATACAAGAAAAATCGATAACACAATCATCATTTGTAATTTTATCAGCATAAGTAGCTAAAGCATCATCTTGTTTAACCGGAGGATAATCAGATAAATTAGAACCGTTATTTACAGAATTTAAATAACGAACAATCAAATTGCCACCCATTTCAGCAAGTTGATTAAGAACGACATCAAAAGTCTTACCCGATATATTAATTTCATCCCATAACAGCATATCACCAGTATCAATACCAGCATCCATTTGCATAATAGTAACACCCGCAGTTTTATCTCCATTCATAATAGTACGTTGTATAGGAGCAGCCCCTCTCAATTTAGGCAAAACAGAGCCGTGAATATTAATACAGCCCAAAGGAAATATATCCAAAACAGCTTGAGGCAAAATCAGCCCATAAGCAGCAACAATACCGACATCAGCATTCAAAGCTTTTATTTTATTCTGAACATCTTCATCACGTAAAGTTTTAGGAGTTTCAATATTAAGTCCTTTCAAAGAAGCATACTCAAAGACATCAGAGTTTTTAATTTCCTGCTTACGCCCGAAAGGCTTACCAGCTTTAGTATAAACAGAGCAAACCTCAATATCAGAAGAGTTTTCAACAATAGCTTTCAAAACTTGTTTAGCAAATTCCGAAGTTCCAAAAAAAACAATTTTCATAAATCCCCCACAAAGTGAAATTATAATGATAATATATTATCATTCTGTCATTTGATTAACTTATATTTTCCTACTTTTAGCTAATTTCTCAAATTTTTTCTCAACTATATTCTTTTTCAACCTTGATAAATGGTCTATGAAAACAATTCCATTTAAATGGTCAATTTCGTGTAATATTATTCTTGCAAATATTTCATTTGCATGAACATTATGTTTATTACCTTCAACATCATAATATTCAACATCTATTTCAGAAGGTCTATCAACAGAATAATAAACATCTGGAACTGATAAACACCCTTCTTCATAGCTACATAATTTATCACTTTGACTAAGAATCTTCGGATTTATCATAGCAATTACATCATCACCATTACGAACAACAATTATACGTTTTAAAATTCCGACCTGATTTGCAGATAATCCTATACCATCATATTCATCCATAAAAGAAATCATATCATCAATAAGTAAAATCAAATCATCAGTAAAATTATCAACAGGTTCACAAACCTGATACAACACAGGATCAGGAATAATACGTAAATATAAATCAGGATTATTTAATTTTCTTTTCATATTTTAACTTTATTTTTAATAATAAATAACTATAATTCAATTCAGTAAATAATATTAGAATAATATCAAATATACAATAAAAAAATAAGGAAAATAAAATGCAAATATCAAGCCAAGAATTAGCAATATACATAATAGCAGCATTATTCATAGGATTGATAATATCATTTATAATGATAAAGCTAACAATGCCAAAAATCCAATCTGGAATATCAACAGACCAGCTAAATTTATTACTACAACAAAACGAAATATTAAAACAATCAATAAATAGCCAGCTATCAAAAGGCTTTAAAGACAATACTGATTTAGCAACAAAACTACACGAAAGATTAGCATCAATTGACACAGCTCAAAGGAATTTGGAAATACTATCAAATCAAGTATCAGATTTTAAAAGCATATTTACTAATAAAAAAGCAAGAGGAACCTTCGGCGAAGTCCAAATGGAGGAGCTTATAAAAGATATACTTCCTCCGAACACATACGAATTTCAAGCAACATTATCAAACAATAACAGAGTAGACGCATTAATAAAGCTACCAAACAATATGGGAATACTATGCGTTGATTCAAAATTCCCATTAGAAAATTATAATGGCTTAATGGAAGCAATAAAATCAAATAACGAACATGAATATGCTATAAAAAAATCATTATTCAGAGAAAGCGTATTAAAACATATAAAAGATATATCCAGCAAATATATAATAAATGGCGAAACATCAAACTATGCTTTTATGTTTTTACCAAGTGAAGCTATTTTTGCAGAAATACATTCAAACTTTCCCGATATAATAAACCATAGCATATCAAAATCAGTAGCTATAGTATCTCCATCAACTTTAATGGGAGTATTAAATACAATAAAAGCAATATTCAAAGACCATCATATGATGGAACAAACAAAGCTAATACAAAAAGAGCTAGGATTGTTAATAGATGACGTAAACAGAATAGATGAAAGAGTAGAAAAATTAAGAAGTCATTTTAGTCTAGCAAGTAAAGACATAGAAGATATAACAACAAGCAAAGATAAAATTAAAAAGAAAATAGAAACAATAGAAAATATGGAAATAGAAAACACAAGCAATAACAAAGATGATTTAAAAAAGTTGATATAAAATGAAAGAGTTTTTTATAAATATTCCTTATAACAAAACTGCAATAGATATTGGAACAATTGAAAATTTATGCGTAAAAATATCCAAATCAAATGTATCAAAAAGCATAGGATTAAAAATAAATTTCATAAAAAATTGTGTAATATTAACATATCCATATTACATATCTGAAAAAAAAGCATTAGAATTTATGCAATCAAAATATGACTGGATATACTCAACAATTGCTAAACAAAAACTAAAAACCAAAATACAAGGTCAATCTGGACAAAATAAAATAGAAATAAAAGATCAAGGAATAATATCAATTTGTGGTGAAACATATAAAATAAATAATGATAAAGAAGCAAAAATAACAAGTATAGAAAATAATATTCTAACAATACCAGGAGAAGAAATATTCCTAAACCGCAGAATAAAAGATTTTGCTAAAAGACAATTTAAAGAATACGCATATAATAAATCAAAAGAAATGGCAAAAATACTATCATTAAAATTCAATAACATATCATTAAAGGATACTACTTCAAGATGGGGAAGTTGTTCATCAAATGGTAATATATCATTTTCTTACAGAATAGCATTCGCTCCAAAATACGTAATTGATTATTTAATTGCTCATGAAATATCACATTTAAAAGAAATGAATCACTCAGAAAATTTCTGGAAAACCGTTGAAATATTAATTCCTAAAAATCAAATAAAAACAGCCAGAAACTGGCTGAATTCAAACGGAACATTATTACATATGATTTAAATTAAATCTGTATACGCAATCCTGCCATAATTTGATAACTTTCATTTATTTTACCTTTAAATCCTTCGTGTTGTTGCTCTACTCCATCAAGTTTATAACCAGGACCCAAAGCAACATTACCAAAATTAAAATATCTAAAAGAAATATCTAACACAAGTATATAAGAAACAGATGTAGAAAAACCAATACCAGCAGTATAAGCAAAGCTACTATTATCTGAATCAGCAAATTGTATTAATTTATTGTTATTAATATTGTAATTCATAGATAAAGTATTTTGAGAAAAACCGATACCAGCCATAATATAAGGAACAATAGTAGGAGATTCTCTTCTGTCATTTAATATATCAAAATAAGCATTAAACATAAGGTTTTGAGACTTAAAATTAAGCTTATAATTATTAGTATTTGAATCAGCATATCCTCTACCATCAGTAGAAGCAAAATAGTTATAAGCAATCTCAGCTCTAAAAGCAGAACGAGTATTTAAACCAACAGCAGCTGATAAAAAATAATTAGGATTTAACATATATTCAATAGGATATTCATTAATAACAAGAGGATTAATTGGATCAGCTAAACATAAATCTTGTATAGAACTTAAATCACTACAAGGTGAAATTTGCTTTAAAGATGTTTTATTACCAGAAAGTAAATTACTAAACATTGAAACCCCACCATATCCAGCAATATATAAAGGCTTCACATAAGCATCAAAATTATCATCATTATCATAATATTCGCGATATTCAGCTTTAGTAGCTGAAAAAGCATCATTAAAAGAAAAACAAAAACTAATAAATAAAACAAAAAATACTTTTAAATCAAACAAACCGTATTTTTTATATAAACAATTTTTCATATAAATCTCCTTTATTAAATAAACTTAACATAATATAAGACAAAAATACATTTTTGTCAAGTTTAATTAAAAAATAATAATATCTATATTATTCAATCACTTACTACTAAATAAACATTATTTTTTATTAAAAATAAAAAATAAATATTAAACAATTATACATAAAAATAAGAAAAAATAGAATAAAAATTTAATTTATCAAATAGTTATTAAAAAAAGCTTCTTATTTAAAGAAGCTTCTAAATAAAATCATAAAGAGAAATTAATCATCATACTTTTGTCTTAAAAACTTACCTTTATTATCAATTTCAAGTTCCATACGGTTAGTCAACTTAACTTCATATCCATAATATTCTTTTTTAATTTCAATAACACTAACATCAGGATACATTCTTTTAACAGTATCCATAACCTCTGTTGGAATAACAGCATCAGGCAATGGATGGAAATTACCATCTATTTTCTTCCAATCACCATTTAAAAAGAAATTAATTTCAGTTCCATCAGTCAATATAACTTCATATTCATCATCATCACGTTCTTTATGAGAAACAGTAGCATTAGGAAAATTAGTTTTCACAAAAGTTTCAGAATTTTCAGGAAGGCTAACAAACCAACCGCTTGCATAAACATTTAAAGAAAATAGTAAAGTAAACAAAAAAGAAAATAACTTAATCATATTAATACTCCTTAATTAAATTAATTAAATTAATTAAACAAAGTATACCAAAACTAAATATTCTTGCAAGTAATTTATAAAAGCATTATAAAACTATAAAAAAGCACAGGATATAATATGATAAAATTCTTACAAAACTATGTATCAATAAATATATTTATAATATTAACAATATTATCAGTATTAATAAGCTTAACAACTAATAAATATTCAAATATAACAAACACTCAACAATTCCATCAAAAGACAGGAGATATATTACAAATAACTCTTCCATTATCGATAGGAACTTATGGATTAATCACAAAAAATAAAATATTATTAAAAAGCTTTGCTAAATATTTTATAATAAGCCAAGCAATTACTCATTCTTTAAAAGCAATAGTAAGAAGACCTCGTCCATATAATAAAAACAGAAAAGATTCATTTCCATCAGGACATACATCATCAGCATTTACAGCACCAGTATTTTTACATTCAAAATATGGATTAGCCGCAGCAATACCATTTTATGCATTATCAACATACACAGGATATTCAAGGGTAGTATCAAACAAACACTATATTACAGACATAATAGGAGGAATTATAGTAGCCTTTATATCTTTATATATAGAAGCAATAATAAAATTTATAATAAAGAAAATTAAGATTTATAAATCAAAACAGTAGCCATAGCCATATCAGAAGAATGAGATAAGCTAACAGAAATCTTTAAATCAGAATACCCCTCTTTTAACAACCTAACATTTGGGCATCCATCATCAGAATTAAAAATCTCTATATCTTTATAATATATTCCAGAAATATCCAAAAAGCCCAAAGCTTTCACGACAGCTTCTTTTGCACAAAATCTTGCAGCAAGATGAGAAGATATATTTCCCCTACTCTTACAATAATTAATTTCAAAATCAGTATAAATTTTTGATAAAAAATCATCATCTTCAATTTTACCATCAAATCTAGAAATTTTTTCTACATCACAACCAATAGACATTTTCATAACTAATTCTCCAAATTAAACATATAAATAATAAACAAAAACAATATATAAATTCAAGCTTTATAATATATTGATTATAAGAAACTATTTGATATAATTCTAAGATAAGAAATATAAAAAGGATTAAACATGAAAAATAAAAATATCAAAAAAATAATATACATATTAATACCAATAATACTTACAATATCTTTAATAATGTTTTTCAAACTAACAGAAAAGCCACTTATACCAGAAAAATTAAATAAAGAAATATTGGAATTAATAACAAAAGAAATCAATAACCCAGAAGGAACAGAAAAGAAATGTTATGAATTAACAAAAAACGATTATGACCCATTTACCAATGAATCAGGAATATTATTAAAATACAGCAACGAATGCTTAAAAGAATCTTTCAATGCATATATAAATAATGATTATAAAAACAAAGAAAAAATGATAGAAATTTTACTATCATTAAAAGAAATAAGAAAAAAACAAGAAGAAGAAATGTGGGGAGACCATAGCACTTACATAACAGCATCAATAAATACTGATATTGCATTATCACTATTGTTTTTAGGTCATAATATAGAAGAAAATATGACCAACGCTCTTATATCAGGAATGTATTTAGTAAACCAGGATATATCAGGAAAAGAATATCTTTTTTCAAATTTAGTAATACTTTACATAAATTCTAAATCAAATAAATATAAAGAAGAAACAATAAAAATGATAAAAAGAACATTAAATGAAATAAACAATAATACAGAACATAAAGAATATTATGAGAATATATTTAAAGAAAAACCAGATTATAAAATAATATTAAAATTGAATGAATTTATAAATGATTAAACATAAAATTAAAATAACTAAAAAAACAAAAATAATATATGCTACATCAGCATTAATTTCTTTCATACTTATATTATCAATTATTCTGATAAACAATAAGGAGATTAGAAAAAATAAAAATGAAAAAATACAAGAAGCAGCAGATAGAATAATATCATCAATTAAGTTTGCTAATACAACAGACTTAAAACCTTGTGCTCAAATACAACATAAAGATTATTCGGATAGCCAAAAAGCCTGGGGATTACCAAAACCAACAGGCTATTGGGTCCAAAGATACATAGATAAATGCTTTTTAGAATCATACCAAATAAATAAAACAAAAGACTGGGAAAAATCAGAAGCAATATCAAAATCATTAAACGCATTAAACAAGGCGAACAATTCAAAATTAACAAATCAATGGATATTGTATAGTATGATTTTTATAAATAATAACACATTAGAAAATATTGAAACAATAATATCAAATCAACAATTGCAGACATTAGAAACATATTTCTTCATATCATACGCATTAAATAACATAGGAAAATACGAAGATAAAAAGAAAGAAATCGCGACAAAAGGATTAGAATTATTAAAATCAAAAAAATCAGAATTAACAAAAGAAACATATAACACATTTGAAAAAACATTCAAATTGTTATCAGATTAAAACAATTTTAAAACCTATAACTAACAGAAGCAGAAAGATAAAAAGCATAATTATCTTCCATCCACTCTTCTTTATCCAAAGCATATCCATAACCAAGTGATATATTAAAATACTTATGAACAACTCTTAAATTAACCCCAGACCCCAATAAACTTGCAGTTTTAGCATTATTATTAGAATCAACTAAACCATAATCAAGAAATATAGAAGGCCTAAATAATTTTAAATAAAAATTATTTGAATTAAACAAAGCAGATAAATCCAAAGTAAAATCGTTACGCAAAGAAAAACCCATATCACCTTGCACACCATAATGTTTAAAACCTCGCACAGAATATTCACTACCTATATAAAAAGATTCAGAAGAATATAACACATCAGCAGTATATTGAGAATCTAAAGTAATCATATAAGAAAAATATTTAAATTTTTGTAAATAATAACTATACAGCTTATATGCAGTATATTGAGCTTTTCTATAACTTCCAGATGATTTATCATCAACGGCACCAAAAGCATTCAAACCAAAAACCAAACTAGGCTTAAAATAAAAAACGCCAGAACCTATATAAAACAACATCGGAATTTCAAAATTCAAAACAGTTAAAGCTCTACTAGAAACATTGCTTTTAATACTCAAATCCAAAACACGATTATAGTTATTATTCATTTTATAATTCAAACCTAAACCAGCAGATATTTTATATTTTTTTCCACGAAAAAATAACCTATCTAATTTAATAGTATTATTAAAGCTATCACCATATGAATAAAGTAAATTTTTAGATACAGGTAAAATTAAACTTGTTTTATATCCAGAATAAGAAAAATAATTACTAAAAGTCCAATAACCAAAAGGAACATTCATACCAAATGTAAAAGCATTAGAACCTTTACGCCCATAATCAAGTTGAGGAACATGAGTAAAACTTAAATTTAATTGGTCATTTAAATTAAATAAATTATCTTGATAAAATCGTGTACCAACTCTCCATTCTCCGATTGATAAAGACCCAGCATTATCAGTAAACAAAGAAGCATTAGATGTTCCAGATTTTTGATTGTTAATAACAATATCACTAAAACCTTCTTTATTATCAGTTGGCTTAATATCCATAGTAGCACGATTTGAAGCAAGCCTATTAATTTGATCCATACCTTGTTCAATATCTTTTAAATCAAGGACTTCTCCTCTAATTCTAGGAAAGGCAAAAAAAATCTCACTTTTTTTTAAACCTTTAATTTCAGAAACTTTACCTTCAATAATTTTAATTTCTAAAAAACCTTCTTTTAATCTTTTCTGAGGCATCTTCAAATAAGCTCTAGATGTAATATAACCTTTTGAAATATATAAATTTGTAAACTCATTTAACATATCGTTTATAAGTGAAACAGATAAACATTTACCTTTAAACTTATCAACAATTTCATCAAGCTGACTATCAGAAATAACGCTATTACCAGAATAATCAACAACCTTAATATTTATACATCTTTTTGCAGATTTTTTAACACCCTCATCATCTTCCCCAGAGATTGCAGCCATATCCATTTCAGCAACTTTCAAAGCATTTGCTAATTCAGCCCGTCTAAACTCTTCTTCATTTAATTGCTGTTGTCCTCTCTGAATTCTTTCTTGATATGCAGCTAGATTATTAGAATTACTTTGAGCATAAACATTAAAGCAAAATAGAACAGATATGATAAAAATAAAAATTTTTTTTAAACAAAACATAAAAAACCAAAGCGATAAAGTTCAACTTACCATAGGTAAAGATAATATAAAAAACAGAAAAATTTCAAGTAAAATAAATAGTTAGGACTAAAATCACTTAATATTTTTCTTATTTTGAGAATCAAACCAAGTTATATTCATTCTATCCCATTCAACATTATTTTTAACAACTTTTGCAGGATTACCAGCAATTGCAGTATATTCTTCAGTAAACTTTTTAGTAACAAGAGAATTCATACCAACAATACTATTATTAGGTAATCTAGCATTTTTAGTAAAAACTACACCTTGACCAACCCAACAATGATTACCAATAGTTAAAGGTTCTGTATTTCTATTAATAATATTTTTAGTTCCTTTTTCAAAAATAGCGTGTCCATCAGCACACCTAAAAACAATACTATTAGAAAACATACAATCTTCTCCAATAATACAACTAGAAACATCGTCAACATCTATAACAGAACCCCACATAGTAGTTTTCTTACCAATTTTACAAAATTGATTTTCCCCTAAACGACAAACAATATTTGTATTATGAATTGAAATGTTATCAGATAATTCAACAGAAGAATTATTACTACTAATACTAACACAAGAAGAAATAGCTTCCATAGGAGTTTTTAAATAAACAGAATTCCCCCCCCCTGTAATATCGATATAAAAATTATTAAATTTAATTTTATTTTTCTTGTTAAAGAAAATACCAAAAAACAAAAAATAAGAATTTGATATAGATGAAATATCAATTTTTACAATATTATTCTTACCTAATAAATAAAACTTAATACCTTTAATTCTTTGATAAAAACGTTTTTTATATTCAACCCCATTCTTAACAAAAATAATTTTATTTTTATTAAAAAAATAAGATTTAAACTTCTTTCTTTTTAATTTAAAAGGAATAAAACAACAAAGAATATTAATAATAATTTTTTTTAATTTCATAACAAGCTCCTAAAACAATAAATAAATTATTATAAAACAAAGAAAAAAACAATAAAAAAGCATTAGACATATTGTTTAATGCTTTTATTATTAAAATTATTATAATACAAATTATTCTTTTTCTTTTCCTTTTTGATAAAATTTATTAAGCAAAGATTCAAAATAATTATATGTACAACAATTACTATTTTCATAATATTTATTTTTATTATTTTCGTTATCTTTCTTTTTTAAATAATCTGGCTTTTCAAATAAAATACCTTTTTCAACAAGTTTATTTATTACTTTTGCTGAAGTATTTTTAGTAATACTACTATTTTTATATACTATACCTTTTGAAGCTGTTCCATTTATCGGCTTAAAATTATCACCAAATAGTTCAAATCCTTTAAATACATTATATGTCCTTCCATTTTTAACTTCTATCAGCCCCATTAATTCATTAAATTTAATATTATTTGGATCAGTATTATTAGCAAGATTAACAGCATTTTCTTTTAACTTAGCTACAATTAATTCTTCACTTAAATTTTTATCCGCAGATTTTTTATCATAAATATCACATAAATCTATAATATTATTAATTAAATCCATATTTGTTCTCATTTTAATAGAATCAGCAATAATAAGAAGCTCTTGAAGCTCTTCTATATCTTTAATAATCTCAGATATAGATACTTCATTTTTCAAATAATAATTAGCCTCCTTATGTTCATAATCACTTAAACTTAAAAGTTCTTCATATATTTCTTGTTCAACATCATCTCTATTATAAGCTTTATTAACAAAATTCACATCAGCTGCTTTAAAATTAAATTTACCATTATCAAGTTTTTCAATAATAACAGATAAGTTTACAATATCAGAAAATTCAGGTTTAAATCCAAGCTTATTAATTTTAAAATATATCTTATCAGAAATTCCTAAAGCTTTTATAAATCCATAATTTTTTTCTTTTTCAAGTTTAGAAATTTGACCATATACATTATACAATTGTCTAGTATCTAATACTTTATTTTTATTTTGTTCAGTCATTTTACACCTCTTTTTTATATTTATTGACATAAGATAGACGAATAATAGACTATATAAATTATTTGTCAATAAAAATAACTTATAGGATTTTATAAAAATAAAAAAGGCTTTAATTTCAAAGAATTAAAGCCCAAATAAAAAATGAAAAAACTAAAAATTTAAGGAAACCTTAAGGTATAATACATCAATATATTATACTGTTCTTTATGACTTCATTTTTTATTAATCTTTTTAATAATTATAAATTTAAGAATTAATAGTGCACGGCTGATATATCTCCCAACCATTTTCGCTAGTGCTTATATAATAATTATTATCATCATTTACAAAGATTACAGTCCCAACTCTGTACAATCCCAGTTTATAACAATAATTATCTGATTTGCTTTCTGCTTCAAAAACAATAGCTCTATGAGGAGATAGTTCTTTAACAACCTCAAATCTCTTATCAGATATAAAGACTCCATAAACCCCTTCTTTATTCTTTTTATTCCTATGAATAAAAAGAAAACTATGATTCCCTTTCTTCAGAAAGTGAATCCAAGTATTAGTAGGTTCATTAGCTCTTATCTGAATCAGAGCCTTATTAATGATAACCAAAACGGAATCATTACAAGCACTTTTCTCCCAGACTTTATAAGTATAATCATCTTTTGGGAGGTCTAAATCCATATTAAAAAATATTGCCATAATAAAATCCTTTAAAAAATAATTATAACAATATAAATAGATAAAATAATAATTTTGTCAATATTTTTATATAAAATTAAAGAAAATAAAAACACAAGTGATAAATAATAGAAAAATATTATAACTTTAATTACGGTTAAATAATAAACTCTCATAAAAAATAAATATTGACAATATCAATTCATTTGTTTATACTTCGAATTATAGATTAGTTTTTGGTTCTATTTGTGATGAATTAGTTCTCTTTTAAACCTCCTTTTATTAGGGAACTCCTTGTTATTATTTGTTTTGGATATGCAGGGACTTTTAAAGTCCCTGTGATTTTTTTAGTCAACTTTACTCTCTCCATTGATTGTATTTGTTTCGTCTATTGTATTTTGAAATGATGTTTCTGTTATTTTTACTTTTCCATCTTGATATGATATATTGAAACCTCGCTTCACCCATTCCAAAAGATATGGAATTAAACCAATGACAAAAGGTATTGCACATCCTAT
>CASDRH010000037.1 GCA_949283075.1 uncultured Pseudomonadota bacterium | reverse complement strand
TCGCTCAATCTGTCGGCTATTCAAACGACAATTACTTTGGCAAAGTATTTAAAGCAGAAAAAGGCATTAGTCCTGCTAAATACAAGAAAAAATCTACAAAATACGATTTAATTCGCACTGTATATGAAACTGTTAAATAATATAACTATATTAAAAAATTTTTATTTGCAATAACTTTTTTATATGAAAAATTTGTAATATCATTTATTATAGAGTTTAATATATAATTAAATGGAATTAAGTTATTTATAAAAAGGAGTTTATCATGAAAAACAATACGAATATCGTAATTATTAGACAGTATGGTAGCGGTGGTAGAGAAGTTTCTTCCATTCTCGCTAAAAAACTCAATATGACTTGTTATGACCGCACAATCGTTCAATTGGCAGCGGAACAACTTAGCCAACAAGAAAATTATGAGCTTAATATTGATGAGCTCATAAAAACATCTTATAAACGACCACAAGAACAAATAGGTAATTTAGGTGATTTTGCTTTTGAACGCATACCATATTTCAATAAAATGTATCGTCAACAAGCTATTGTAATGCTTAAAATTGCTCAAAAAGGCAATGCCATTTTTCTTGGTAGATGCGCTGATGTTATTTTAAAAGACATTCCAAATACTTATTTTTTCTTTATTTACGCTGATAATGATTTTCGTGCAGCTCGTGCTAAAAATCATTATGGTAATCACACTTTAGAAGATTTAGATAAAGAAGCTAAAAATCGTGAAAAATACTATGCTTATTATACTGGAGAAAAATGGGGAGACCCAAAACATTTTCATATGATGATTAATACTAGTCACATTTCCTTAGAACAAGCTGCTGATTTAATCATTGATTATATTGAAACTCAACAAAAAAATTAAAAATTGATTTTATATAAACCACTTTAATCATTAAAGTGGTTTATTTTTGATATAATATAATCAAAACATAATAATAAAACACAAAAATATACCCAAAAATATATTTACCTTTGGTAACTTTTGGTTTATAATACAATTATTAAAGATAATATGCTGATAAATAACATAATTGTCAAAAAATATTTTTTATTATATAAGGAGAGATTTATAATGGAAAAAAAAGTTTTTGGTTATCCAGAATTCGATGCTTCTGGCGAAAAAATCCTCACAACTTACGACAATGAATACAGAGATATGATGATGGACATCCGTGTCTATAAAATTAAAGCTGGCGAAGAAAAAACTTTCTGCCGCGAAGGTGAAGAAGTTGCCGTATTACTTTTAGCTGGTAAAATTACTTATATTTTTGATGGCCAAGAAAAAGCCGTATCCAGAAAAGATGTATTTACTGAAGGACCTTGGTGTGTTCATGTTTGCGGTGGTACAAAAGTTACTGTCAAAGCAGATAGCGATGCTGAAATTCTTGTTCAATGTACAAAAAACGAAAAACAATTCCCTGCTAAATTATATGCTCCAGAAGATGCACCTTGGGGCTATTCTTCTGTTGGCAAATTTGGTAATGTTGCAAAACGCCGTGTAAATACAATTTTTGACCACGATATCGCACCATATTCCAATATGGTTCTCGGTGAAGTATTAAATGACCGCGGAAATTGGTCTGGCTATTTACCTCATAGACATCCACAGCCAGAAACATATTATTTTAAATTTGACCATCCAGAAGGATTTGGTGCAAGTTTCGTTGGAGACGAAGT
>CASDRH010000036.1 GCA_949283075.1 uncultured Pseudomonadota bacterium | reverse complement strand
GTTCGCCGTCACGGATTCCGTGCTAGAATGTCTACTCGCGGTGGTAGAGAAGTTTTAAATGCTAGACGTGCTGCTGGTCGTAAAAGACTTTGTTTAAGTTATAACTAATTTATTTCTTATAGATTATTATTAGATTTGTGCTTTTTATAGTTATATAAAAAGTTCTTCTTTTTTGTTTTTATATAAATAATTTTTTTAAAATTTTTATTGACAAACATATATTTTTGTTTATTATTTAGTTATAATAAATTTTTAACAAGGAGAAATATTTTTATGAAAAAAGTATATATTTTTATATTAGCTTTTGTTTTAGTGGTTTTAACAGGGGTTTTTATGGCTAAGATTAATATATCTAAAAAAGAAACTGTTGTTGCAAAAGCAAAAGAAGAAAAAGAAATAATTGACGTTCAATATCGTCAAAATTCATCCTGGGTGGAGGGGGAAATAAAAAGTAGAAATCCTCTTAATATAGAAAAAAAAGTATCATCAATAATTGATATGACTAAAAATGGGAATATATATCTAACAAGGATTAAGTTATATTATACTGATCCTCTTGTTATATTAAAAGATCATGAAGGCTTTCTTCATTATTTCACCTCTTCAAAATATACAAAGATTAAGGGCTAAATAATAACAATTAAAAAAGGCTGAGTAATTTATTTTACTTGGCCTTTTTATTTATTTTGGCTTTTAATAAGCTTTTTTCAATGTTTTATAGAAACTTAATGTTTTTTAAAACTTGACGAACATATATATTTTGTTTATCTTTTAAATAATAAAATTTAATAGGAGATTATATGTATAAATTTATTTTTATTATTATAATAATTTTTTGTATTCTTATGTTTTTGAGTTGTGGATCTGATGATAAAGAATATTTATCTTCAAAAACGCTAAAAACCAGTATTTCAAATAAGGAAAAAGATTCAGAAGAGTCTGCTCTTATAGTTGAAACAGAATCTTTAGAGGATTACATGAAAGTAATTGTGTCAACATATTTACAAATTGATATCATTTATTCAAACAACTGCAAAATCTCTATTAATAAGGATAAAGATAGAAAAATAATAACAGCTGAAATAATGAAGGCATCAGCTGAAAATTGGAATACTTCTTGTCTTATCCTTCATCCTAAAAACTGGCAATACAGTTTAAGGTTTGATGGAGTAAACGGATTTATCCATGATTATGTAAATATAACTAAGCGATAAAAATATTCATATAACTTAAAAAGGTCTAGATATTTTTCTGGGCCTTTTATTTTGTCTTTGATAACTCATCTTTGTTTTTTACTATATAACTTACTGGGACAATTGTGATTCCTTTTCCTTTTAATGTCTTAACCCAGCTGTTTAATACGTTTATTGTATCTTCTCTTGGATGCCCGATTGCTATTGAATAGCCGTGTTTTTTTGCAAATACTTCTAACATTGCTAGTTGTTGTTCTACTTCTTTTTCTCCTGGATAATTATCTAAAAATATATCTCTGCTGACTGTTGGAATATTTAATGCTTTTGATATTCTTTCTCCAACTGATTTTTTAGTTGTCTTTGAATCAACAAATATTAAATCTTTTTCTTTTAATTCTTCTAATACTGCTTGCATTCCTGAATAATCTTCTGTGAATTTACTTCCCATATGGTTGTTTATACCTACAATATCAGAGCTTTTATTTAAAATTTTTCTTATCATTTCTTTTATTTTATTATCACTATAATCTGTTTTTAAGATTTCTTTTTCTTCTGCATATGTTGAATTTTTTGCCTCCATAGGAACGTGCAACATTGCCTCTTTTCCTTTTTCCTTTGCTTCTTTTATTTGGTTTCTTAAATTTACTGCATATGATAAAAATGATGCTGTTATAGGGGCTGGAATATCTAAAACTTGTTTTGTTTTAAAAATATCTGCTCCCATATCATCTATTATAATTGCTATTACAGGACCTGTTGGTTTAGATGAAACTTGAATTGCATTCTTTTCCCAAAATGCTTTTGGTTTGTTTTCAACTTTTTTGATTACTTCTATCTTTTTTGGAGTTTTTGTTTCCTCCTCTTGATACACTATTAATTTTTTATCTTTTATTATTGGATTATATTCTGTCTTTGTATTTATTTCTGTGCTTTCTAGCAATTCATTATTTTCATCTGTTATTACTTCTGGAACATTTTGTTGTATCTGTGTTATTTGATTATTTAGAAATTCAGATTGTTTTTTATCTTCTGATAATTTTACATATTGAACATTTTTATTTATAGTTGTTTTTATATCATTATTGATTGCAAATTGTTCTTTTATTTTTCCTCCATTTAATGATATGTATTGACCGATGCTATATCCGATTAAAAACAATATAATAAATAAAAGAAATAGAATCTTTTTTGAAAATCCAGAGTTATAAAAAAAACTACCAAGTGTTAAAATATTTTTTTCCATTTTGTTTTTTAAATCTTTTCAGATGTTTTTTATTTTTTTATATAACAATAATATTTATACAGTATACCATAAAATAAATATTTTATATATACTTTTTATTGATTTTTCTTTATACTTATTTACTATATTGCTTAATTATTAACACAAATTTGAAAGGATTATAAAAATGACAATTACTGTTATAGGTCATATGAACCCTGATACTGATAGTACTATTTCTGCGATTTCTCTTGCTTACCTTTTGAATAAAAGAGGTATGGAGGCTGTCCCTTTTATGCAAGGTGAACCTATGCCTGAAACTAAATTTGTTTTGGAAACTATGAAATTAAAACAACCTGAAATTACTAATTCATTAAAAGGTAAAGATGTTTTTATCGTTGATACAACAGAAACTGCTCAAATGCCTGCTGATTTGAATGAAGCTAATATTCTTGGTATGGTTGATCATCATAAAATGGGGGATATTACTACATCTGCTCCTGTTGAAATGTGGGTGTGGCCTGTTGGTTGTACTGGAACTGTTATTACTAATATGTTTAAGTTTTATGAAATTGATATACCTGCTGATATAGCTGGTGGTTTATTATCTGCTATTATATCAGATACTGTTTTGTTTAAATCTCCAACTACAACTCCTGCTGATAAATTAGCTGTTGAAAAGTTAGCTAAAATTGCAGGTATAGACGATGTTAATGACTATGGTATGCAAATTTTACGCAAAAAATCTGATGTTGAAAATGAATCTCCAGCGGATTTGATGAATCGTGATTTTAAAGACTTTAATTACAATGGTCAGAAATATGGTATCGGTCAAGTCGAAGTTATAGACATCGCTATGTTAGACAGCAAACGTGATGGTTTATTAGAAGAAATGAAAAATTTAAAACAATCTTCTGGTTATCATACTGTTTTATTGATGTTGACAGATATTATGAAAGAAGGAACTGAGCTTTTGATGGTTTCTGATGATATTTCTCCTGTTGAAAAAGCTTTCGGTAAAACTTTTGATAATGGATATTCTATTTGGTTAGATGGTGTTTTAAGTCGTAAAAAACAAATTGTTCCACAATTAGAAGATGTTTATAAATAAACTTTTAATTTGTTTTATAAAATAATACCTCTGATTTTTTCAGAGGTATTTTTTTATTTGAACTTACAACTTTTGGGGAAGCCATCAAATGGCATTTTTCCGACATTTCCTCTTTTTGATACCCAAAATTTTATATCTTTTGCATTAAATGTTGATGTTCCTTTTTTGAAGTTTAATCCTTCTTTCTTACTGAACAATATTATATCTGATAACTTTGTTTTATTGTCTGTGTATTTTTGTAAAACTACACCTTTTCCTTTTGTCATTTCTGGTAGTTCATTTAATCCGAACATTAATAACATTTTGCTTGTGCTGACAACTGCTATCATATCATCTTCTGGTTTTACTTGTATTGCTGATAGCATTTTATCGTTCCTTTCTGTATCTATATTTAATACAGCTTTTCCATTCTTTGTTGATGCAATTAAATTACTCATCTTGCATTTGAATCCATATCCAGCTGTTGAGGCAATTACTACATAATTATCTGCCATGGATTCATTATAAGCCATTATTGATATTATTGATGCATCATTCATTTCTAGCATCAAAGCCAAAGGTTCTCCGTATCCTCTGCCCGATGGTAAGTCCATTATGTCTTTTGTAAAGCATCTTCCATTATCTGTGAATACAAGCAATTTATCTGTGTTTTGGCAATGAATACAATCAAATACAGAATCTCCGTCTTTTACTGATATGTTTGTATTATCTATATGCCCTTTCATATATTTTATCCAACCTTTTGTTGATAAAATTACTGACACTTGCTCTTTTATAATGAATTCTTTTTCATCGTATGTCATTTCCGGAGCTTTTGAATCTATCTTGGTTTGTCTTTTTCCTAAACCATTTGCATAATTTGCCCCAAATCTTTCCTTTAATACTAATGTATCTGCTGATACTTTTTTTAACAAGCTTTCATCTGTTGCTATCATTGCTGATAATGTTTTTCTTTCTGATTTTAAAGCTTTGTCTTCGGCTTTAATTTCCATTTCTTCAAGTTTTCTTAACGACCTTAATTTCATATTTAAAATTGATTCTGCTTGCAAGTCTGTTAAGTTGAATTTTTCCATCAATAATGGTTTTGGTTCATCATTATTTCTGATGATTTCTATTACTTCGTCTAGGTTTAAATATGCTATTAAATAACCTGCTAGTATTTCTAATCTGTGGTCTATTTTTGATATTCTGTATTTTGCTTGTCTTGATATTACTTCTTTTCTGTGGTCAATGTATGATTGTAATATATCTTTTATGCTCATCATCATTGGCACACTTTCTGAATTCAACACATTCATATTTACGTTGAATTTGATTTCTAATTCTGTGAATTGAAATAATGATGCCATTATCTTTTCTGCCGGAGCTATACGGCTTTTAGGTTCTATGACTATTCTTATTTTATCTGTTGTTTCGTCTCTGATATCTCCTATTAAAGGTAATTTGCCAGAGTTCATTAAATCTGCAATTTTTTCTATTAATTTTGCTTTTTGAACTTGGTATGGAATTTCTGTTATTACTATTTGATAATTTCCGTATTGTAATTCTTCAACATTCCATTTACATCTGATTGTTAATGAGCCTTTACCTTTTTCATATACATTTATTATTGTTGATTTATCTTCGCAGATTATTCCTCCTGTTGGGAAGTCCGGTCCTTTTATATATTTCATCAATCCTGATATTGTTATATCTGGATTTTCTATTAAAGCATTTATTGCATCACATAACTCCATTACGTTATGAGGAGGTATATTTGTTGCCATACCTACTGCTATACCCATTGCTCCGTTTGCTAATAGGTTTGGAAATAATGCTGGCATTACTATTGGTTCTTGTTCTGTCCCGTCGTAGTTATCCATAAAGTCTACGGCGTCTTCGTCTAATCCCTCCATTAAGCATATTGCAACGTCTGTAAGCTTTGCTTCTGTGTATCGCATTGCTGCGGCTCCGTCGCCGTCAATGTTTCCAAAGTTTCCTTGTCCTTCTACTAATGGATATCTTACTGCAAAGCTTTGTGCTAATCTTACCATTGCGTCATATACTGCACTATCGCCGTGTGGGTGGTATTTACCGATTACGTCTCCGACTACTCTTGCAGATTTTTTATATCCTGATTTAGGGTCTAGCTTTAATGCTCGCATTGCATACAACAATCTTCTGTGAACTGGTTTTAATCCGTCCCTTACGTCCGGTAAAGAGCGAGACATTATTGTTGACATAGCGTATGATAAATACCTGCTGGATAATGCTTCTGATAATGCTACTGGTATTATATTTTCATTACTTTGTTTTAATGTATTATCTGCCATAAACCCTTGTCCTCTGTTTTTTATTTTGCTTTCAGTATAATTATTATGTTTGTTTTTTTCAATATCTCATTTCATTTTTTTGCCAATTTTTTGAAGATTTTATGTGAATTATTTTTTTATTGTTGTATCTTTTAAAGGTCAGTCTATGGTCAACAGAGAATTTGTGAGTGCTTTACCATAGACTGATTTTTTTAAGTTTTAAAAATATTTTCTTAAATTATAGCAAATCATTTTAGTGCTGGTTTGTTTTATGTTTTTTATTAGTATTCTATTAAGTTTGAGTCAATTGTTGCTTGCCCGAATTCTACAACATTAAATGTTTTTGTTGCTTTGTCGTATAATACTGGAACGCCTTGTGGAATTTCTTTGCATTCTACGCAGACTGTTATTCCACCACCATGTCCCCAACCACTTTCATGCCAAAAATTTATTGAGCTTACCCAATCTGAACAATATTGAGTATCTGTGCATTTTAATGATGCTACACACCCCATTGTATTTGTTGCATTATTACCACACAATCCATTATTATTATCATCAGAATAACATATTTCATTATGTTTTGGATAATTACCTCCTTCTCCGCTACACCATTTATCCAGTCTGTGTTTTGCGTTTGATAGCTCGATTGAACTAAGTATCATTATTATTGTTAAAAATATTTCTTTTTTTATTTTTGTTTTCATTGCACAACCTCCTTTATTTAGCACCAAACAATGATTTTTTATCATCTTGTTTTTGATGACTGGAAGTTAACAACTATGTACATAAATAGCGTGATATATTCCGCAAAGAATACCATTCAATAATTGAATGATTCATTGATTTTATTTTATCACCTTCCAATCAATGCGATTGGTTGGTTTATTTTTATGCACAGGGTTGTTAAGCCCATATTCATTTTTAAATTATAGAATTTTTTGTTATTTTTGCAAGTTCGTTTATTTATAAAAAAAAGCTTTTATAAAAAAGCTTTTTTGTTTTTATTTTATTTAATTCAATTCATTAAAATGTTCTGCGGATACCAACAACAAAATCAAATTTATGATTTAAATCTGGGTTTGATGTGTAGTATGCCCAATATGCTCCCATTTTAAGATCTACAGAATCTGTTATTCCATAAATTGCACCAAAGCCAACTTTTGTTACCAATCCTGTATCTCTTGCATCTTTTTCTGTGAACATCTTTTGTGATTGTGCCATATCTACAAACATTGGTGGTAATGGTGTGCCATCTACACCTCCCATACGGAAGTTTGTTATATCTGCTTTACGTGAGTGGTCTGAAAATCCTAGTCCAGCTGAAGTAAATAAATCCCATTTTTGATTTAATTTAAATGTAAATGGAACATTTACTACATAATCTGATACTCTTAAAATTGTGCTTGTATCAACTGTGACTTGATTTATTACCGGTGCTGCATATGTTACAACTGCATCTCCCCAGAATGATGATTGTGAATATGCTAATTCAAGTCCGACTTTTAAATTTTCTGTAACTTTCCAATCATAACCTGCATTTAAACCTAAAGCAAAGCTGATACCGCTGATTTCAGCAGCCATTCTCATTTTTTCTTTCATTGAGTTTGTAAATGTTGCATATGCCATTCCTAAATCAACACCAAAATATGCTCCGCCATTTTCTGACCTTCTTTTTGATGATGATGTTAATACTTTGTCTGTATCATTTGATGTTTGTGCAAATGTCGCTTGTGCAAATGATACTGAACTTAATAATAATACTGTAAATAATTTTAGTTTTTTCATTTTACCATCCTTAATATGTTATTCTTATACCTAACATTGCGTCATAGCTATCTTGTAATTCTTTGCCCGCAAAATTTTCATAATATCCACTTAATGTAATTCCAACATTTTTTGATAAGTTGACTAACAATCCTGTTCCGAAACGCATCATGAATGCTTTTTCTGATACTTTGCTTTCTTGAGGTATACTTGTCGTTTTATCTGTCCAATTTACTTTTGCTTTGTAATATCCCATACCTGCTCCAACAGATACGAAATAGTCAAGTTGTTCTTTTAGCTTAAATGTAAATGGAACCATTAAACCCCAAGCACTTGATTTTGCATTTCCATATACTGCAAAATCTGTTAATGATGAAACTACATCAGGAATATCTGGACATTGTCCAACGCATTGAGTGTCATAATCAAAAGTATCCACTAGTTCATAGAATACTTCTCCTCCAATTTTGAATAAATCGTTTGCTAAGTAATCTGATTGAATTCCTATCGCAAAATTATATTTTGTGTTTACGTTATCAAATTTAAAAAATCTGTCGTATTCTTCTAATTCTCCGCGTTTATCATAATTTATATATGATGCTGCTGTTTTACCTTCAATATAGTATTCAATTGCTTTTGCTTCCATTGAATTTGCTAATATTAAAGATGATAATAATAGTAATTGTTTTTTCATATTTTCACCTTAATTTGTTTATGCTAACTTTTGGTTCATTTATGGCAGTTTATATATTATTTGCATAATATCAAGATTTATTTGATTTTTTTAGTATTTTTTTATTTGGATTTTTAATTTATTCTAACTCTAAATTACCAGTGTATAATTCGTAATACTTTCCTTTTTTCTTTATAAGCTCTTTATGATTGCCCTGTTCTATTATTTTTCCTTTATCTAAAACTATTATTAAATCAGCGTTTCTAACCGTTGATAGACGATGCGCTATTACGAATACTGTTCTTCCTTTCATTAATTTATCTATACCTGATTGGACAATTGATTCTGTTCTTGTATCTATGCTTGATGTTGCTTCATCTAATATCAAAACTGAAGGGTTTGATAATGCTGCTCTGGCAATTGATAATAATTGCCTTTGTCCTTGTGATAATTCGTTGTTTATTCCTGATATTATTGTATCGTATCCATTTGGTAATTTTTTTATGAATTTATCTGCGTTTGCTAATTTTGCTGCGGCATATATTTGTTCTGGTGTTGCGTCTAAATTACCATATTTTATATTATCATAGATTGTTCCTGTGAACATTTGTGTGTCTTGTAAAACTATTCCCATTGACTTTCTTAAATCATATTTTTTTATTTGCTTTATATCAACTCCGTCATATTTTATTACTCCTTTTTGGATATCATAAAAACGATTTAATAAATTTGTTATTGTTGTTTTTCCTGCTCCTGTTGCTCCAACAAAAGCAATTTTTTGCTTTGGTTTTGCATGAATTGTTATGTTATATAAAACTGGTTTGGCTTGATTATATCCAAATGTTATTTTATCGAATAATATATTACCTTTTAATTGTGTGTATGTTATTGTTCCATCTTGATTCTTTTCTTTCCAAGCGTATAATCCTGTGTTCTTTTTTGTTTCTTTTATATTTCCTTTTTTATCAATTATTATGTTTGATAATGTTATATGACCTTTGTCATTTTCTTTATCTTCGTCCATTAATTTGAATATTCTACTTGCTCCGGCAAGTGCCATTCCTATAAATCCTGATTGTTGTGATATATTTAAAAATTGTAAATTAAATCCTCTTGCTAATTGCAAAAATAAAATTATCTTTCCAAGAGTTAATGATCCTATGTCATTTATTATTAACAATCCTCCTATAATTGCTGTTATTACATAATGCAAGTTTCCTATATTGAAAATTATTGGGATTATTATATTAGCGTATTTATTTGCTGTTATATTGCTTTTATATAATTCGTTGTTTAATTTATTAAAGCCTTTTTTTACATTTTCTTCATAAGAAAATACTTTTATTACTTTTTGACCATTTATCATTTCTTCGATATAGCCGTTTATTTTTCCTATGTAGTTTTGTTGGTTGATGAAAGCATTTGCACTTTTTTTTCCGATGTATTTTGATATAACTAACATTATAAATCCAACAAATAGTGTAAATAAAGTTAATGGAATATCTGTTATTATCATAACTATGATAAATATTATCATTGATAATAATGATGAAAATATTTGTGGAATACACCAACCAACAAGATTCATTAAAGCATCTGTGTCGTTTGTATATAAGCTCATCACTTCACCATTTGTTCTTTGGTCAAAGTATTTTACTGGTAGAGTTTGCATATGTGAAAACATTTTTTCACGAATGCTTCTTAATGTGTTTTGTGCAATTTTTACAACGTTTAAATTTAAAATTAAAAGTGATATTATACAGATGATATAAAATATACCTAAATAAATTAGCTTTTCTGTTAATTGTGAATAATCAGGATTTGATACTCCTATCATTGGAGTTATTACTTTATCGACTAGATACATTAAAAAAACTGCACTAATCATATTTCCTAATGCATTAATTAATGATGTTATTAATATAATAAAAAATTGTAATTTATGATTACTTGCAACATACTTGAACAAACGAAGTGCTATTGCTCCATAATTTTCTTTTTTATTATTTTGTTTTGCTTGTTTGTTCATTTTTTATTTTTTTCCTTTATTTGTAAATCGTATACTTCTTTATATATCTTATTTGTTTTTAAAAGTGTCTTATGATTTGCAAAGCCTGATATCTTTCCATTGCTTAATACTATTATTTTATCAGCATCTTTTATTGAATCGATTCTTTGAGCAATTATTATTTTCGTTATGTTTGGTATTTTTTCTTTAAATGCTTTTCTTATTTTTGCATCTGTTTTAGTATCAACTGCACTTGTTGAATCATCTAGTATTAATATTTTTGGTTTTTTGAGTAATGCTCTTGCTATACATAATCTTTGTCTTTGACCACCTGATAAATTTGTTCCGCCTTGTTCTAATACCGTATTATATTTATTTGTTAGTTTTTTTACAAACTCATCTGCTTGTGATAATTTACAAGCATTTATTAATTCTTTATCTGTTGCTTTTTTATTTCCCCATTTTAAGTTTTCTTTTATTGTTCCTGAAAATAATGTGTTTTTTTGTAAAACAAAAGCTACGTTATCTCTTAATACCTTTAAATCATAATCTTTTACGTTTACTCCTCCAACTTTTACTTGTCCTTTTTTTACATCATATAATCTTGGTATTAACTGAACAAATGATGTTTTGGAGCTTCCTGTATCTCCGATTATTCCGATTGTTTCTCCTGATTTTATATCTATTGAAATATTTTTTAATTTATAATTTTTATCTTCTGATGTTTCATCTGTTTTATCATATGAGAAATATACATTTTCAAAAGTTATTGAACCATCTTTTACTTCGTAAATAGGATTTGTTGGGTTTGTTATATCGCTTTCTTCACTTAATACTTCAACAATTCGTTTTGTTGATGCTTGCCCGATTAATATTATTACTAAAGAAAATGAAATCATTAACATAGAATTTAATATCTGCATAGAGTATATTATTAAGCTTGCTAAATTACCTGTGGTCATATCCCCAGATACAATTAATTTTGTTGATATGAATGCTAATATAGTTATAAAGCTAAATACTACTAAATCTATAAATGGTCCTTGATAAGCAACTATTTTATCCGCTTTCCTGAATAAGTTGAATACAAAAAATGCTACTTTATTTAATTTGCTATTTTCAAAATCTTGTCTGTTGTAAGATTTTACTACTCTTATAGCTGATACATTTTCTTGTATGACGTTATTCATTTCATCGTATTTTGCAAAACCTTTTTTGAAATATGGATGTGCTTTAATTAAAACGAATATTAAACCTATTGCTAAAACGGGTATTAAGATAAAAAACATTGTTGATAAATTTGTGTTTATACGAGAAGCCATTATTAAAGCAAATATTATCATAAAAGGTGCTTTTAATAATCTAATGAGTGTTTGGCACGTGTTTTGAACGTTTGTTATATCTGTTGTTAATCTTGTGATTAAACTTGCTGTTGAAAATTTATCTATATTTTTAAAAGAAAATGTTTGTATTTTATCAAAAACAGCTTGTCTGATATTTTTTGCAAAGCCGGCTGAATATAATGATGTATATATTGACCAAAATATACCGAATAACAATGTTATAGTTGCAAGAATTAATAAAATTATTCCATAATGAATCGTGCTGTTGATATCGTGTTTAGCTATTCCATAATCGATTATTGCAGCGATATAAAATGGCAATATAACTTCTATAACAGCGTCTGATATAGTTATTATTGAAGCAAAAATTGCTTCTTTTCTGTATCCTTTTGTATATTTGAATAATTTTTTTATCATTTTTCCCCATTTAGTGATTAGAATATTTTATACTAAAATTATATATCTGCAATGTTTTTTTGATGTATATTTTTATTGCTTTTACTTTATTACTACAATATCATGGATTTATAAAAATAAATTTAAAACTTAAAAGCTGATATCAGGTCATATATATTATATTTTTTTACTACTTTTATTATTCTTTAACTAATAATTGGCTTCAGATAATTCTGTTATTTATGAAAGTTATTTAAAAACATTTAAATGTCCTGACATTAAAGATAAATCTAAAGCTCAAAACTTTGGTATTTTTTATAAATTTTAATTTGATTTAGTTATAGAAAGATTTGCCTTGCAATTTGCGAAGCTTTTTTATTTTTAATTTTTTATTGATAAGGTCAACTGATGTATTCAGAGGTTGTTTGTGAGTGCAAATACATCAGTTGATGATGAAATTTGTTATAAAAATATCTTCTTAAAAATATAAAAAGCCGGTTGAATCGATTATTTTTAGTATTCAATTAAATTTGGATCTATTCTTGATGTTCCTATTTCTGGCATTGCTTTTAATAGGTCCATTGTATTAAATGACCATTTACATTTATTTATAATATCGCCAGAACTTATAAAATAACTAGGATCATTATTACTACTATACATTACTGTACCATTTGGCAAAATATGTTTATATACATTATTTTTGCATTGCCAACCTTTTCCTACAGAAATATCACCACATACACAAGCATCACCCCATTTACTAGGAGGATTTGAAGAATCTGTAAATGGTTTATTTTCCTGAACATCTTTACCACCACAATAAGAACTAACATTAGCCATAAAATTATTACAGCTAACTTTTACATTAACTTCTTTTAACTCTTGTGAATAAGTGGGGTTAGTTATAATCATAATTAATGATAAAATTAAATACAAATTTTTAGTTTTAAAAATATTTCTTTTTACTTTTTTATTTTTCATTGCACACCTCTTTTCATTATTGAAACACTTTTGTATCTCAATTGTTAATGACTGGAAGTTGAAAAACTATGTAGAATTATAGAATGGTTTATTCACCAAAAAGATATGGCAAAAGCCGAATCAATTCAGCTATTCGACCATCTTCCAGCCGATTGCTGAATTTCTTTTATTCTACTTGGAAGTTTTCACTCTTCCAGATTATCTTTTTTGGATAATCCGTTTTGAATTATAAGTTTTTTTGCGATTTTTTCAAGTATGCTTTTGGTATTTTTCCTGTAAAGTTTTTATATTTTTTCTTTTTTTCATTACTTTTTTTCTTTTTTTCCCAGTTTTTCTTAAAATTTTCCTTGTTTTGCTTGACTTTTGTTTATTTTTTTCACAGACTGGATTTGTCGGGTTTATTGAATTTGTAAATTCCGAGTTTATAAACTAATAACAAGGAGAAAATTATGAATAAACAAGAATTGGTTGATATTATCGCAGATAAAGCTGAAATTACTAAGACTCAAGCAAATGCTGCATTAGATGCTTTTGTTGAAGCTGTTACTGCTGCTTTGAAGAAAAAGAAAGAAGTTCGTTTAGTTGGTTTCGGTACTTTTGGTGTTTCTAAAAGAAAAGCTACTACTGGCCGTAATCCTAGAACTGGTGAAACTATTAAAATACCTGCTTCTAATCAACCTAAATTCAAAGCTGGTAAAGGTTTGAAAGATGCTTTAAATTAATTTTTAGCAATCTTTATTTTATTTAAAAAAACCCCTTCTTATTAAGGGGTTTTTGTTTATTCAAAATACTTTTTTAATTCTGTTTTTATATCTTCGCTTTCTTTTATATCTTCAATTGTGATTATGTTGTTTTCGTTTAATGGAACCTTTTTTACTTTTACTATATTTGCGTAATATTCGTTTATGATTATTGCATCTGATTTTTTGCTGTTATCTTTTTCATATTCTGTTATTAATATTTTATCAGAGTTAAATATTTTATCCCTCATATCTTCTGATATATAATCTAATATTATTGTTGTATCGTTATCTCTGAATAAAATTGCGTGCGTTTTTCCATCATATATTATTTCAGGATCAGTTGCTGGATTTAAGCTGTGTGATTTTATCATTATCATTAAATCTTTGTTTTCATTTTCTAATATTGCAAATGTTTTTTCTTGTATGATATTTGGCATTTTATATCCTTTTATTTTTTTATTTTAGTATATATTAAAATCTGTTTTAGTTCATTAAAAATAAATATGTTAATTAATATCATCTTGCAGAGATTTTATTTTTTATTTATAATTATGTAATTATGATTAGTGGTATTAGTATTTTAGATATTATCGTAATTTTATTCGTAATTATTTCTGGTATTATTGCTTTTGTTGATGGAGTAATTACTGAATCTTTAACTGTTGTTAGTTGGATTGTTTCTATATTTATAGTTAAGTTTATTTATCCTTATGTTGCTCCTAATGTTGTTTACAGAGTCGGTGAAAGTTATCAAGTTATTGCTTCGGTTGGTTTGTATGTAGTTTTGTTTGTTTTATCTGTTTTTATTTTGTCTTTTGTAGTTTCTAGAATTCAAAAGATTGTGCATATGACAGCTTTTAAGGCTCCTGATAAATTGCTTGGATTTTTATTCGGTATAATAAGAGGTTTCTTATTAGCTGTAGGTTTTTATATATTCTTATTATGGTTTATTCCAAATCCAGATGAACGTCCAAATTGGATTATAAAAGCTAGGTTAAGGCCTTATTTATCTGATTCAGCAAAAACTATTATGGATATTTTGCCAAAAGGACCGGCTTTTAATGAAATTAGGTTGTTGATTAAAATTGACCAAGAAATCAATTATGATTTATCAAAACACGATAAAGATAATCAAGCTTTGATTGATGAAATTTCTGATACGGAAAAAATTTCTTTTGATGATGTTACTCGTAAAAACCCAAATGATAAATCAAGCAGAAAAGAAAGAATCGATAAAACTGAAATAAGAGCTTTAAAAAATACTATGCAAATTTTAAAAGACGCTGAAGATATTGAAAAGTCTTTTATAAATGAATAATTAATTTTATGTATAAATAAAAATACTGCTTATTTAATTATAAGCAGTATTTTTTTGAGTTTTAATTTGTTTTATTGTTCCATTAAATCTTTTTGGTCTTTTACAGTTTTTTCATTAATTTTTACTTTTGAAAAAATGTATTCCAAAACTTTTGTTTCATACAATTCTGCACGCAACATTGTCATCGCATTTTGATTCTTTGTATAATAATCAATTATTTGTTGCGCCATTTGTGGTTGTTTTTGAACTTCTGCCATTATGTAATTTTGAACATCTTCGTGACTTACTTGGACATTTCCTTCTTTACCAACAGCATTTAAAATCAAACTTAATTTTACTCTTTTTTCTGCCTCTGCTTTTAATTCTTTTTCTTTTTTATTTGAATTTTCTTCAGCTTTTGCTTCATTTGAATTTGCTAAATCTTCGGCAGCTTTTTCACCTGTCATGTATTCATATTCTCTTTTTACCAAGCTTTCTGGTATATCTATTTTTATTTTAGAAAATGCTTTGAATACTTCATCACGCATTCCGCTTTTTGATAAATTATCGTAATGCTCTGTTTGCATTTGTTTGATATTTTCTCTTAATTCTGATAAATCTTTACGGCCAAGTTCTTTTGCAAAATTATCATCAATTGTTGGAACTTTCTTTTGTCTTATATCAATTATTTTTACTTTGAATAATGCATCTTTTCCAGCAAATTCTTTTACATGATAATCTTTTGGAAATTGAACATTTACATCAACTTTATCATCTTTATTTTTTCCAATTAATTGGTCTTCAAAACCTTCTATAAATGATTTTGAACCTAATTCCAAAGGATATTTAGAACCTTTTCCGCCTGGGAATGCTTTGTTGTCAATGAATCCTTCAAAATCAATTATTGCTATATCACCTTTTTGTGATGGACGTTCTTTTTCTAAAGCTTCTGTTTCTCTTCTTGATTCTGCTAAATCTTTTAATGCTTTTTCAACATCTTCATCTTTTACTGGTAATACTTTTTTTGTTATTGTTAATTTTTGTAAATCAACAACTTTTTCAAGTTCTGGGAATACTTCAAAATTTGCTGTAAATTTTATATCTTTTCCCTTTTCAAATGTTTCTATATTAACGCTTGGACGGTCTGTTATTTTTAATTTTTTATCGTCAATATATTTAAATATTGTTTCATTTATCAATTCATTTAGACAATCAGCATCAAATGCATCACCATATTTTTGCTTTATTAAAGATACAGGAGCATGGCCTGTTCTGAATCCTTGAATCTTTGCTGTTTTTGCATATTCTGATATCTTTGTTTCTGTTTTTTGTTCAAATTCTGAATATGGCACAGTTATTGATAATTCGTATTTTAAACCTTTTACTTTATCTTTTATTTGAGACATCTTTGTTCCTTTGGTTTTTTAAGAATATATGGTGCGGGTAGAGGGACTTGAACCCCCATGGACTGCTCCACTGGTTCCTAAGACCAGCGCGTCTACCATTTCGCCATACCCGCATAATATTGCAAGTTTGTCTATTGAGAATATTGAAATTTTTTTATTTTTGCAAGTAAAAATGCTTTAAAAATTGCAAAATATTAGCTTTTTTTGTATAATAACCTTATGGGAAGAGTTTGGAAATTTTCTTTGTTATTTGTATTTTTTTCTTTATTTAGTGTTTTTTTGGCTTTTGCTGCATCTAAAAACACAGGTTATCCCGTGCCTAGATTTGTTTCATTAAAATATGACCAAACTATTGGCAGGTTCGGTCCAGGTTTGGAATATCCAGAAAAATATTCTTTTAATAAGAAAAATTTACCTGTTCAGATTATAAATGAATATTATGATTGGTTTCAAGTTCGTGATATGAAAGGTGAAGAATCTTGGATTCGTGGTTATTTATTATCTTCTAGAAGATTTGGTGTGACTGTTCGTAATGGATTGTTTATTTATGCTAATCCTGATAATAAATCTAAAAAATTAGCTAGGTTGAATAGTGGTGTTATATTAGAATTAAAAGATTGTAAGTCTGATAAAAAATTTTGCAAAGTTGCATTTGAGAAAAAAGTTGAAGGATATTTAGAAAAATATAATTTATATGGTTTAGAGCAATCTGAAAGATAATTTTTATTTATGGACAAAATAATAAAAAAAATACGGCAATTTATCCGTATTTTTCTTTTTATTAAAAATTTTGGAAATTTTATTCTAGAGATATAAATACAACTTTTTCAAGTTTTGTTATATCTGAATGGTCAAGTTTAACCTTTTCATTTGGGTTTGTTAACATTCCATATAATGTTCCGTCAACTTCTTCTTTTATACTCATTAAAGTTGCTTCTATATTTCCATCACTGTCTGTTTTTTTCATTACTGCAATATCTCCAACTGATACTATTTCTGTTGAATCGATAAATAATATAGTTTTACTTGGTAATATTGAACCTAAACGACGAGTACATAATCTTAACGCATACATTGTTTCCCAATGATATCCGTCATTATGACTTGGACAATTTATTAAATCAGCCTCCCCTTTATTTATTATAATGTTTCCATTATTTGATGGCTTACCATAAAGAGGAATTTTATATCTGCCATCGCTGGCACCAACTCTGTTTACCATATCCAAAGAGTTAAATACTTTGAATGATGTTTCATTTGCTTTTATATATTTATCTAGTGTTCCATCTAATGATAAATTCTTAATTTTTGTGATAATTTCGTTTTCTGGAACTTTTAATATTTCACAGATTTTTTTGAATTCGTCTTTATAAACTTCTCTTTGACCCATTTCAATTCTGTGATATACAGATAAAGTTAATCCTGTTTCTTTTGCTATTTCTGATAATGTTTTACCCATTTCAGAACGAAGGTATCTTATACCTGCTCCAAATACCTTTAATCCATTTTCTTCATTTGTTTGGATTCTTTTTTCACTTTCACTTTTCCAAGTTCCAAATACTGGGTTATCTTTTTCTTCTTCTGATAAAAATATATCTGATATATTACAATCTAAAAATTCCAATATTTTCATCATTTGTGCTTGGTTAATTCGACGATAACCTTTTTCTATTTTAGATATAGCAGATAAACTTATTCCCAAGTAATCTGCAAGTTCTTGCATATCTTTTCCTTTTGCTTTTCTTATTACTCTTATCTTATTTGGGAAAATAATTTCTTCCATAACATATCTCCTTACTTTGTATTCGTTTATAATTTTATTTTTATACACGAATCGTTTTTATTTATAGACAAACTATACAAAATTATTTTACTTTTTCCACAAAAATTTCTTTTTAGACAACTTTTTATATTTTTTATCTTTATTTTTATTATTTTATTGATACTTTCTTATATAACTTTTTTATTTATTTTGTTTTTTTATTTCGGTTATTTGTTGACTTAATTAAATAAATAAAATATTATTTGCAAATCGTTTAATTAAAATAATTAACAAAGGATTTATTATGAAAGTTTTATCATCATTGAAATCTGCGAAAACAAGAGGTAAAGCAAAAGTTATTCGCCGTGGAAAAACAGTTTATGTTATTGACCCAAAAAATCCTAAAATAAAAGCAAAACAAGGAACAAAAAAATAATTTATTTTTTTCCTTATTTTATAAAAAAAACTTGGCAATAAACCAAGTTTCTTTTTGTTTTTAAAATATCTGTTAATTATGATACTTTTAAAACACTTAACATATTTGTTGTTCCCTTTTTGAATAGAATTTTTGATTCTTCTGAATTTCGGCCTAAAACTAATACTACGTTATCGCCTTTGTCTGCGAAGAATTCTTCTTTTACTATTTTTGAAACGAAGCTTTCCAAATCTTCTTGTCTTTCTAAATTAGCTTCTGCAACAATTGGTAAAACTCCACCACAGAATCCTAATTTAGCAGCTGTGTGATCATCTGGAGCAATTGCTATAATAGGAGCATTTGGTTTTAAATGGCTTAAATTTATAGCAGATGTTCCTGAACCTGTTAAGCATACAATCGCTTTTGCGTTTATGCTGTCTGATACTGCAACTGCAGCTTCGTACATAGCGTCTGATATAGAATCTGAGTATTCTATATTTTCCAAGAACATATTCATATATTCTGGATATTGAGGGCTTGTTTCTGCTTCTACTATTATGTTATTCATTGTTTGAACAACTATATCTGGATATTTTCCTGTTGCTGTTTCTGCTGATAACATAACGCAGTCTGCACCTTCAAATATAGCATTTGCTACGTCTGTTGCTTCTGCTCTTGTTGGGAATGGTATTTCTATCATTGATTCAAGCATTTGTGTTGCTACGATCACTGGGCGTCCAACTTTAGCACACATTGCAATTATTTTCTTTTGTGCTGCTGGAACTCTCCAAGCACCTAATTCTACACCTAAATCACCACGTGCAACCATTATACAATCTGCAAGCTCAACCATTTTTTCAAGGTTTTCATCTGCAACTGCACTTGGTCTTTCCAATTTTAAAATTAAGTATGTATCATCACCAATCAATTTTCTTGCGTCCATAACATCTTCTGGTGTTTGAACGAATGATACAGCTACCCAATCAAATCCGTATTTTTTTACATCTGCTAAATCTTTTTTATCTTTTTCTGTTAAGCATGATGATTTTAATATTGTATCTGGTAAGTTGAATCCTTTTTTGTTTTTGATTATTCCGCCAACAAGAACTTTTGTTTCGCAAGAATCACCACAATTTTTAACAACTTCTAATTGTAATTTTCCGTCGTCTATTAAAATTTTGTCTCCAGCTTTTAATGCTTTTAAAATATCTGGGTGAGGCAAATATACTCTGTTTGAATCACCTTCTTCTGGATTGCTGTCTACTATAAATTTTTGACCATCTTTAATTTCTGCTGATCCGTCTTTGAATGTTCCTAAACGAAGTTTTGGTCCTTGTAAATCAGCAAAGAAAGTTATATGACGACCATATTTTTTTCCAAGTTCTTTTATTTTATCAGCTTTTGGTCCTTGTATATCTATTCCATCGTGAGAAAAATTTAAACGAAAAATTGATACTCCTGCTTGGATTAGTTTTTCTAATTCTTCTGTTGAATCTGTTTTTGGACCGATTGTTGCTATAATTTTTGCTTTTCTAAAATATTCATTGAAAGAAGTTTTTTTCTTTATCATTTTTTATCCTTTTTAACTATATTTTGACGTTTTTATGAATTTTATACTTGCTAATTTCAGATTCTTGATATAGCTTTATTGCCATAAATCTGATGCTTATTATATCATATCATAACGGCTGATAGAATAAAAGCATATTTGAAAACAATCAAGGAAAAAACAACAAAAGGAGTGAAAAAATGGCAAAAGCACCTGTATCAATTTCAGCGGAACAATTAAATTCTTTTATTGCTAGAATCGAAAGATTGAATGAAGAAATGGAAAATATCAGAAATGATGTAAAAGATGTTTTAACAGAAGCTAAAATGGCTGGCTTTGATGTTGCAATTATCAGACAAATTTTAAGATTGAAAAAAATGGACGAAGAAAAAAGACAAGAACAAGATGCTTTGTTGGAAACTTATCGCGACGCTGTAAATATATAATTAGATTTTTAGATTATTTAATATTTGTAAGATAAATTTTAATCCTATTTTTATAGGATTTTTTTTGTTTAGTAATAATTCGTAATAAAGTATGATTTGACATAAATATCTTTGTTAAATAATATTTAGCTTTGTTCATTAAATTAAATAAAGGAGAATTATTATGAGCACTTTAAAAGCTAGCATATCTGGTATTCGCGGAATTATAGGTGATGGATTAGATGTTTTGGAAATAGTTAAATATGTATGTGCATTTGCATACAGTTTGCCAGTTGGTTCAAAGGTTTTAATTGCTAGAGATACTAGATTAACTGGTGATATGGTTCGTGGAGCTGTTTATTCTGCTTTAACTGGTTCCGGTATTGATGTTATTGATATTGGAATTGTTCCTACACCAACTGCTTTGTTTATGGTTGACCATTTGAATATAGATGGAGGTATTATGATTTCTGCAAGTCATAATCCTATTGAATGGAATGCTTTGAAGTTAATCGGTAAAAATGGAAGATTTTTAAATCAACAATCTGTGGATTTACTTTTACAAAATTATAATGAAAACAAACAACGTTTTGTTCCTGCTTTACAAGTTGGTAAATTTGAAACTATGGATAATGCTATTGATTTACACGTTCAAAAAATTATGCAATTTGTAAATGTTGATAAAATTAAAAATGCTAAATTTAAAGTTGCTTGTGATTATGTAAATGGAACTGGTTTATTTGCTACACCAAAACTTTTTAAAGCTCTTGGAGTTGAGGAAATATCTATCAATAATGAACATACTGGTAATTTTGCTCACGTTGCAGAGCCTTCTGTGGATAGTATGAAAGATTTATCTGCTTTGGTTAAAAAAGTAAATGCTGATATTGGATTTACTCAAGACCCTGATGCTGACAGATTAGCTTTCGTTTTAAATGATGGTTCTATTGTAAGCGAAGAATATACTTTGGCTTTATGTGCAAAATATTTATGGTCTGTTGGTAAAGGTAATGCTGCTGTAAATTTATCTACATCAAGAATGATTGATGATATAGCAAAAGAATTTGGATTTGTTGTTGATAGAACTAAAATAGGTGAAATAAATGTTTCTGACCATATTCGTGAAGCTGATTTATATTTCGGTGGTGAAGGTAATGGTGGTATTATCGTTCCAAAAATAACCCCAGGACGCGATTCATTATTAGGAATGGCTTTGATTTTAAATCTTATGGCTGAAACTGGAAAATCAATTTCTGAATTAGTTAATGATATCCCTTCTTATGTGATTGTAAAATCTAAATATGAAGTTGAATCTATTGACCAAGAAAAAGCTATTGCAAAAATGAAAGAAATGTTCCCTGATGCAAAAATTACTGACATTGACGGAGTTAAAGCTGATTTTGTTGATGCTTGGGTTCATATTAGAGCTTCTAATACAGAACCTATTGTCCGTATAATTGCAGAAGCAAAAACTGAACAAATAGCAAATGATTATATTGAAAAAGTTAAAGTTATTTTATAATTATTTTTGATTTTTATTTACTTTTTGCCTTACGAATATGTAAGGCTTTTTTATACAGGTCAACCAAGGTATTATGAGGTTGTGCGGAAATAATACCTTGGTTGTTTTTTTACAAAAAGCCGGTTGAATCGGTTATTTTTATATTAAAATTTAAATCAACCGACTTTATTTATTTTTTTAATATTCAATTAAGTTAGGGTCTATAATAGCTTGACCGAATTCTACTTTTTCAAGTTTTATTGCTCCTTGTTTTAATACTAATGGTGTATCTCTTGGTATGTCAGCACATTCTACACATACCCAGCGGTTGCCAAAATTACCACTCTCCTGCCTGTATCCTATTTCCCAATCTTGTTTTACACAATACTGTCCTACTCCACACTCTACTTTTCCATTTTCACAACCTCTGTTATCATTACAATCTCC
>CASDRH010000035.1 GCA_949283075.1 uncultured Pseudomonadota bacterium | reverse complement strand
GGGAATTAGGATTCTCCGGAGGATATGTTGACGGAAATTACATAGTAGGAGTAAATTGGGAAGATACGGCAGAAGGTTGGGGAATTGTAAGAGATGATTCTTTAATAAGTAAAATAAACCCAGTGCAGAATGACAAAAGTTTACTTGTAAGATTTAAAACAGCCTTTCCAAGCGATAATACAATGTTAACCGATATGTTTTTAAACAATAACGATTTAATAAATATAAACGATATAAATATAGTTGATGGAAAGTTTGCTAATATGACAGGAGAGGAAGTAGAACTTGACGATAAAGTATTAATCAAAATAGAAAACATATTAACTGTAATCAACGAATTAAAATCAGAAAATATGAAATTTTATGATAATTTCCTATTATCGAATTCTGACCTTGAAATGCAAACATCAGATACAATAGAATTCGAAAACCAAATCGAAGTATATGGAGATATCAGTGCAACATCTTCTGCATATACAAATGCATTAAAAACATCAAGATTGACAGATAATTTAAAAACATTAAATGTTGAAGGTGTTTTAAATGTAAAAGAACTATCTGACACAGAATCAAGAGATGACGCAAGTAATATATTAAAGATAGGAGCATTGTTTGCTAAACTTTTATCAAGTGAAATTACAGCAGACAAAGGTATAGCAACAATACAATCATCAGGAACTGATTCAACAGATTCTTGTAAAGAGTGTGTTTTATACATAAGCCCAGGTGGTGAATCAGAAACAGGAGCTCCAACAAAAATAAATGATTTAGTCCTAAAAAAATTAAATTCTCAACTTGACGGAATAATGTTTGGAGAAGCTGATAATGCAGACGTTTCAGGTGATAGCACAGGAGAATCAGGAGTCCTTGTAAAATATGATACTACATTAGGAATGATAATAAGAGCATTAAAAAGAGAAATAAATATAGTAAATCTTTATCTTGAAAAAGAATTTATGGATGGCGGTAATTAATAATAATTAATCAGAAATTATTTTAGAAACATCTGAAAGAAATTCATCTTTATTGATACTGCTGTCAAAACTCAAAGGCTGTTTTATCTTAACAATAATTTGACCTGAATTTTTTATAAATTGTCCTTTACTCCAAAATAAACCTGAATTTAATGATACAGGAACAAAGCTAATATTTTTATCTTTAAAATATTTGTATAAATACCAAATACCACTTTTACATTTTGGAACAGAGTTGTGTTTTGACCTTGTCCCCTCTGGAAAAATAGCAACAACTTTATTTTTCTTAAATACCTTTTCCATACTAACAATCATTTTATTCAACATATTTTTATCGCCTCGTTTAATTGGAATACAACCTAAGCGAAATAAAGCCCAACCAAACATAGGAATCAATAATAACTGACGCTTTAAAACAAACATAATATATTGATTAAATATAACATTAAAAGCAAATGTTTCCCAAGATGATTCGTGTCTTGAAACTATAATAAAAGGTTTATTTGGTATATTCTCAATACCAGAAACTTTGTAAGTAATTCCAACAATATATTTCAACAAAAATAAAACACCATAACTCCATAATATAGCCAGTTTCTGCAGAAGCTTAAAAGGCAAAAATATTAAAACTAGTATAAAAGTTCCAATTAAAATTGACCAAATTATAAATAATAAAGAAAAAAGAATTGATTTAATATATTTCATTTTTATTGTAAATATTTTTTAAAATTATCATTTTCAAATCCAGACCAAACCCAGATATTTGAGATAATATATTTATTATATTCAAAAAATATCAAGGAAAAAATACGAGGGGAATTAAACCATTTATGTTTTTTATATAATTCTGGGAATACTGGATAAGGGACCATCTTAACATTTGGAATATAAGTTTTTAACCAATACATAGACCTTGGCATATGATAATAAGAAGTAATAATATAAGCAGATGATATTTTATGTTCTAAAGTCCATTTATAAATTTCTATTGCATTTTCAATGGTAGTAGTAGCAACAGTATCAAAATATATCTGTTTTTCATCTATATTTTTATATTCATTAAGCAATTTGTTATAATAATCCAAAGAATCTTCAGTATATAATCCAGATATAAATAACAAATCAGCTCTCTTTTTTTCTAATAATTTTAGCCCCATAGGAACACGACCAGAACCACCAGTCAAAACTATAACAGCATCAAGTTTTTCAGCCTGCCTATCAAGCATTGCAACATAACGTTTAGAATGCAAAGAAAACAAAAAAATAAAAAAACCTATTATATAGATAAAAGAAACAGATATTCCAATCATAACCAAATATTTATATTTTTTATTTTTAGGAATAACTTTATCCAATAATTTATTGATATTAAACATATTTATTTTACTTTTCCAATTATCTGTAAAATAGTATTTCTTGCAGTTATTTTTGCAAGCATAGCAGAAATGAATGGTATAACAAATATTGTAGCATAGTCAACAGAAGAAAATTGTATATAATCAAATATAGTTCCTTTCAACCCATCAACCATAAACAATATAACAAATCCAATAAGACCAAATAAAAACAAGCCAATAAAAGCCCCTGATAAAGTAAGCTTAAAAACAGCACTTGCAAATTGTTTTGCGATAAAGTCATCAAAAGCTCCCATCAAATGGAACACTTCAATAGAAGCCCTTTGAGCCTTAAATGCAGCACGAGTAGTATACATAACTGTTATAGACGTAGTTATAATAATAGCAACTAATATAAAATAAGCTAAAAACTGTACAGCATTTTTAACATTCTTCAAATCCGATACCCATTTTTTATGATCTTCTATGTTAATAGCCCCAATTTTATCATTTAATTCTTGTTCTAGTTTTTTTACATCGTAATTACCGATATTAATTTTGCTATTATTTATTTTAACATCAATTAAAATTGGAAGAGGAATTTCAATATTTTCAATACCAGAACCAAGCCAAGGAGAAAGCAAAGAATTAACCTTGTCATCAGAAATAATTTCAACAGAAGAAAGCTCTGATTTTGATTTTAATAAAACAACAGTATTATCAACTTTATTTTTAAATAAGTCTTTTGATAATATAGATTTATTAGTATTACTTTTAAAAGGTAAAACTTGAACGGTCATCTGCCCTGATAAATCCTTATTCCAAGAATCGAATAATTTATCAACACTGAATACACATACCAAAGCAAGTGTAGCAATAAATACCATCAAAGCAGTAATTAACAATAACATATTTGAATCACGCCCGATAATGAAATCAAAATTATACTTTTTATTTTGACTATTAAATCTGCTTTGAATTACGTTTTTATTACCAGCCATACATCACCTTAAATTATCTTTCCTGTAAGAATAAATGGCGCTTATGAATACCCAATACAGGATAATTAAACTTTTCAATCAAAGACTTTGAGTGAGTAGCAATAATAACAGCACTACCCATACGATTAAGCTCTACGAACAGATAAAGCAATTTCACAGCCATATCATCATCAACATTACCAGTAGGTTCATCAGCAATTACTAATTCAGGTTTAGTAATCAAAGCTCTTGCAATAGCGACACGTTGCTTCTGCCCACCAGATAAAATAGAAGGTTTAGCGTGAATATAATTTTTCAAATCAATCCATTCCAATAAATCTGGAACATATTTTCTGATATAATTCGGACTTTTACCGGCAATAACCAAAGGCAAAGCAACATTATCAAAAACAGAAAGATTATCTAATAATCTATAATCTTGAAATATAACACCAATCTTTCTTTTAAACAAAGCTATTTGGTCTCTGTTTAAAGAATCTATATTGTATCCGAACATAGACAAATGCCCTCTTACAGGAGGATTTGCAGTATACATCAAAGATAATAAACTAGTCTTTCCAGAACCGCTTGCTCCTGTTAAAAAATGAAAAGAACCTTTTTGAATATCCAAATTAACATCAGATAATATTTCAGGATTTTGGTCGTATCTAATACCAACACCACGCATACTGATTATATTGTCAGAATTCCTTGAATGGTCTTTTGAAAAAGCCATATTATTATGCTGATTATTACTAAACATAAGTAAACAAAAACCCTTTAATTTAACAAATATATAAGAGTTATTATACAAAATAACGTTTTAATTTGCAAAAATATTTTTATAAATGTATCATTGACACACAATATCATCTTTTGTAAATTCATATAAAGGAAGTAAGGAATTTGCAATTATATAAATTGGTGAAAGTATAATGAAAGTAAAATGTCCTAAATGTGGATCAAATTTTGAAATCAACGATAAACTTATAAAAAGCCGTGATGTAAAATTCAAATGCTATAAGTGCGGTTTTTTATGGATAACAAATGTTGATAAAGCAAATGATACACAAAATACAGGTAGTGTATATCAAAATAATGGACTATATAATAATAATTTGCCTAATAAAAGCTTCCAAAATTATCAAGCACAAAATAATACATCAAAGCAAAATTATATAACATTTTGGATTATTGGTATTATAGGATTTTTTGTTGCTCTATCGCTAATTTTAATACTATTTGGTAGCGATTTATCAAAAAGTATAGGAAAACTTGAAATGCCAAAAACATTTTTATCAAGCAATAAAAAATATAAAACTCCATTAGAAATAGAAATTGAAAAACCGATTCAAAGTGTTCATAAAGCTGGTAAAGATTTACTTATTATAAAAGGAAGAGTTATAAACTCAACAGACAGAAAACAAAATATACCACCAATTACAATTGAATTAAAAAACAGAAATAAAGAGATATTGCAACAAATAAGCCGTCAAGTTGCAGAAAAACAAATCAATCCAAGAAGTGATATAAAATTCACATTTATGGTTGATAGATATTCAAAAACAATAGTAAGTGTAGAAGTAAATTTTGATAAAGAATACAGATAAATCTTGCTAAATATAATCAAAGTTTATAAATAACTAGTATGAAGCTAACATATATTTCAGATATTGATAAAGATATGAAACGCCTTGATAAATTTATATCAAGTAAAATCACAGATTTATCAAGAGGACAAATACAACAATTAATAAAAAAAGGTTCTGTTTTATTAAACGGGAAAGCACAAACTGATTGCTCATATAAGTTATTTGATAAAGATGAAATTGAAATATCATATGATTTAAAATCAGACTTCCCATCAATATCAATTGAAGCAGAAGAAATACCTTTAAATATAATATATGAAGATGACTATATCATAGTTTTAAATAAACAAGCAGGAATAACAGTCCATCCAGCAATTGGGTCATATTCTGGGACATTAGTAAATGCACTAATGAATCATACAAATGGAAATTTAGCAGATAAGAATAAAGCAGACTTTCGTCCAGGAATAGTTCATAGAATAGATAAAGAAACAAGTGGATTATTAGTAATAGCAAAAACAAATGAAGCACTAATAAATTTACAGAAACAATTTGAGCATCATTCAATTCACAGAGTATATACAGCTATATGCTTTGGCAAACCGAAAGAGGAATCAGGAAGAATCGAAACATTGATAGGTAAATCTTACAAAAATCCTCAAAAGCAATCTATTATACGAGATACCGGATATTTAACACAAAAACAAAAAGTAAAAAATTTTAAAAACGCAATAACAAATTATGAGCTAAAAGCTTTATACGAATGGGGAAGTTCAGCATCAAATTCAGCGATATCAGTAATAAATTGTAAATTAGAAACAGGAAGGACGCATCAAATAAGGGTTCATTTAACATCAATAGGAATGCCAATAATAGGAGATAAATTATACGGCAATTCTGAAAAAAGGATAAAATCAATAACAAATTTAGAATTAAGAGAAGAAATGCAAAAAATAGAAAGACAAATGTTGCACGCAAAAGAATTAGGATTTATACATCCAATAACAAATGAAAAATTATTTTTTACTTCCAATTTACCAGATGATATGCAAGACTTTATAAACTTTCTAAAAAAAATGTAAGGAGAATATGATGATAGAATTAAAAATAGAATACTTACCACACTATGATGAAAATTGGGGCGATTTAAAATACGCATACGAAGGCGACGCTTGTTTTGATTTATACAATGCAAACGAAGAAGATATAACATTAAAACCTTTGGAAAGATTTGCATTTCCAACAGGTTGCAAATTTGAAATTCCAGATGGCTTTGAATTAAGAATTTCTGGACGTAGTGGGCTTGCATCAAAACACGGAATAGGTCTTGCAAATGGTATAGGAGTAGTTGACGCTCATTACAGAGGTGAAGTAAAAGTTTTAATAGTCAACTTATCAAATGAAGAATATACAATAAAAAGAGGGGAGAGAATAGCTCAAGCAAGATTAATATCTCTTGTTCCAACAAAATTAATCAAAGTTGATAAAGTAAACGAAGATACATCTCGTGGAGCAAATGGATTTGGTTCAAGTGGAAAATAAAAAATATATTTAATTTGCTATAAAATAAAATGCTATATTTTTATATAGCATTTATTTTTTCTTTTTTAATTCTTTTAACACTAAATCTTTTATCATAATTGCAGTTTTAAAAGATTCGTGATTAACAATTTTATATTTATAATATTTAGCAGTTTTAATATCCTCATTTACACTTGCGATTCTACGTTTTATTTCTGCTTTCGATTCTGTGCTGCGATTTTTAATACGTTCTTTAATTACATCAATTGAAGGGGGTATCAAATAAACAGAAACAACTTTACAATGATTAATTTTATTTTTCTTAATAAGTTTTTCTAAATTAATTAAAAAATTATAAGTTGGAACAACGATACAATTCATCCTAAACATAATAGCATTTTTTATATCATTAATATCAAAGCCATAATATTGACCATTGTTTTTATTAATCACATATTCCAGCATTTCTTTGTTTTTAATTTTATTCTTAAATTGGTTTATTTTTATAAAGTTATAATTATATTTATCTAAATTATCCAATCTTTTTTCTCTGGTAGTATATGATTTTATATGGTTTAAATTTATCCCAACATTTTTTAATTCATTTATTAAGAAATGCTCAACAGTATTTTTACCAATTGCAGGTGGCCCAGATAAAACAATAAAAACAGATTTACGATTTAATTTATTATTAATTTTATCTGCAAACTTTGCAAATCTGTTTTTAATTTTACTAACAAAATATCTGTCGAAATAATATAAAAAACTATCAAAAGGAAGTTTTAATCCAATAGGACTTAAAATACGATTTAAAGCATTAAAACAATATTTGAAAAACAAAAATATTATTTTAGAAAAAACAAAGCTTATAAAATATCCAATAAATCCTAATGAAGAAAAAAAAACATTATTTTTTAGCCTTTTTATTAGTTTTGTTATTTTTAGCAGTTTTTGTTTTACTACTTTTTTTAGATTTACTAATATCCTTATCTGTTTTTTTCAACTTCATAGTCTTTTTAACAGCACCAAGTTTATGATTAACAAATTTTGATTTTTTCTTTTTATTTTTCTTTGTTTCTGAATGACTACCTTTACCATTAACTTCATTTAAATTTTCATTAATTATATGAGCAATAATATTACCAACAGTAATAGAATTATCGTTAATAATTTGATAATCATAATATTTTGAATATTTCAATTCAGAAACAGCGTTATCAAGCCTGCGTTTAATTTCAGCTTTTGTTTCAGTATTTCTGCTTTCTATTCTTCTTTTCAATTCTTTTGTAGAAGGAGGAAGCAAAAACACAGAAACAAACTTAACATTTTCACAAGCAAGCTTTTCCTTAATCGGCTCCATAGCAGAAGCGTGTGCATTTAACAAAACAACTTTACCTCTGCGAATAGCTCTCAACATAGAAGCATTTGTAAATCCATAATAAACTTTATCAGCATAATTACTTTTCATATGGAATAAAAAAGTTCCTTTTTTCAAATGCTTTTCAAAGCTTTTTACAGAAATGAAGTTATAAAATTGGTCTTCAAAAGGATTATTTCTAGGACTACGAGTAGTAGTAGACTTAACTTTATAAATATCCAAGTTTCTATGATCTAATAATTCGTGCTCAATAGTTGTTTTACCAACTCCAGATGGACCAGATAAAAATAATACGATAGAAGATTTATTTCCTTTTTTATAAAAATTCAATAATTGACAAAAATTTTTAAACTTATTTAACATTAATTTATAATTCCTTGATTTAATTAAATTTTTTAATAAACTATAACAAGAGATGAGAAAAACTCGCTATAAATTAGCAAAAAAGTTAAAAATTCATCTAAAAGCTTGTTAATATTCAATAATTTATCATATTTTTCTTGAAAATAAAATAATAATGTTATATAAATCCTTAATCAAATTAACGATTTTTTATCAAAAACTGCAAATTTTGCAGGAAATATATAATAATAAAGGTTAGAAAATGAAAAAAGATATTCATCCAGAAATGCAAGAATTAAGAATTGTAATGACAAATGGAGATGTTATAAACGTAAAATCAACATATAACAAAGCATCTGAAATGAGATTAGATGTCGACCCATTTAACCATCCTGCTTGGACTGGAAAAAGAACAACAAACGATCGAGGCGGACAAACAGATAAATTTAAAAGCCGTTTTGCTAAATTTACAAAATAATATCATTTGGAATAAAAGGAAAAAACAATGTTATTTGGTCTATTAAAAAAAATTGAAAAAGCAAATATAGAAAAATTAGCATCAGGTAAAAAAATCCCTGAATTCAAAGCTGGTGATACATTAAAAGTACACACAAAAGTTAAAGAAGAAAAGACAGAACGTATACAGATTTTTGAAGGTGTATGTATCGCAAGAAAAAATAACGGAATCAATTCATCTTTCACGGTAAGAAAAGTATCAGCATCAGTTGGAATCGAAAAAGTATTTCCTTTATATTCTCCAGTTGTTGATAAAATTGAATTGGTAAAAACAGGTAAAGTTCGTAGAGCAAAATTATACTATCTACGTAATCTTCAATCAAAGAAAGCTAGAATCGTTGAAGATTTAAATGCTACAAAAAAAGCAAAAGAATTAGCTTCAGAAGCTGCAAAAACTGAAAAAGTAAATGTAGCAGAAAATACAATTGAAACAGCTGCATCTGCAGAATAATTTTATTTGTATTTATTATAAATGAAGCTGATTCGCAAATTAAAGAGGGATTTGTAGATGTTTTCAAATTTTTTAGATAAGTCAAAACAAATATTAAAAAATATTATATCTAAAATTGAAAAATCTGGAAATCCAATTGAAACGGTTGTTGGCTTTTTAATTATAATATTTGCTTTCACATTTTTTTATTGGTCATATAACATTTCTGATATATCAAAATTTAGAGGATATAAGATATATGCCACATTCTCAAATACTGGAGATTTATTACCTGGGGCAGATGTGAAAATCAAGGGAATCAAAGTTGGTTCAATAATAAAAACAACATTAGTTCCAGAAACATATATGGTTGATGTTGAAATGGAAATTGATGATAAATATGAATTACCAAAAGGAACCATAGCAAAAATAACATCAAGCGGTTTAATGGGTGCGAAATATGTATCATTGATATTAGGGAATTCATCTGAAAAGATTTATGCTGGTGAAAGATTATCAGGGCAAAACGTGAAATCAATTGAAGAAATTATAGGTTCTTTGGTATTTTCATCAACAAAGTAAATTTAAAATTAAGAGGTATTATGTCAAAAATATTATTAACTTTTTTATTTATGCTGTTTGTTGCAAGTAATGATATTTTTGCTCAAATTTATCAATATCCAAATCAATTAAATAATCAAAATATGAATACTGATTCTATCAATAATGAAATTATATCAGATGAAGAAAATGTAAAACAAATAATTCCAGCATCAGTTGCAACAATAAAAATTTTGGATAAACAAATAGGAAGAGTAAAACAAGTTGATATTCCAATAAATGAATCTTATTCATTTGAAAATTTAAAAGTATCAGTAAAAGCTTGCTATAATGCTCCGGAATATGAAACTCCAGAATCATCTGCTTTTATTATAGCATATTACCAAGATTCAAAATATGAAAACGAAGAAAATGTAAAGAAACAAGAAACAATATTTTCAGGTTGGATGTTTTCATCATCTCCATCATTATCATCAATGGAGCATCCAATATATGACATATGGGTTATAGGTTGCAAATAATTAAAGGAAAATTATGTTTAGAAGAAAATTTAAAGCTACATTTTGGGAAAGATTAAAAACATTCTTAAGAACATTTTATAACTTCAGATTATATTGCAGATATATATTTTTCAAATTAAGTCGTAGTGGAGATTCAGATCACAGAATAGCCTGTGGTTTAGCTTCTGGTATAGCAATATCACTAACACCATTTGTTGGATTCCATTTTGTTTTATCTATGATAATAGCAAAGATATTCAGAGGTTCTCCAATAGCAGCAGCAATTGGAACAGCTTTTGGGAATCCAATAACATTCCCTTTTATATGGGTAACTATATATAAAACAGGTTTATATATGATGCCAAGTTTTAGTGAAGGTTCAACTCATCTTCAACTATGGGAGTTTTTCACAGAAATGAAGCATTGTATACTTGCATTGGATGCTCAAAGATTCGTTGATAGTATATATCCAGTATTTTTCCCAATGTTAATTGGTTCAATACCATACTATATAATATTTTTCTTTGGTTCATATTTCTTAATCATAGGTTTATTAAGAGAATACCGCCAAGCAAAATCAGATTTAAAAGGAAAAGAAAAATTAAAACAAAATGCTAAAAAAGCAAAAAAATAAAATCAAAATTTATGTTTTAATTGACCTTTTTTTATATTCATATAAAATATAATAAAATTTTGAAAATAAATTCAATTACTTAAAAGGTTTAAAATGAAAATAAATTTTGGAAGTTTATTTGAAAGATTAAAAGCGAAATTAAAAAAGCCATCAAAAATAAAAGATAAAGAGCTTAAAAATGATAAGAAAAAAGATAGTTCTTTAAAAGAATGGGCAAAAGCATTCATATATGCTTTAATATTTGCGATAACAATCAGAACATTTTTATATGAACCATTTCACATTCCATCAGGTTCTATGAAACCAGGATTGTTAATAGGTGATTATATATTCGTTGAAAAATTTTCATATGGTTATTCAAAATATTCATTACCTTTATCATTACCTTTAATAAAGGAAAGAGTTTTTGCTGATAAATTAGAAAGAGGAGACGTAGCAGTATTCAGAAAACCAGGTGATTCAAAAGATGATTTCATCAAACGAGTTATAGGTTTACCTGGTGATAAAATCCAAATGAAAGCAGGAAGATTATATATAAATGGGAAAATAATTCCAAAGAAATTTATATCAGATTATTATATGATAACACTTCCAAAACAAAAAAGAACAGAAAAGCAAACAGTTTTACAAACATCAAAAGGAGAATTAATTGTTAAAAATAATAAAACAGTTTTATTAAATGGAGTTGAATTACCGAAAAATTTATTTGATATATCATATGTAAATGATATTAACTGTTCAGTATCAAATTGTGTTTGGGAAATGAAAAAATACGAAGAAACATTACCAAATAATGTATCATATGAAATATTGGAAATAAGCGATATAATGTTATTAGATGACACAATAGAATATTCAGTTCCAGAAAACCATTATTTTATGATGGGTGATAATAGAGATATGTCAGAAGATAGCAGAGTATTAGAAGAAGTAGGATATGTTCCATATAAAAACTTCATTGGAAAAGCAAAAACAGTATTCTTTTCTGTAAATGGAGCAGCATCAAACTTTCCATTTCCAATAGAATTTTACAGATGGCATAAAATTATAAGATTTGAACGATTATTTAATTCAATAAAATAAATCATATAACAAATATGGTGATAAAATGAAATTAAATTATGTGTTTAATGATAAATCATTATTAAAAAATGCATTAACTCATTCAAGTTCTGTTAAAGCAAAAATAGGAAGCAATGAAAGATTAGAGTTTCTAGGAGACAGAGTCTTATCGCTTGCAATCAGTGATTATTTATATAAACATTTCAAGAACGAAACAGAAGGTTCACTTGCAAAACGACATGCGTTTCTTGCAAATGCAAACACATTGTATGAAATAGCAAACAAAATAGAGTTATCACACGATATTACAGCATCATTTTCACTAGATAAGGAGGATTTAATAAAGCAAAACATAAAAGATAAAAACATAATGGCTGATGCTGTGGAAGCAATAATTGGAGCTATATATTTAGATTCTGATTTTAAAACAGCATATGATGTCATCATAGATTTATATGGAGATTTATTGCATAACCAAGGTAAACCTCCACAAGATTTCAAAACAAAACTACAAGAAGTAAGCCAATCAAAGTTTGCAAAAATACCAGAATATTCAGTTGTTAAAATCACAGGACCAGACCATTCTCCAGAATTTACAGTAATGGTAAAGGTAAATAGCCGCCAAGCAATAGCAACTGGAGCAAGTAAAAAAGAAGCGGAACAAAAGGCCGCTGAAATTCTGATAAAAGATTTTATATAGTCAAGACTTAGAAGAAAAATCTAATTCCTAAATTAGCTTTGAAATAACCTTTATCAAAAGTATTTTTCCAACTATTAAATTCATTTGGATATGAATATAGTCTGTTTTTAGAATTTGTAATATTACTTGAAACTAATGCCCCTTCAACAAAGAAAGTTGTTTTTCTAGCAATTCTTAAATCTACACCGGCACCAGCAAAAAATTCATAATAATATGGACCTTCAAACTTATCTATAAATGTGTTAGGTTTATCAAAAGCTCCAAATCCAGCACCAATAAATCCATAAGGACGAACAACTCTACCACGAATAAATAAAGCTTTGCCTAACATCAATTTATCAGATAGTGTAAACATAGAAATTCCATTCATCCCAGGAATATTTTGAGCATTATTTAAAGCATATCCTGTGATAGTAATATAATTCCTGAAATCTATTTTTGTATTACGGAATAATCCAAAACCAAATTCAAAACCAGCACCATTTTTAATGCCATCAATTCCTCCAATAATACCATAAGAAAAAATACCATTTTTAGCATATAATGTATTAACATTTACAATACTTAAAACGAATAATGAAATTAAACAAAATAAAATATTATTAAAATTTTTTAACATTTTCTCACCATATCAAAGTTTATAAATTTAAACAAAATATAATATTTGACTACTTTTATAGACGATATTTTATAAGAAAAAATATTTTTGTCAAGAATAAATATAGACAATATAAAAACGCTTGTCTAATTTATAGAAAAGTTATAATTTAAAAATATTATCTTTTTGAAAAATCAGAATAATTCTTGCTGTTCTTTAATTTTGATTTGCTTTTCATACTTAAAATCAGGATTTTCTTTTTTAAATTTTTTGATTTCACCAGTAGCTAGTTTATCAGCAATTTCATTATATTTGTTATTGTTATGACCTTTTACCCAGTTCCATTTTATATCATAATCAGCATTATTTATAAACTCATCTAATTGAACCCATAAATCAACATTTTTAACATTTTTCCAATTTTTTCTTTTCCAATTATGTATCCATTCTGTAATTCCATCGTGAACATATTTACTATCTGTAAATATTTCAACATCACTAACATTTTTCAAAGCCTTTAAAGCGCTGATAACAGCAGTTAATTCCATACGATTATTAGTAGTATTTTCTTCAAAACCAGAAATTTGTTTTTCATAATCTCCACAGATAAGGACAGCTCCCCAACCACCAATACCTGGATTTCCAGAGCAAGCCCCATCAGTATATATAACAACAGATTTATTTTGTTTCACAATCATAATTCAGAATTTTGATATAAAATTTATTTAGATGCAAGTAAATCCTTCATATTATCATAAAGCCATTTTGCAACTTTATTATCCAAATAAGGCATAGAAAAAGCTTTGCAAAATCTTTTAGAAAGAACGCTAACCAACATATTATATTCTTGTTCAGTCAAAGATATATTAATAGCATTATCATATTCTTTCACAGAATTAAAAATATCATTTTCAGAATTGCTATAATCTGTTTCATAAATTTCCATATTGGGAGTCAGCATAATAACATTATCATCAGGATATTTTTTACGATTGCTTGCAATTGGATTTGGATTAGCATTTATTCCAATACCAATAGGCAAAGATTCATTTTGCATATTTTCATAACGACGACTTTGCTTATAAGATTCAATACGCTGCATTTCTGTTTGTCTTATTAAGTCTCTTGCTTCAACAGGAGAAGCAAAAGGGTCAGGAACAATTTCTTTTCTTTCAATAACAATATGATTATTTGGATGTGTATTATTATTATGGATACTTTGATTATTAAAATTATTATTTGATGAAATATTTATATTATGAATATTACTTTGTTCATTATCTTCGTGTAAAAACAAAGGTTTAGATATTTGTTTTGCTTCAAAATCTTGCTGATAAATATAACTTTCAGATGAATCACTAAGATCAGAATTATCAACTTCATCAGAAGAATTATCAATTTCATATCTTGTTCTTTCTGATAATTTTTCACGTATACGCCCTAATATTGCATCAACTTCTAATAACTCATCTTTATTTGATTCCATAACACGCACCAATTAAAAGTTAAAATTAATAACAAAACCAAGAACAGATTAGCAAATATAAAAATAATAATCAAATCAAAGATTAATAATATCCATAATCCTGATATTTTCTGTTATTTTTTCCGCTATATCTAGAGTTTTTTAAAGCTTTTTTCTTTTTCTGTGTTAATGTTTCTTCAATAGGGTCATATCTAAATTTAACCAAGAAACCATTTGCAGAAATTGAGCCATTTCCTTCATTATTAACAGGAACATCACTTAAACTTATACTTCTGTATTCAAGTCCAAAAATAAATCCTGTATTTGGAATACGATATTCCGCACCAATCATATACTGATATCCAAATCCAGAATCTGTTGCAAATTTTGGAACTCCATTCTTTTCATTATAATCAGTAGAACCACTCAAATAACCTAAGCCAACACCTATATAAGGGTCAACAACAGGAACAGGAAATGAAAAATATCCGTTTGCCATAAATCCAGATAATGACTGTCTGTCTTG
>CASDRH010000034.1 GCA_949283075.1 uncultured Pseudomonadota bacterium | reverse complement strand
TGAAATTAATAAAAAATATGGAATGAAAGTAGTTGATGTTCCTAAATTTGATATTACTGGTAAAGGTGTTAAAAGTGCTACTGTTACAGATAAAATTTTTACAGATGCTTTTGTTAATAAAGCTTTAAGTATGAGTAATGGTGAAGTTAGTGGTGTTGAAGAAGCAGGTGAAAATTTGATTGTTTTCAAAATTAACAATGTCGAAGAAGCGAAAGCTTTAGCATTTGATGATGTTAAAAATGAACTTGTTGATATTTGGAATAATCAAAAGAAAGAACAAAAAACTTTAGAACGTATTTCAAGTATTAAACGTGAAATTATGGAAGGTAAAAAGAGCCTTAATGAAGTAGGTAGTAGTTATGGCTTGACTGTTGGGCATTATGAAGTAAAACAGGGAACTGATTCTTTACCTGCTGATACTGTAAGGGCTATATTTGATTCTAAAATTGGTAATGTAAATATTAAAAAGGAAGGTTCTTTGTATCGTGTTTTTGTAGTTGATAAAGTTATTTATCCTATAAAAGATAAAAATGATTATGAAGTTGAAAAAGATGCCTTACGTTCTGAAATTAGATTGGCTACTTTGGAAGGATATGTATTTTATCTTCGTAGCAAATATGGCTTTTCTGTTAATCAGAACAATTATAATGCTTTTGTTAATAGTTATAATTAGTTTGTGATAAATATTGATTATTTAAAAGCTCCATTAAGGAGCTTTTTTTTAGTATATTAAATAGTATCCTTTTTGATACATACATTTTTTATATCTGCTGACTGGCCAGCCTGTTGTTCCTGGAGGTATTTGTACTGCTATTCTTTGGCTGGTTTCTCTGTATGTTCTGTTTTCAAATGTTGCCCATACTCCGTCCCATTTTGGCATAACTCTTGGGCTTAATGGATCAAGTGTTTTCATAAATTGGCTTTGCATAGGAGCTTCTTTGATTCCAAAGCAATTCATATGGTCTCTTGAAAATTGTTGAAATGTTACATAATCGTGTTGCCAGTTATAAACTGTTGCATTGTCAAGTGATACTCTTTTTGGAGGTACTAAACAACCTGACAATAAAGCAGATGATGTTATAACTATTGCGATATAAGTAAATTTCATATCGGCATTATATCATAAAATAAATTTTGAAAAAAGTGCTTTAAATTACAAAATTTATAAAATTTAGTATATTGGTGAAATTTTAATTTCAATTCTGTTATTTAATGCGTTTCCTGTTGGAGTTGTATCATCTGCTATTCTTCTTGCTGCTCCTAGTCCGTTTATGAACATACGTTCAGTGGCAATGTCATGCATTGCAAGATATTCTGCAAATGTTCTTGCTCTTATTTTTGATATTCTTTCGTTGGTTGAAACGTTTCCTATTCTTCCAGTGTGTCCTGTTATTTCAATATATGTCTTTTTATATTCTTTTAATGCTGAAATTAGCATTTTTAAATATCCCCCTTTATCATCAACTTTAAAATCTGTTGTCATTATTGAATGTCTTGGAATTGTTATTAAGACAGATTTTCCAACTTTATCAATCATGTATTCTGTTAATGCTAATTTATCTTTAAATGACATATACATATTATCGTATTTATCCATTTCTCTGCTATCTTCTGTGTCTATCGGAGCAATTCCAGCACGTAGCAGTTGTTTTTTCTTTCCTGCTAGTCCATTTTCGTATCTCATTGCAGTGAATGTTGCTTCGTCAAGATTAGGAATTTCTTTTGTTGTTGAACAGCTTGTTATTAAAGCTAATATTACAGTAATTGATAATATGTTCTTAATATTTTTTGTCATTTTCCTTACCTCTATTTAGTATTTTAAGATGTTTTGTTTTAAAATCAAGACATTGTTTTTATTTAAAATTTGGTTGCAATGTTTGAAAATGTTTATATTTTTGTATTATATATAAAAGGTTTTTATTATGATTGTTGTTGGAGTTGAAGCTTCTTGTGATGATACTAGTGTTGCTGTTGTTAATGACAAGCATCAGATATTATCTTTGAATATTATTTCGCAAACAGATATGCATAAGCTTTATGGTGGCGTTGTGCCAGAGCTTGCTTCTCGTTTGCATTTGAACGCTATTGAAAAAGTTTTTAATGATGCAATTGATAATGCGGGTATTAAGTTATCTGATATTGATGCTGTTTGTGCTACTGCTGGGCCTGGTTTAATTGGTGGTTTGATTGTTGGTATTATGTTTGCAAAAGGTTTAGCTGTTTCTATTGATAAGCCTTTTTTCCCAGTTAATCATTTGGAAGGGCATTCTTTGACTCCTCGTTTAGCTGATGAGAATTTAAAATTTCCTTATTTGTTGTTGTTGATTTCAGGAGGAAATACTCAAATTGTCCTTGTTCGTGGAGTAGGGGATTATATTATTATTGGTAAGACTACTGATGATGCTTGTGGGGAATGCTTTGACAAAGTTGCAAAAGTTTTAAAATTGCCTTATCCAAATGGAGTTGAGATAGAAAAGTGTGCTGTAAATGGAGATAATAACAGATTTGATTTTCCAAAACCTATGATAAATGAAAGTAATGCTGATTTTTCTTTTTCTGGTTTGAAAAGTGCAGTGATTAGAGTTGTTCATTCATTGGAAGATGTTAATGGCGATGTTTCTTCAAAAGATAAGTCTGATGTTTGTGCTTCGTTTCAAAAAGTTGTTTGTGAGATTTTAGATAAAAAAATCAGGTTTGCTTTTCAAGATGAAAGAGTTGTTCAAGCAAAAGTTAATGCTTTAGTTGTTGCTGGTGGTGCTGGAGCAAATAAAGCTATTCGTGAAACTTTACAAAAAATTGCTTGTGATTTTGGAGTTGATTATGTTGCTCCGCCTTTGAAATTATGCACTGATAATGGTGCTATGATTGCTTGGGCTGGTATTGAAAGAATTAAGGCTGGTTATAAATCTGATTTGCTTTTTTCTCCAAAGCCAAGGTGGCCTTTATCTGATTTATCTTAATTAAGGAGATTGACGACAATGAGGTTGTGCGGTTTTTGCCGTCAATCATATTGATGATAAGTTTAAAAATATATCCTTACATTGTATTTGAAAGTGTTAAGCCTTTTACAACGAAACCGACCAGAATTTTTTAATATTCAATTAAATTTGGGTCTACACGAGAAATTCCAATTTCTGGCATTGCTGACATCAATTCCATTATGTCAAGTTCCCATTCTGTGCAGATTGTTATTGATGCTGTTGCTCCTGATGTTGGTTGGTCTTTATGTGTAAGTGTATTAGAACAATTGGTGTGGTTTCCTGAATTCGTTGTTTGGGTTGAACATTCTCTTTTAAAATATGCATAACTATAAGTATGGCTATGTGGTAAACTTCTTGTTTCCCATCTTTTGCATTTTACTGCAACTTTTGGAGATTGTTGTCCGTAAGCGATTTGTGGAATTGTTATTCCAGCGATTAAAGATATTAAAAATATTTTTATGATTTGTTTGTTTATTTTTTTGTTTTTTATTTTTTTCATAGCTTTCCTCCAGTTTTTTATTTGTTAAACAAAATAATTAAACAAACTGATGCTTTTTAGCAATCAGCTGGAAGTTAGCAACTACAAAGAAATAGTGTGACATATTACCACAAGCGTGCAAAAGAACTTGCATCGCAATGACTATTTTATCACCTTCCAGCATTGCGCTGGTCGGCTCTTCTTTGGAGGTTGCTACACCTCAATTGGAATTAACCAATCGCTTTTATTATAGATTCTTTTTATCCTTTTTCAAGTGTCGATTGTTTTGTTTGATTTATTGTTCTTTTGCTTCGGATATATATTCTCTTAACTTTTCTTTGTATTCTTTTTCGAATTTCGCTGGTTTCATTTTATTTAAATCTATGTATGCTAGATGCAATTTTACTGAAACAAGTTTTTCTTCGCCTCGATACATTATTTGCTCAATATTCATTGATGCTCCGCCAACTTTTGTTATCCTTGTTTCTATCAATATATTATCGTATAAAAATGCTGGTTTGTAATATTCTATTTGTAAATCTCTGACTGCTACGTCTGTTCCTTTTTGATTTGCATTTTCTATTTTGTCTTTCTTCATTATTGTAGCTATCATTTCTGTTCTTGCTACTTCAAATAAATCTAAATATCTTCCGTGATATATTACTCCGCCTGCATCTGATTGTGCATAGTATACTCGTGTTGCGTAGTAATGTGTTTTGTCTTTCATATATCCTGTGTATATTGTGTTTTCCATTTTTTATCCTTTTTGTTAAAACAGATTCATTTTTAAAATAATGTCTCTGTTGTTGGTTTATAGTTTTTTATCTTTAAATGTTCATATCCTTTCGCGGATATTATACGGCCCTTTGGAGTACGTTGCAAGAATCCCTTTTGTAGTAAAAATGGTTCTATTACTTCTTCTATGGTGTCTTGCGATTCTGACATAGAGGCTGCTAGTGTTTCTATTCCTACTGGACCGCCTCCGTAATTTTCTATGATGCACATCATATATTGTATGTCTTGTAAATCTAATCCTTCTGAATCAACTTGTAGCTTTTCTAATGCATCTGATGCTATTTCTGTTGTTATTGTTTCTGAATTTGCAACGATTGCAAAATCTCTTATCCTTTTTAATAGTCTGTTTGCTACTCTTGGGGTTCCTCTTGACCTTTTAGCAATTTCCATTGCTCCTTCGTCTGTGATACCTATGTTTAATAATTTTGCTGCTCTTTTTATTATTTGTGATAATTCGGTATCGTTATAAAAATTCATTCTGATTGGTATGCCGAATCTGTCCCTTAATGGATTTGTTAAAAGTCCTGTTCTTGTTGTTGCTCCAACAAATGTGAATGGAGGTAATTCTATTTTTATTGACCTTGCTGATGGACCTTCGCCAATTATTACGTCTAGTGTGAAATCTTCCATTGCGGAATATAATACTTCTTCTATTGCTGGTGAAAGTCTGTGTATTTCGTCTATAAATAAAACATCATTTGGTTGTAGGTTTGTTATTATTGCTGCCAAATCTCCTGATTTTGATATCATTGGTGCTGATGATGATTTGAAACCAACCCCTAATTCGTGAGATATTATTCCAGCAAGTGTTGTCTTTCCAAGTCCAGGTGGCCCATAAAATAATATGTGGTCCATTGCCTTTCCTCTTTTCTTTGCTGATTCTATAAAGACTTTTAAGTTGTTTTTTACTTCTTCTTGTCCGATAAAGTCGTCAAGGTATAATGGACGTATTTTTTCTATGCTTAAATGAGCGTTTGCATCTGCTTTATCTGATGCTATTTCATTTTTATCTAAGATTGATTCTTTGTTCTTATTATCTGATTTTTTCATTTTGTTTTTTAATCAAATTTATGAGTGTGTTTCATAACATATAATGATAAATGACCGTATAATTCTTTTAATCTGTTTTCATATTTTGAATCTGTTCCATTCATCATTTTTAATGTTATTTGTTCTGAATTTTCGGATTTGTTTAAGTTGCTTACAAATTGCTTTGTTCCGTCATCTTTTGTTTCCCCTGGTGATATGTTGTTTACTATGATGCCTTTACAAGGAGTTGAATTTACAAAGCTGTAATCATATTTCTTTATGTTTGGTGATACTACGGCAAAGTTTGTAATATCTGGACGTCGCATTAATAACTGAAAACATATCCAAGCCCCAAAGCCAATTCCTGCTACCCATGTTTCTTCTGCAAATTCATTGCTTTTTTCTAGCCAATCTAAGATATTTGCTCCATCGCACAATTCTCCTTCCCCGTTTGTAAAAGGTCCGCGAGAGTTTCCTATTCCTCTGTAATTTGCTCTGATTACATTGAAGCCATTTGTTGCAAATGTGTGAAATATTGTGTAGTTTACTTTTTCATTCATTGACCCATTTGCTGATGGGTGATCGTGAAAGACTACTGCAATTTTTTTGTTTGTTTCTTTTGCTCTGTGATATGAAGCTTCTATTTGTCCATTTTCTCCATTTAATAAAATTTTCATATATGATTCCTTTGTGATTCTTTATATATGCTTTTCGTTGTATATTTTTACTTAAATTTTCTTTAAAAATCAATATAATTATATTCATATTTTTAAATATTAAAAAGTATTGATATGAACTTTAAAATTGTGTATTATGTTGGTGTATTGTTTATATAAGGATGGTAAGGTTATTTCGATGAAAAAAATAAATTATTTTGTTGGTAAGTCTTTGTTTTTGGCTAGTTTGCTTGTCGCTTCTAGTAATGTTTATGCTTCTGGAAGTTTGGCTATCGATTCTTATGATCCTAATTATGATACTTCTGAATTGCCTTTACCTGATAACTTTTATCACGATAAAGAATATGAAATGTGGTTAAAGAATAATAAGGGAAATACTAAAAATAACACTACTTCTTATGAAAATAAAATGTCTACAAAAAGTGTTGATGTTGGAGATAAACCAGCTGTTGTTTGTCGTTCTCATTCTTGTACTCGTTTGAATGACAGAATTACTGAAACATTTTTGTTTAATAGTTTAGTTTCTATGTTTTATAATTCACAGAAAACAAAAGTTTCTATATGTGAGGCTGATCCAAATACTCGTGCTTGCTTGTATAATGGTATTCGATTTGGTGCTGAAATTGGTGGAACTCCTGTTGTTATGCAGATTTCTACTTTCACTTTAAGTGATGTTCAGGTCGGTCGTAAGTTGAAAAATCTTGGATTTGCTATGTCTTATGATGTTTATGCTAATGGTTTGAAGAGTAATTGTAATACTGCTAAAAATACTATTGAAATTCGAAATACCAGCACAATTTTAATTACTGGTGATTCATTTTTGTGTCAGTTGACTTCTGATATTCCTTCTCAGATTTTTAATATGTATAACATTGATTATGTTGATTTAGATTATGATTTATTAGGTGGTTATTTCTCTTTCGGTATGTCTGGTTCTTCAAAAGGTCAGAAAACTGGTTATATGGTTATGAAGTTTGATGATATTGTTAAGGCTCGCTCAACTGATACTTGTATTGGTTGTCAGGCTGATAGTCAAACTATGGGTAATCAGAGAATTGCTCCTGGGCAGTATGAAGTTGAGGCTATTAGTAAAGAAGAAATTGAGAAGAGATTACAACGTGGTAGAGTTGATGAAGTTGAAAAAACTTACTTTAAAAAAGCCGTTGACCAAAAGTAATTTTCGAAATAACATTATCTATTATGGATAATGTTTCTGTTAAACATATTTTAGTCGTTGATGATGATGATCAGATTCGTGATTTGATTTGTGAGTTTATGCGTAAATCTGGCTTTGTTGTTTCTTCCGCTTGCGATGCAAAATCTGCAAGGCAATTAATGGAGTTGTTTGATTTTAACCTTGCTGTTGTTGATGTTATGATGCCTGTTGAAGATGGTATTTCATTTGTTAAATCTTTGCGTCAGAATGGAATTGATTTACCTGTATTAATGTTGACTGCTTTGGGGGAAGTTGATGATAAGATTAATGGATTATCTTGTGGTGTGGATGATTATTTAACTAAACCATTTGAACCAAAAGAATTAATTTTGCGTATAAATAATATTTTGCGTAGAACTGATAAATCATCTTTATTTAACAATGATGATAATATTTCTTTTTGTGATTTCGTTTATAATAGGAAAACTCAGCAATTGAGATGTGCTGATGATTTTGTTGATTTAACTTCTACTGAAATTGTTTTGTTGGAATATTTTATTGATAATGCGAATAAAAACTTATCTCGTGATGATATCGCTTGTTGCTTGAAATTATCTGATAATTTAAGAGGGGTTGATGTTATTATTACTAGGTTAAGAAAAAAATTAGAAAGTGATAAATGTAAATTGATTTCTACTGTTCGTAATGTCGGATATAGGTTTATTATTTAATTTTAGAGGTTTTTATGAATTTTAAAAAGCTATTCCATTTTAATACTTATTTGCCAAGAGGACTTACTGGTAGAACTGTTTTATTAATTATTGTTCCTGCTATTATTTTACAAGCTATATCTGCTTTTTTGTTTTTTGATAGACATTGGAAAAATGTTAATAATAACTTAATTGATATCTTTATGAATGATTTAGATGTTGTTTTATATATGTTGGGTAAATCTAATACTCCTGAAGATATTAAAAAAGCTGCTGATTTTTCTGAAGCTTATTTGAAGATGAATGTAAAAGTTTATGAAAATACTATTTTTAGGAAAAAGAAAAATAAATATCCTTATATTGCTATTAATAATGCTGGGGATTTGGAAAAGAGATTAAGTCAAAAATTTAATGGTGATTATAATATTTATACTTCTAGTAATCCTGCAAAAGTGTTTTTTGAAATACCTTTTAAACGTAATTTAGTCGTTATTAGTACTCATCAAAAGCGTGTATTTACATCTTCTGTTGGTATATTTTTTGTTTGGAGTGTTGTCGGAGTTTTTATTAGTGTTTTGATTATTATTCCTTTTTTAAAGTCTCAGATGGATTCTATTAAAAAACTTGTTAGAGCGGCTGATGCCTTCGGTAAAGGTAATGAGGTTAATTTTAAACCTAGCGGTGCTACGCAAATTAGAAGAGCTGGTGTCGCTTTTTTAGCAATGAAAAATCGCATTCAGAAGTTTGTTGAAAATAGAACTAATATGTTATCTGGAGTTTCTCACGATTTAAGGACGCCTTTGACTCGTATGCGGTTGGAATTAGAATTATTGGATTTAAAATCTGATAATGATGAAGCTTTAAAAAATCAGATTTTAGAAAATATTTCTGATATGGAAAAAATGATTTCTAGCTATATTGATTATGCAAAAGGTGTTTATGTAGAAGATAAAAGTGATGCTGATATTAATTTTATGCTTAATAATGTTATTAAGAATATAAAGAAAGATAATAAGATAAATAAAAATAATGTTAATATACAATATAATTATGAATTGAAAAATAAAGATAGTTATATTTTTAATGTTCCAGAGCATTCTATGAAAAGAATTTTTTCAAATATTATATTAAATGCTGTTCGTTATGGAAAAGGAGAAATTTATGTTTCTTTAATTGCAAATAAATCAGGTTTTAAATTTATTGTTGAAGATAATGGTAAAGGCATTGATGAAAAATATTATGAAGATATATTTAAGCCTTTTTTCCGTGTTGAAGGTTCTAGAAATAATAAAACTGGTGGAACTGGTTTAGGTTTGGCTATTGTAAAAGATTTAGTTTTGACAAATGGTGGTGATGTTGTTCTTGGAAAAAGTGAAAAGCTAGGTGGTTTAAAGGTTATTGTTGATATACCTTCTTAACTTTTATTATCTTTCTTTTGACATTTTTGATAATAATTGTTTTAGCTTTATATCATGTTTTTTTTCAGTTTTTGAAATTGTAGATTTTATTTCGCTTTCTCTGTCAGAATCTGAATTTTTCGCTTTCTTTGATATCGATGTTTTCCACATTTCGTATGGAGATGACACTGTATCTCTTGATGCTTTGTATCCGCCTCCTTTTGCTCCGTATACTAGATTGTTTGCAACTCCATATGTTAAGTATGCAGGAAATACTCCTGAATAATTTAATACTATTGCAGAAGACCATATTGGCATTGATTTTATTGCTAAATCTCCTAATAATAATAAATTTTGTAGGTTTAATATTACTGGTTTGTCTTTTTCTTCATTCGGCTTTATAGCACTTTTGAAAAAATCTACAGTGTTTTTTAAAATTCCAATAGTTATTGTCTTTGGAAATGAATCTTGAGCAACTTTATCAGATAAATACTCTGATGGACTTAATATATCTTTATCTGCCATTTTATTTTTATATTTTTTATTTTATACCTTGTTTTATTTTATTTTTTTTTGTATCTTTTGTCAATTATTACAAGTTTAATTTGATTTTGATTAGTTGATATTATGAATATAAATGATTTTGATTTTTTCTTACCCGATGATTTGATTGCTAAGTTTCCTTTGAAAAATAAAGAGGAAGCTAAAATGCTTGTTGTTCCAAATGCTCAAATTGATGGTGTTGAGCAGGATTTGCTTGATAAAAAAGTTTCTGATTTTATAGATTTTTTGAATCCAAATGATGTTATTGTCTTTAATGATACTAAAGTTATACCTGTTCGTTTGTATTATAAAAAACAGTCTGGAGCAAAAATAGAAATTACGTTATATAAGCAAATTGATTCTTGTTCTTGGATTGCTTTTTGTAAAAATACTAAACGTTTAAATGAAGGTGATGTTTTACATTTTTCTGATGATTTTTATGCTGTTGTTGTTGAAAAACAAGGACAAGATGGAACTGTTTTGAAATTTAATTTATCTGATGTCGATTTGTTAAATGCTTTGGAAAAGTATGGAACTGTTCCTTTGCCTCCTTACATTAAACGTGAAATTACAGATGAAGATAAAGTTAATTATCAAACAGTGTTTGCTAAAAATGTTGGTGCTGTCGCTTCTCCAACTGCTGGTTTGCATTTTACAAATGAAATGCTTGATAAAATTAAAGCAAAAGGTGTTTCAATTGCTTTTTTAACTTTACACGTTGGTGCTGGAACATTTTTACCAATTAAAACTGATAATGTTTTAGAGCATAAAATGCATTCTGAATATGGTATAGTTTCAAAAGAAACTGCTGATTTAGTTAATAAAGTTAAATCTAATGGTGGAAGAGTTTTTGCTGTTGGAACTACTGCTATGCGTTTGCTTGAAACTGCTGGTTCTGATGGTGTCTTAAAACCTTATTCTGATTATACTGATATATTTATAACTCCTGGTTATAAATTTCAAATGGTTGATGTTTTGATGACTAATTTTCATATTCCAAAATCAACTTTATTTATATTAGTTTGTGCTTTCGCTGGTACTGATATGATGAAAAAGGCTTATCAGCACGCTATTGATAATAAATATTCTTTTTATTCTTATGGCGACAGTTCTTTACTTTACTTGAAAAAAATAGTATAATCCTTTGAAGAGGGATTATATTTTTTATGATAAATAAATTATTTTTGTTTTTATTCATTATTTCAGCAAGCTTTGTTTTTGCTGACGTTTCTTTTGCTCAAGATTATGATTTTGAAAACTCTGATTTCTCTTATCCTTCTGATGCGGAAGGGTTGAAAAAATTAGTTGAGGAAAATTTAGAAAAAAATGAAAGAGTAGAGGCTTTAAAAGCTTTAACAAAATTAATTGAATTAGAACCTGATAATGTTGAATATTTGGTTAAACGTGCTGAGATTAAAAAAGATATGAAGAATTATACTGCTGCTATTGAGGATTTGAATTTGGTTTTAGAAAAAGGCAGTTCTGTTGATGCTATGAAAATGAAAGCTGATGTTTTAATTATGCTTGGTGATGATATTGCAGCTTTTGATGTTTGGACTGAATTGGCTGAAAAAATAGGTGGAGTTGATGGTTTGCTTGGAAGAGCTGATTTTTATAAGAAAAATAAACGTTATGATGAAGCAAGAGCAGATTTGGAAAAAGCAAAAGAAATTGCTGAATCTGAGTTTAATAAATTAGAGTCTGTATCTGAACAAGATACTTATAAAGAAAAGGTTTTAAATGTTATTGATGAAAAATTAACAGAAATTAGTAATTTAAAAATTTCTGGAGCATAAAATATAAAGGTTTAAATATGAGAAATTATAAATTTTTTATTTTTGTTTTTATGGTAATTTCTTATCATTTTATTTCTTTTTCTGCTATGGCTGAGTATGGTTCTGCTGGTGGTTCTACTGTTGGAATTTCTCATGCTGGGGTTAATATGCGTGATACTGGTGTTAATACATCTGCTGATCGTGGCGTTGATAATGATGAATTTATTTCTGTTCAGAGTGATGATAATTCTGTAAATATAAATAATGATTCTTATAATTTATTTGGTGATGGTTCTACAAAAACTCTTTCTAATGATAAACCTGAACCTATTAATCCTTATAAAGTTATGTCTATTGATGACCAAAATAAAAGAAAAGTTGCTGTGATAGCTTATCAAGATTCTGTTTCTAATCCTATTATAAGAAGTGTTTCTATTACTAAGATTGATAAAAGTAAAAATGCTTTAAATGTTGTTGATGATGAATCTTCTGATGATGAAGATGAAGATGAAGCCGATGTTGATGAAGAAGATAATGAGGTGCAAAGTTATGAAGAAGCAGAAAAAATTTATGAGGAAGCTTTGCAGTTAGCTCAAAAACGTTATGATGAAGCTATGGATGCTGCAAATAAATATTATGGCGTTGATAATAAAGCTTATGATAATTCTGTTTCTGCTGCTGATGCTGAATATAAAAATGCTGTTGAAGCTGCTGAAAAAGAATTTAATGATGTTAAAATCGCTTTGGCTGGACCAAATTCTGTTCAAGCTTTTGATGATGATATAGATAATTCTGATGATGAAGCTCCTCCAGCTCCAGTATTTTTTAATCAAAATGCTGATGTTTCTTCTAATCCTGTTTCTACTGCTGTTCCTATAAATGTTATGCCAGAAGTAGTTTCTAATAATAATGAAAATGTTAATGATTCTTCTAATGTTATTATTTCTTCTAATAATTCCGTTAGTCCTGTTTCAGTATCAAGTAATATTGATAGTTTAGCTGTTTCTGATGCTTTTGTTCAAGATTTGTTAAACAATCCTTCTTTTAAAAATGCAATGAGCAATTATAATAAGCCTAATATTATTATTATTGCTAATCAAGCTCCAAAGCAAAATACGAATGATGGTAAACCTATGAATCAAGCATCTACGCTTGCTGGAGCTTCTGTTGCAGGAATTGGTGCAGGACTTGCATCTGCCGGTGCTCCTATGCCACAAGCATCTACAACTCCTGGAGCTTCTGTTGCTGGAGTCGGTGCTGGAATTGCTTCTGCTCTTGCTTCTATGCCACGAAATCCTTCTCCATTAATTGGTGCTGGTATTGCTGCTGGTGCTCCTTTTAACAAAAATAGAAAAGGTATTTCTTTTGAAGATCAGAGAATTTTGGATAAATTAAAAAAATCTATTGGTTATGCTAAAAATAGATTGCCTACAGATGAAGAATTTAAAAGATTGATTGATGAAAATCCAAGAAACCCTGTGTTATTTGAGGCTTTGGCTTTGATTTCTAGAAATAAGGGTTTGAATGTTTCTGCTGTTACCTTTTGGGATAGAGCAATTGAAATGAATCCTAGAAATATGGATTATTATTATGAGCGTGCAATTACTTTGAATCATTTAAATGATTATAAAAAAGCTATTTATGATTTGGATTATATTATTGATTTTGGTTGTGATCATCAGGCTAATTATGAAATGTATTTTGATTGTAGAGTGTCTGATGCTTATCAAATGAAAATTGATATTTATACAAATTTAAAAGATTTCTTTAAAGTTGATGAGGTTTATACTGCAAAAATTGAAAAGGCAAATGAAAATGATAAGCCTACTGCTTATTATGAGCGTGCAACTTTTAGGGCTGGTATCAAGAATTATAATGATGCTATCTCTGATTTGGAATTAGCAATACAATTTATCAGAAATCGTATTGGTAAAATTGATGGTATTGTTCCACCTGAGTTTAATCCAGCAGATAATCCTGAATATACTGATTTATTAGAGAAAAAAGAAGAATTACAAGATGAAATGAGTATGTATCAATCTGAAATTGATATGTATAAAGGTGATTTGAAGACTTTCCAAAATAAAAATATTTAATTGAATGTATTCTTGTTTTTTAGTATAATCATTTTATGTCTTTGAAATTTAATGTACTTAAAAATGATTTAAATAATCCGCCTTCTAGGCTGGGTATTTTATCGACTGCACATGGTGAAATTCATACTCCTTGCTTTATGCCTGTTGGAACTGTGGGAACTGTTAAAGCTATGAAAATGGAAGATGTTAAAGCAACAGGTGCTGAAATTATTCTTGGAAATACTTATCATTTGATGATGAGACCAGGCGCTAATTTGGTTGAAAAATTTGGTGGACTTCATAAATTTACAACTTGGAATGGGCCTATATTGACTGATTCAGGTGGCTTTCAAGTTATGTCTTTATCAGGTTTGCGTAAAATTACAGAAGATGGGGTTAGCTTTCAATCTCATATAGATGGTGGTGTTAAGCATATGTTGACTCCTGAAAAGTCTATACAGATACAACATCAGTTGGATTCAAATATTACAATGTGCTTTGATGAGTGTTTAGCTTTACCTGTTGAATACAATAATGCAGTTGAGTCTATGCGTCGTTCTATGCGTTGGGCTAAACGTAGTAAAGATGCTTTTGTTAATCGTGATGGTTATGGTATCTTTGGTATTAACCAAGGTGCTACTTTTAAAGATTTGCGTTTGGAATCTGCAAAAGCTTTAAGTGATATTGGTTTTGATGGTTATGCTGTTGGTGGATTAGCTGTTGGAGAACCTCAACAGGATATGATTGAAGTTTTAAATTATACTGTTCCAGAATTACCTAGTGATAAGCCTAGATATTTGATGGGTGTTGGTAAACCTGATGATATTGTTCTATCCGTTGAACAGGGTATTGATATGTTTGATTGTATATTACCAACAAGGTCTGGTAGAACTGGTCAGGCTTTTACTAGTATTGGTGCAATTAATATAAAAAATTCTAAATTTAAATTATCTGATGATAAGTTAGATAAAAATTGTAATTGTCCTACTTGTCAAAAATATTCTTGTGGTTATTTGCATCATTTATTTAATGCAAATGAATTGCTGGGGTATACTTTGTTAACAGAGCACAATTTATGGTTTTATCAAGATTTAATGAG
>CASDRH010000033.1 GCA_949283075.1 uncultured Pseudomonadota bacterium | reverse complement strand
CTGGTAATATTATTTCAGCTGGTGTTAGTGTTGATAATGGAGCAAGTTTAAATATTGACGGCAACTTTAATAATTCTGGTACTGTTAATGCTAATAATAGTAATTTTGTTGTTGTGGATAATTTTACTAATTCTGGGACTGGTAATATTGATATTACAAATGGTGTTGCTAATACTGGTTCATTTAATAATGCTGGAGAATTATTAGCTTCTGGAGCCGATATAAATGTAAATGGAGACTTTACAAATACTGGTAGTTTATCTTTGAATCAGGGAAGTTCAAATATTTCCATTGGCGGTATTTTTAATTCTGGAGATGGTGCTATTGGAGGTAATATAAATTTAACGCTTAATACTAAATCTGATGGTAGTATTTTTATAAATGCTGATACTGCTAATATAGATGCTAATTCAAAATTGACTGTTGATTTTTCTAAAATGGATAAGTTAGCTTATTTACTTCTTGGACCTGGTTATAATTTGATTTCTTCAAATAATGGTATTACTGGTAATTTTGATTTGAGTAATATTTCTACAACTGAATTACTTGAATGGATTGATGTTGAAACAATTGTTTCTGGAAATGATGTTATTTTACAATTTAAATTAAATTATAAGGCTACTCAATTTACTGCTGGTAAATCTTATAATCAAAGGTCTGTTGGTGCGTTCTTGTTTGATGCCTTGAAAAATTCTTGGATTAAAGATGTTAATAATAATGATAATCCTCTTGTTGATTTTGTGAATACTTTATTGGTTAATAAATCTGAAACAGATGTTATTAATACATTAGAATCTTTGACTTTGAATACTGCAAAATCTGTTGTTTCTATTTTACAGACTAATAATAATACTTTTAATTCAACTATTGTTAGAAATGTTTCAAGAGAAATTTCTGATATTAGTTCTGCGGCTGTGTTTAATTTTAATACTTCTCCAAGTGTGTATGATCAAAGTTTGAATGATGCTCCAATTAATATGCAACTTGATGCTATGTTAAGATTTACTGAAAATGATGTTATGAATGATAATAATACTGATATGGGTAAAAAAATTAATGCTATTCGTCGTAAATTTAATAAGGGTAGAGTTGTAAAGAAATCTGATGATAAGAATAAAGATGCTGGTTCTGAAAGTGAAAATAGCGAGGTAGTTTCAACAAAAGATGTTATTAAAACAGACCCTTTGAAATCTTATAATAATGTTTGGGTTGATGTTATTCAGAATAGTGTTGCAAGAGATGCTACTGTTAATTTTAATAAATTTAATTTTAATACTATGGGTATAGTTGCTGGTTTCGAACGAAAGAATGAATATAAAACATCTTCTTCTGATTTTGCTAAATATTCTTATGGTTTTGCTGTTGGAACAAGTAAGAGTGTTTCTCAGGATGATGAAAAACAAGATGCTTTGTCTTATTACAATATGGATGGTTCTAATTTGAATGCTGCGATTTATGGTACTTGGGGATTGAAAGATTCTTTGGTTACAGGTATTCTTTCTTATGGCCAAAGTAATTTTAGACAGCAAAGAGATATTATGTTTACTGATACTGCTATGAAGGAAAGTGCTACTGCTGATGTTAAATCTAATTTTATTTCTTTATATGGTGAATATAAGCATAATGTTATGAAAAATTTAAATATGAAAGCTTTTGGTAATGCTGTGTTTGTTTATCAAAATGCTTTTGAAGAATCAAGTGATAGCAGTAGAATGCCTACTTTAGGTGTTAAAAAGACAAGTTATAATGATTTAAGGTTAGGTTATGGTGTGGAATATGTTCAACCTTTTGTAACTCCTAGTGAAAAGTATATTATTATTCCTTCTTTTGCTATTACTTACAGTTATAATTTTGCGAATAATCCCGTTGAATTTGAAACATATTTCCTTTCAATTGGTGCTGATAAAACATTTATGCAATATAGTGATGATAGAGATGCTAATATATTATCTTTTGAAGCTGGACTTTCTTGGGGTAAAATTGTCGGAAGTCCTATTGTTGCAAGAGTAAATTATTCTTATGATATTTTAGATCGTGCTGTTTCACATAATATTTCATTTAAGTTATTGAAAGCATTTTAATTAATAACTTTTGTTGTTGTATTTATTTTATTTATTAGTTTTTTATGTCGTTATTGCATAATTCATTGATAATTAAATCAATTTTATTTTCTGGTAAATCGTATATTTTTAATTTAAGTAATTCTTTTATTGTTCTTTTGGATTTATAAGCTTCTTTTATTTTTTTTGAAATAGATAATTTAAAAAACAATCATTTCTGTGTATATTATTTCCTCAAATTATTATTGTTTCTGTATCTATACATCGTAATTTCTTATGTATAATTTATCGTATTCCTATAATGGTTTAAAGTTTTCTTTGCTGTATTTGTCGCTACTACATATTCTTCGAAATCTCCCGTATATGTTTGCTGTAATAGTTTTTTGTTCCTTTTTATGAAGATATTGTACTTTTGACCAGTGTTTTATTTCTTTATTTATTTTGTGAAAGCTTTTGAAACTGAATGGCGACCCCGAGACGATTCGAACGTCTGACCCACAGCTTAGAAGGCTGTTGCTCTATCCACTGAGCTACGGGGCCGTAAGATATATTTAAAATTATACGAAAATACTTAATTTTGCAAGTGTTTTTATTTATATTTTTTATCGTTTCGTTATTTTTTCTTTGATTTTTTCCTTTATATATTTTAATATGTTTTCCATTAAATTGCTTTTAGCAATTTTTTATATCGTTTTATGGGCGTGTGGCGGAATTGGTAGACGCAGCAGACTCAAAATCTGCCGGTAGCAATACCATGGGAGTTCGATTCTCCCCATGCCCACCATCTTATGTGGAGATAGTATGCTTAATCGTAAATCTTTAATATTATTTCTTAGCTGTTTTATTCCTAATACTGAAAAACGTAAGCAGTTTAGGCAAAAATTGTTGAAACATAAATTTTTTCAGATTGATACTTCTAAAATGAAAATTGGAGTTTCTTATTCTGTTTTTGATGGTGAGGAATTATTGGAAGCTTCTATTAAATCAATTCGTTCTTGCGTTCATTATATTAATGTTGTTTGGCAAGAGGAATCTTGGCAGGGAAATAAATGTTCTCCTAAGTTAAAAGATTTTTTGTTTTCTTTAAAAGATAAAGGTTTGATTGATGAAGTTATTTTATATCCTCATAAAGGGATTGCAAGTTCTGCACCTGCTGAGGAACGTAAAAAACGTAATATGGGTTTAGAAGCTGTTAAAAAGGCTGGTTGTAATTATTTTATGAATATGGATACAGATGAGTTTTACAATCCTGATGAGTTTGAAAAAGCTAAAGAATTGATTATTGAAAAAGGAGCAACTCATACAGCTTGTTCTATTTATACTTATTGGAAAGATCCTCATTTCCGCTCTTTGAATGTTGAATATTTGTGTGTACCTTTTATATATAAAATTGATAAGTATTCTAAATTAGAAAAAGTGCCTGATTTTCCGTGTAGGGCTGATGCTACAAGACATATGGCTTTTAAAAATGTGCTGGGGGGGGGAGGAAGCCGAAGTTCTTTTTTATAAATGATGTTTCTATGCATCATATGTCTTATATTAGAGCTGATATGATGAAAAAGTTTAATAATGCTTCTGTTGCTTATAAAGATACTGTTAATGGTATTATGCAACAATATAATGATATTAATAAGGATAATTTATCAAAATATGGTTTAGTGTATGTTGATAATATATTTGATATTGATATTTCTAAATTTGAAGATTTTAAAGATAAAAAATAAGAATTGGTAATATTATGAATTCATATGCTTTTGATAAAATTTCTGTTGGTATTTTAAGTTTTAAGGCTCATAAAACTATTGATGCTACTTTGGATAATTATAAGAAATCTGGATTTTTTGACGTTTTTAAAAATGTTAAGTTATTTTTTCAATCTATATCTGATGATGATGTTAAAGTTGCTGAAAAATATGGTTTAGAATATGTTGGTCGTCCAGATAATGTTGGTATACAAGATGGAATGAAATGGGTTTTTCAAAATATGGATTGTGATTATGTTTTATATTTGGAAAATGATTTGCCATTAGTTGCTGATATTGACAATGTTAAGAAAATTATAAATAAAGGTATAGAATTATTGGAAAATGGTTCTGTTGATATGGTTCGGTTAAGAGCTAGATTTAATCCAGGAGAGCAATTTTCTGATATAAATAAATATAGCAAGATTTATAAACCAGTTGAAATTGATGAAAGATTTATTGATTTTGATAGGTTATCAAAAACTTCTGATTTTATGAGGTGTATTCGTAGAATTTTTAGACCATTTAAAGCTATTCGTATGATTGGACGTTCTTTATATGTTGAAAAGAATCCTGATGTTTTATTTCCTAAATATGTCAAAAATGCTGGGGGGGGGTATTACGTTGTTGATTCTTCTGTTATTAACTGGACGAACCAATCTATTTTATTATCAAAGAAATTCTTTTTTCAGATGTTAGATTTTTGTGAAAAACATCCAAGATTAGGAGCTTATCCATTTCACTTTATGGAACCTGAATTAAATTGTAGATGGTGGAGAAAGCAGCATTTTAAAATAGCTGTTTGTGATGGTATATTTACTCATAATCGACTTGATAGATAATTTTAAAAAACCTTGGAGATTACCAAGGCTTTCTTCTTTAAATAGTAAGTTTTGGTAAACTCTTATTTGAACCCAATCTGGAAATATCCTCCGTTTTTACATAATGCTACAGCTTCTTTCGGTGATACTGGCATTGGATTTGCTTGTAATTCTCTTGCCCATGAGAAGAATTTTCCATTTGCTCCAATCCACATTGTTCCTAAATAGTTATCTTCCCATCTTGCCATTAACAATCCTGCACATACTTTTGCTGGTAATCCTGAATATGTTATTCTGAAATATTTATATTCTGGGCCTACACCTTCTACTAATACTGCTCCGCCGTATCTGTTCACAGCTGTGAAGCCCCAAGGGTCTCCCATATTTTGGATTTCTGATACTGTGCTTGGTTGAGGACTTAAAAACTTTAATGGTATGATGTTTTGTTTTATTAGATTTTCATTGTTAACGTTTTGATATGGACTTTTTTGTATGGATGCTTCTTTATCTAGATACATATCTCTGATTGCTGCTTTTAAATAGTGTATTTCTTGGACAATCATAAATATATATTCTTTTGTTTTTGTATCTAATTTTGATTCTGTTGCACTTATTCTTGTAGGTAGTTTTTCTCCTTTTTTATATTTTACAGTTGGTTCTATTGGCATAAATTCTCCTGATGGAGTATCTATTGCAACAGGTATATAATCACTTCCGTATACTTTGTTGAAATCTTCGTCTTTAAATGACTCAACTGCGATTGTTGTTAATTGGTCAACGTAGTCATTTGTTCTTTCATATTCTCGCAATATTGTGTATTCATCTTGTATTATGTCATCAGATTTGCTTTGATTTATTTGTACAAAAAATCCAAATACAAAGATTAATGAAATCTTTAATGTGTATGAAGACAAAGATTGCAATTTGTTTAAATTCATAGTATTTTCCGGTTAAATCCCATTAAACTTTAATAAATTATATCATAAAAAATGTATGAAAACAATTAAAACAATAGAAAATATAATAAATTTTGGTGCTGATTTACTTGTTGAGAAAGCAATAGTTTCTGACTTTCGCACAGCTGTATTTGAGGTTAAATTGTTATTATCATTTATTTTGGGTAAAGATTTATCTTATTTGATTGTAAATAAATCTGATGTTATTGATAATGATAAATTTATTTTGTTTAATCAATTACTTAACAGAAGACTGCTTGGAGAGCCTGTATATAAAATTATTGGTAAAAAGCCTTTTTATAAATATGAATTTATTACTGGTAATAGCGTTTTAGACCCTAGAAGTGATACAGAAGTATTGATTGAAAGTGTTTTAAAATATTTTAGCAAGGATTCCGTTTTAGATATTTTAGAATTTGGTGTTGGTTCTGGTTGTATTTTATTATCTGTTTTAAATGATTTAAATAATTCTTTTGGAATAGGAATTGATATTTCATCTGATGCTCTTGATATTGCTAATAAAAATTTAGAGATATTTTCTTTGTTTGATCGATGTAATTTTATTTGCTCATCTTGGAATGATTTTGTTTGTGATAAAAAGTTTGATGTTATTATTTCTAATCCTCCATATATAAAAAGTTCGTATATTGATAATTTAGATATTGAAGTTAGAAAATTTGACCCAATTATTGCTTTGGATGGAGGAGCTGATGGACTTAATTGTTATCGTGAAATTGCTGATATATCTGGCAAATTTTTGAAAAATAATGGACATATTTTTTTAGAAATTGGTATCGATCAAGAAAATGATGTTTGCAGTATTTTTAATGATGCTGGTTTTAAAATTGTTGATATGGTTAAAGATTTATCTGGTGTAATCAGAGTATTACATTTTATTTATATTTAAAATTTTACTTTTCTGAATAAAGATCTTTTTGATGTTGTTCTATCTATGAATTTATTTTCTTCTATTGTTATAGAACCATTTTTTATTAATAATACATCTGCATTTGGTATATCTGAATCATATGTTGAAGAATTTATAATTACTATTTTATCTTTTGCTACTTCACTTAATAGTTTTATTAGATTATTTCTTATTTCTGATGATAAGTTTGTAAATGGGTTATCAAGTAATATTAATGATGGGTTTCCTATTAAATTTCTTGCTAGATTTATTATTTGTAGTTCTTCTGGTGATAGGTTATCGTGATTATTATCTATAATAGTATTATAATCGTGTGGTAAATTATCTGCTATATTACCTATTGATAGGGTTGATATGATATTATTAAATGTTAATAAATGATGTGGTTGTATTTTTGAATTATAAAAACAAGTAATGTTTTCTTTTAATGTTCCATAAAATATTACTGGGTCTGACATATATCTTATGAAATTTGATATACTTGTTAATGATATATTGTTTACATTATAATTATCTAATAATACACTACCGCTTTCTGGTTTATATATTCCAGCAAATGCTTTTAAAAATAATGATTCACTTGATGATAATCTTCCTTTTATTATATATATTTTTCCTGGATATAGATGCATATCTAAATCATTGATTATTGGTTTTCCTCTTTTATCAGATATATATAATGATTCTGTTTTTAAAACTGCATTTAGAGGTTTGGTTATTACCATGTTTTTATCTTTATCTGTATTATGTGTTAATATCATATTCAATCTTTCAGATGCATATGTGAATTTTAAATATTCTGGAAAGTATGATATTAGCTTTGATATTGTGTCAAATGCAGCTATTGTAAGGAATATTATTAATATTGATGTTCCAATTTCTATTTTCCCATTTAGTATATTTATTCCTAATATATATATTAGTGTTATTATTAAAAATGATGATAGTAATTGTGAAAAATCTTTTAATTGATCCAAACTTGAATATTTTTGAAACATTTTTGAGTTTATGTGAGCTTGATAATCTTCCCAAGATTTTTTAATTTTTTCTTTTAAAGGTAATGATTTGACAGCAGATATGTTTTTTATTGATGACATAATTAATGTATTTCTTGTTTGTATAGAAATTTTTTCCTTTCCTGAAAAAGCAAATATTTTTTGATAAAATATAAATGTTGCTAGTCCAAGTATTGAAAATAATAATATTATTATTGGAAATAAGTCTTTAGATATCATTATGCAAATTCCTATTGCTATTGCTATGAATATGATATCTATTATTGTGGTTAAAAATGATGATGTTAGTGTGTTTTTTATTGTGTCTATATCATCAAATAATGATAGCCAAAAAGAATCTGGCCTGTTTTCTATTTTTGCGTTTGATAGTGAAAATAATTTATCTAATATATGTTTAAATATATTTTCATCTATTTGTTTTTCTAATGTGTTTATTTTTTTTGACCTTAATCTTGATATTATATATTGAAGTAAGGTTATTGTTATACAGCTTATAAATCCATATATTAAAAATTCTGTATTTTTTGTGTTTAAGAAAATATCTATGGTAAAAAATATAAATAAAGGAATTGTTATTTTAAATATATTTAAGATAAATGATTCAAATAGAATTATTGATGATGCGTTATACATAGGTCTGAAAACGCTAGCAATTTCTTCTTTTTGTATTTTATTTTGTTGATGTATGTTGTTTTTATTTCCTACCATTTCTTGGATTATATCATTTTTTTATATTTCATCAATTATATTTTTAAAGATAGATTTAATTGATATCTTTGATTTTGATACATTAAAATAATTTTTGTCATTTATTATTTGTTTTTTTGTTTGTATTATTGCTCCGACTAATGATGAAGCTTTTGGGTTTTTAAAATTTGGATATGATGGGTATCTGATTTCACAAGGTTTGTTAAAAATTTCTTCTGTTGTTTCTTTTATGTTATCTATCAGAGCTATATCTCCGGTTATAATTATTTTATTTGTAATTAATAAAATATTAGATTGAATATTCTGTCTTATTTTATGTAAGTCATTTAATGCTTTTATTTTTATATCAGCTGTATTGTTTGAATTTGATTGAGTGTTTATTGTTATTGTTTTTAAGAAAATATTGTTATGAAATAATCCTATTGATGCTATACAATCAGTCATATTTATTAATAATATTATCTCATTTTTATCGTTTTCTGTTAAACAAGATAAGCCTGATGCATATGAGTTAGGAATTATGCTTTTTATTTGAATTTTTTCTGATTTTTCAAATATTGATTTGATAGCAGATAGTATATCTTTATTACACATAACAACATTATATTTTGTTGTTAAAAATGATGATTTATAACCAATTGGGTTGTCTGTGTGGCCAGTTTCTATTTCATATTTTATTGGAAATGTTTGTAATATTTCTTTATTTGAATTTTTATTGTTGTATATTTCTTTATATATGTAATCCATACATTGATTTAAATGATAATTTGTTATCAATTTATTATTTGTATTTATTTTTGATTTTAGTATTATTGAATTTGCATTTAATAAATTTGTTGTTATTGATATTGATTTTAATTTTTCTTCTATGGAATTTTCTATTATATCCAATATATTTGATATTTCTTTTTTTAAAATACTTATATTTATAGTATTTGTTTCTGCATTATATATTTTTAATTTATTGTTTGTTTTTGGTTTAGTTATTGTTATTTCATTGTTTTGATTTATTTGACAGATTGCTGTTGATATCCTATCTGTTGATAGGTCAATTATTGGTATGTTATCAATTTCTTTTTGCATTATTCTATAATAATTTTGTCAGATCTTAAATCAATTGTATTAAAATTAGTGTTAAATAAATCTGTTTTATATGTTTCTTTTAGAAATTTATTTATAGTCTCTTTAATATTATATTCTGGTAGCTTTATTAAAATATATCTGTTGTTTGAATATATTACTATATTCCATCTGCGATTGGATATTAGCTCAATACTTTTAATTCTATTTTTTATTAATGGTACTTCTGATAATTCTTTAAATAGTTTTTTTAGTTTTTCCTCTGTGAAATCACCATATATTCTGATTATGTTTTTATCAATATTATATTTGCTTATATCTTGGTCTATTATAGTAAAATCTGAATCTATTCCAAAGTTATTATCTAATATAAATAGGATATCTCTTTCTTTTATGTCTATAATTAAGCTATTAGGATATTTTTTTATTACTTTTGCAGATTTTATAAATGGTAGTTTTATTAGCTCTTCTGATAGCTTTTCCTCATCTATGTCATAGATATATTGGTTTTTGACTTTTGATACAATATTTTCTATTTGTTTTAAATCTGTATATTTTATATTTTTTGTGTATATATTTTTTACAGATAGTTTGTTAGGGTTACTTTTCTCTTTTGATATAAAGCTGTATGATATTGTTATTGATATTATGAATATCAATACTGATACTGATATAAATAAGTATTTAAGTAAATTTTTGCTCATTTTTATATTATATCAAAAATGTGGTGATTTATCAACTTTAAGGCTTGATTTTATTGTATTTTGTATATTTTATTTGAATTTAATATTTTGTTTTCTAATTCTAGATATAATATTGCTTCTGATAATTCTTGATATGTTATATCTTTATAAAATGTTTTTAATTCTGATAATAACTCATCTATTGAATTTCCATTTTGTGATAATGCTGTTAATATGTAAGTTTTTATAATTTCTATTTTTTCTGCTTTATCAGTTGTTTTTGTTATAACTTTTATTTTTTGATTTGGTTTATTTTCAATTTCTTGCTCTAGTGTTTCTATATTTATGTGTTTGTTATAGACTATTGTTTCTTCTTTATTGGCTATGAAGTCATTTAATTCTTTTATGAATAGTTTGCTTGATGTGAAAATTTTTCCTCCTTCTGATATTAATTTATTTGGACCATATGATTTAGGGTCAGATGGGTGAGATGGTATAGCGTATATTAATTTACCTTGTTCCATTGCATTTTTTATTGTTATCAAACTTCCTGATTTTGAAGTTGCTTCTGTTAATATTACTGCTGTTGATAAAGCTGATATTATTCTGTTTCTTTTAGGAAAGTCTTGTGCTTTTGCTGTGTAATTTATGTTTTGTTCTGATATTATCAATCCGTTTTTGTTTAATATTTCTTTATATAAAGCTGTATTTTGTTTTGGGTATATGTTATTTACTCCGCCTGCTAATACAGCTATTGTGTTTGCTTGATTATTTGTTATTGCTCCTGTATGAGCTGATGTATCTATTCCTATGGCCATTCCTGATATTATTGGAAAGCCTGATTTTGATATTTCTGATGATATTATTTCTGTGAACTTTTTAGCGTTTATTGATGCGTTTCTTGAACCTACAATTGCTACGATATTTTTGTTTAGTAATTCTATATTTCCTTTGGCATATATTATTACTGGTTTTGCATATATTGATTTAAGCTTATTTGGATATTCCGTATCATCGTATGTTATTATTTTAATATTTTCTTTAGTTGCTTTTTCTAATTCTTTTAAAGCAAATTCTTCTGTTGGTATTTTTATATTTTTATTTTTTATAACTTCTGGCAGAATATCAAATATTTTTTGTATAGATTTATATGTTTTTAATAGCTTGAAAAATGTAATAGGACCGATTGAATCGGTATTTATTATTTGTATTAGTTTTATTAAATCTGATTGATGCATTTTATGCTTTCATTGCATCTTTACTTATTTGTATCTTCTGAATTATTAGTTTTGTTTTTTTTGAAAAGATATATTTTGTTTTCATTCTTTTTTATCAGCCTTTTTATATTTTGTATATGCATTATTGTTCCAAATGCTGCTAAAAATACCAATATACTTACAGAAGTATTTATAAAGCTGACGTCGAATATATAAGCAAAAATAGGGAATGATATTAGCATTGCTATTGATGCAAGAGATACATAATGCCATATGTTAAATATTATTAACCATATTGCTAAACCACTTAATGCTATATATGGATGGATTATTGCAACAGTTCCTATTGTTGAAGCTACACCTTTACCTCCTTTAAATTTTAACCATACTGGAAAGCAGTGTCCAATTACTGCAAATACTGCTGTTAAAACCATTACTATTAGGTGTATGCCTTGAAGTTTTCCTGCTAAATATAATATTGTTAAGTGCCCTTTTGATATATGATTTACTATTGTCCATGCTACAATTGCAGCAAGCATAGGCTTTGTTAAGTCAAATATTAGTGTTAGTATTGCTGGTAATTTTCCTCCAACTCTTAATGAGTTTGTGAAGCCGGTTGAATGAGATCCTTCTTTTCTTAAATCTTTCTTTGTAAAAAGTTTTGTGAAAATATATCCAAATGGTATGCTGCCAATTAAATATCCTGTGATGAGGCAAATTAATAATATATTTGTTTGATTAAATGCCATTTTGAATCCTATTTTATTTTGTTTTGTTCTTTGAATGCTTTTATTGTGTTTTGCATTAACATTATTATTGTCATTGGCCCAATACCTCCAATAACTGGTGTTATAGCACAAACTTTGTCTTTTACTTCATTTATTGCTACATCGCCTCTTAATATTGATTTCCCTGTTTTTTCATTTGTACCTATTTTAGTAATTCCGATGTCTATTATTATTGCATCTTCTTTTACCCAATCTGATTTTATCATTTCTGCTTGTCCAGTTGCAGATACTATTATATCAGACTGTTGGCATAGTTTTTTTATTTCATCAACGGAATTATTTGTATTTACATTTATTGATTTTACTTTTTCTTCTAATAATAAATTATGTATTGGTTTTCCAACGATTTTAGAATCTCCAATTACTACTGCTGATTTGTTTTTTATAACGTCATCTATTTCTGAAAATACTTCTTTTAGTATTGTCATTGCTGCAATTGCTGTTGCTGGTGTGAAGCTTGATTTTTCAACTTCTCCATCAACATCTTTTGCTGGGTCTATTTTTGATAGAATTTTATCTGTATTAAACTTTTCCGGCAATGGCAATTGAACAATAATTCCGTTTATTGTTTCATCTTTATTTAATGTATCAATTAAGAATAATATATCTTTTTCATTTGTTTCACTTGGTATTT
>CASDRH010000032.1 GCA_949283075.1 uncultured Pseudomonadota bacterium | reverse complement strand
TTCAAAAATCCATTAACAGGAAAGATTATATGTAAAGTAGATAATCCAATAATGATGAATGGAACTTTTGAAATTGACCTTAAAGATATAGATATAAAAGCAAAGCTGGTTAATGTTTTGAAAAAAGTTTAACATTTAAAAATACAATATAAACAACAAGTTAAGGGTGGTCAATTTGACCACTCTTTTATTATAGGGGGATTTAGTATGAGTATAGATGTTCAAAAATTTAGTGAAGTTAAAAAATCAAAAATCGGTTTTAATAAGTTATCTTATACATTATCTGCTATGCCTGTAATTCCTTATTTGAAATTACAAGGCTTTGCATCTGATGGTATTTCTTGGGACGATGTTGAGGTAGCTAATCTTACAAAAGGAGCTGATGGATTAGGTGCAATTAATCAAAAACCTTGTATTTATCAAGGTAATTTTTCTTTATTGCCTAATTCTCCTTGTAGAGTTGTGTTGGATAATTTGATTGACTTATCTATTGTTGATTGGGAAAAAGATGCTATTGATTATGAATTAATTTTAACAGTTCAAAACTTAACGACAAGAACAACGACCGTTTATTCTGGTGGAATTATATCAACAACATCAGGTGGAGATACTGCAAATAAGGATGAAGGTCAAGCCAATAAAACTTATGTTGTGCAATTTGCACACAAAAATACTGTTCCATTAGCTTAAAGGAGGATTTATGGATAAAGAAAAAATTGTTTGTATAGACGATATGGGAAATAAAATGAAATTCAAAATAGTTTTATTTGATGCTATTTCTGGATTGGATTTTATGGATAAGTTTATTAAAGTTGCATCTTCCAAGGAAGATATTTCAATAAAACCTTTTTTGTCTGACTTATTACCGTTATCGTATTCATTAGATGATAATAATAATATTGTTCAGCAGTTAAGTTTGGAAACTGCAGGTGTATTATTTCAGTCTCCTGTTTCAATTATAGAGTTGGGATTAGAAATATTGGATTTACAACAAGTTTTTATAAAAAACTCTGCGAAATTCCAAATGTTAATGAAACCTCTACAAAATTTGTTTCCTGTAAAGACTTCGGAATAAATCCAGCACTAGCAAATATATTAAGTGATGCTGTGTCTTTCGTTGAGTTAAAACAAATGGATTTATATGACTTGTATGTTATGAACTGCGTTAAATATGTTGCAGTCCAAAATGAAATATCAAATATTAATAGACAAAGGATAAAACAAAATGGCAATGTTTAGTGATGCTGTTATCAATTTCTTTTTTAATTCAAAACAAGCATTAAGAACAATAGATGATTTTAAAAAAAATGTTTCTAATTCTTTTAAATCTATGTCTAATAATATTATGTCTGGTGTTGGTGGTTTGGCTGCAACATATTTTGGGGCAAAAGCTTTAAAGGGTGTTTATGATGATACAATGAAAATTATTGATGTATCTGATAAATGGAACAGACCTGTTGAAGCAGTAAGTAAATTTGCAAATGTTATGGCTATGTTTGGTGGTTCTACTGATGAAGCATTGGGAAATATTGAAACTCTTGAAAATGCTATTATGGAATTAAGAACTACTGGTGGTGGTGCTTTAAAATCTGTTGCAAATCAAATTGGGTTAAATTTGTATAAATCTGATGGTTCTATTTATTCATCTATTGAATTAATAGACCAATTAAGAAATAAACTATCTGGATTAAATACTGCTGGACGTAATAAAGTATTATCTGAACTTGGTATGGATTCCCCTGCTACGATTAGAATGCTTTCTGCTTCACAAGAAGAATATAGTAAGTTAAAAGCAGAAGCATCAAAGTTTGGTGTTATTAATTCTGATAACGCAAAGCAAATGATAGCAGTTCAACAAAGTATAGCTCAATTAAAACAATCTTTTAAATCTTTGGCTGGTGAGTTGCTTACAACATTTAAGCCCGTTATTGACTGGATTGTTTCTGGTATGCAGTGGTTTGTTGGTTTAAATAGCAATATTAAAAAGGTTATTATTGGGATTGGTATTGGGCTTCCTATTTTAATGAAAATTGGTGGGGTTTTAAAAACTTTTATAAAGCCTTTTATGACTATTATTAAACTTACAAAGGCATTTGTTGGATTGTTAAAAGGTATGGCTCTTGCAGCTAATATGAATCCTATAATGTTGGCAATTACTCTTATTGCTGGTGCAGCATACTTATTAATAAACAATTGGGAAAAAGTTAAAAAATTCTTTTCTGGATTATGGGACGGAATTATTAAAGGCGTTGAATGGGCAAAGACAAAGTTGTCATCTGGTTGGAATTGGTTGAAAGATGCCTTTTCTGGTATAGGTGATTGTATAATTGATGGTTTTAAAAATGGTATTGATTATTTAAAAGATGCTTGGCAATGGATTTTGGATAAAGTTGAAAGCGTTAAAAAGTTTGGACAAGATGCTATTGATTTGGTAACGAATAATAAAATTACTCGTTTTTTTGGTTTGGCTCCTGAAAAATCTACTCCTGAAATACAAAATCCTGAAGTATATAGGGCTGGTGCTGTTAGTAATAATTCGTCTATTACTAATAATTCAAAAACTAATACTGTTAATATTCAAAATCTTAATGTTCAATCTAATGATGCAAAAGAATTTAGTCAACAAGTTAATAATTTGGCTAATCAATCAGCGTCTGGTTTGATGTATTAAAGAGGTTAAAAATGATTGTAAATTATTTTCAAGAGCAATTGTCATCTTTATTGAGTTTTATTAAAAGAAACAGCTATTCAATTACTCAAATTAATGATGGTAAAGAAGTTCCTATTTTGACATTTGATACTATAGATGAATTCGGTTTTACAGGGCAATCGCAGACTACTTCATATCCTGTTGAAAGTGGATTCAGAGCTGTTGATTTTAAATATCAAATGCCATCTTTGGTTTCTATGAAAGGAATTATTTCAAAAAATGCTTCAATTAATCCTATTAGTCATAAAAAAAAGGATTTAATTAAAAGTATGGAAGATACTCTTGAAATATTAAAAAATAATTTGATTGTTGTAAATATTACAAGTAGAACTGGCAGAAAACGAGAAAATTATACTTTAAAGCAATATTTTATAAAAGAAAGTTTTGATAATTATTATTTATTTGAATGTGATATGCAGTTTGAAGAAGTGTTGATTATTAAAAATGCAAAAATGGCTGATATTAAATCGGATACTGTTAGTTCTGGTCTTTCTCAAATTAAGGTTGTTTAAATGAAATATGAAATACAGATAAATAAACTCCCTAATCAAACGGGGAGTTTTAATATTGTTAATGCAGAAGGGCAAACTTTATCTTGTCGTTATGCTTTAAGGACTTTAACAAATGGATTGATAATGAATTTATCAATTAACGATAAAATTGTTTTTAATGGGCGTAGATGTGTTGACAGAATGCCGTTGTTATTATCAAACAAATATAAAGGTAATTTATATTGGGAAGATATATATGGGAATGATAATCCAAATTATAAGCTGTTTGGTGTTAGGTTTAAATTAATTTTTGATACGGATTTTAAATTATGATAAATTTTGATTGGGTTGTTCCAAAGCGTTATATCAAATTGCAATTATTTTCTGGTAAAGATAATTCAAATGAATTGTTATCAGAGTTGGATATAAATGCTAAAATCACTTTTAATACAAGTGAAAGCGTTTCTGGTGCAACAAATGAAGCAAATATCGTAATTAATGGTATTTTACCTGATAAAATGGCTTTTTTGGCAACTACTTCTACTCAATGGATAAAGGAAGCAGTTCAAAATAAGATTGTAATTGATGCTGGATATGAAAATAATCACGCAATTGTTTTTTCTGGTATTATTAATGAAGCAACTCCTTCTTTGAATGATGCCAATTACTCTATTACATTAAAAGCTTTAGCTGGCTTTGATTTAATGTTGGGAGTTAATAAAAGCTATGAATTTAAAGGAAAAAGAAAAGCAAGTGAAATTGCTAATACTTTGGCAAATGATTTAAAATTTGTTTTTAAAAATGAATTGGTTAAAGATGTTGAAATAACAGATTATCATACTGACAGTATGTCTATTATTGATAATATTAGAAACTTGGCTGATGTATCTGGACTGGATATATACACTTCGAATAATATTTTATATATAAAAAATAAGGGAACTCCTATTAAAAGTCTTGATAAGTTTATTATTGATGACACAAATATGATAGGGAACATTGATATTACTTCGCAAGGAGCAAATGTTAAAGTCTTAATGAACCCTGCTTTGATTACAGGACAAGAAATTCAAGTTAAATCAAAAAAATTTGAGCTTATTAATGAACAGCAATTAATTTTGCAAACACTATCTCATAGTGGTGATACAAAAGGTGGAGATTGGATAAGCAATCTTAAGTTATTTAGAAAAGATTTATTAAAGGATTAAAAATGTCGAATATTAATTCTAATAATCCTGGAAGTTATACAGACTTATTCAGGGGATTTAAGACTATTCTTGATAATTATATGAAGAGAAATGTTGCAACTTGTCAACCCGTTAGAATTGTCAATGTGAATGCTGAAAATGCTTTTGTAGATGTGCAATCTGTTTTATTGAATGCTGATACTGATGGAAATATTTATCAAAGTTCTGTTATCCCAAATGTTCCAGTATGTATGATGTTTGGTAATAGTTGCGAGATAACATTTGAAGTATCTGTTGGTGATTTTGGATTGTTGATTGCAAGTAAGCAAGATATAAGTAATTTCAAGAATAATAAGGGTGATGTTGAAATTGCTAGCCATCGTTCTTTTAATTGGTCTGATGGTTTCTTTTTACCTTTGACTTTTAAAAATGTTGGAAAAGGAATTAGATTGAAGAATAAAGATAGTTTAATTGAAATTCTTCCAGATGCTTTAAATATTACTAGCAAAAATATTGTTATTAATGGTGATTTAGAAGTAAATGGCCAAATAAAATCAACAGATGATATTCTTGCTGGTGATATTTCTTTGAAAGAACATACTCATAAATACATTGATACTCAACCAAATGGAGCCCCTTCCCAGAAGGATACTGAAAAAGCTGAATAGAGGAAAACGATGGAAATAGAAGAAGTAATAAGATATGTGTTGGTATCATATAAGATAATAAAAAGATATGAAGAAATACAAATAAGTAATGAATTTAAAGAAAACGAACACCCTAGAGATAAAGACGGAAAGTTTACATCAGCTGGTAAGACTGATGATAGATTAAATGAAGTCTTGGGAGAAGAATATAAAGGATATAAAGGTCAGGAAGCAATAGATAAGTTAATGAAAGAAAAGAGAGGACACGTAAAAGGAGCTTTTACTAGAAAAGATATAGGAGATATAGACTTAATCTGGGGAAATGAAAATATGGGTTTGTGTCATATCATTAAAAGAAGAAAGGAAGAAAATAGTAATATGGATATAGATAAGTTTTTATCAAATCTTACAGAAGTAATTGAACAAGGTAGATTTTTAAAGATAAATGATAAGGCTAGATTTGAATTTGGTTATAATAAAAAGATTGTTGTTATAGAACCTAAAGATGTAAATGGCAAAACTACTTTTTTATTAACTGCTTTTAAAAGAAGTAAAATATAACACTCCGGATGGGCGCCCAATTTTTCCATCATTCTAAGATACAGCGGCGGCGACTTTCTATATTTCAGAATGTTATAATAAAATATTATCATTATTTTTGTAAAAGTCAAGATTAGATAAATTAAAATGAAAGGTTAGATTGGGAGGCCGACCAATTTCCCTCCATCGAATCAACATTATTAAATGTTAACCGGCAGGCGGGGCCGAAAATTTCTGCAGTTCAATCTAACCGATGAGTAAATGATAGTATAACTTTTTAATAAAAGCAAATTTAATTATTAAATAATGCAGGGGAAAATATGAAAACATTAAAGCAAGATGAAAACAATAATATTGTTATTGAAAATGGACAACCTGTTTTTTTGTATGATGGTGAAGCTTGTGCTCAATCTATTAAAAATAGGATTGGTTTATGTATAGGAGAAAATCCATTTAATATAAATGAAGGTATTGATTATTTTTCTGATGTTTTAGGAAGTATGGGTGGAAAGAATTTTATTGAGGAGTCTATAAGAAATAGGATTTTAAATGATACTGATAATGAGGTTATTAGCGTTGAAAGTGTTGAACTTACAAAAGATAACAAAAACATTTCGTTAGAAGCAAAAATACATACTATTTGGGGAGTTTTTGAAATATGACAAACAATTTATTTAAGGTTAATGAAGATGGTATCATTACAATGGATTCTTCTGAAATTAAGAAATCTTTTGAAGAAGCTTATAAGCAGGCCTTTGGAGAAGATATAAAATTATCTGCTACTGATATATTTGGTATAATGGCTAATGCTGATACTAATTTATTGGAATATGCTCAAGAACAAGTAGTTGAAGCTGTTAATAACTTTAATGTGTATTATGCTTCTGGTAATGCTCTTGATATTGTTGGAGCATATTGGGGATATTATCGTAAAGGAGCAAGTTATACTTTGGTTTCAGCAACTATATCAGGAAGAAATGGGATTATTATTCCTGCTGGTTCTAAAGTTAGTAATGGAACAAATAACTTTATATTGCTTGATGAAGTTGTAATAGGACCTTCTGGTAAATCTCAGGCTTTATTTCAATGTGAAAGTATTGGTTCTATACCTTGTTATGCAAATACTTTAAATAAGATTATAGATGTTAAAGATGGATGGGATTCTGTTAATAATGTATCTGATGGTATTATTGGATATGAAGGAGAAAATGATAATGAATTTAGACAAAGAATAACTGCAAACTGGTTAAATATTCGTTCAGTATCATTGCTTGGGAGTGTTATTGATAATATAGCTCAACTTGATGGAGTTGTATCCGTTGTTGGTAGGGAAAATAAAGATAGTATTCAAAAAAATATTGATGGTATTGAAATGCCGCCACATAGTATATTTTTATCTGTTCTTGGTGGTAATTCTGAACAAATTGCAAAAGTTATAACTGAAAGAAAAACTATTGGATGTAATACTTTTGGAAATACACAGATTTTTTATTATGATACTAATGTTGATTATCAATATTCTTATAAGATATATAGACCAGAATTCATTGATTTAAGTATTAAAATTCAATATGAAAAGAATTTTTTTACTCCTGTTGATGTTGAAGATAAAATAAAAAACTTAATTATGGAGTATGTTAAAAATAATCCTTTTAAAAATGGTCAAACAGTATCTGGGCATAAATTATCTGAAGCTTTATCTGATTTTGAATTAATTTCTTTATTAAGTATTAAAGTGTCAAAAGATGGAAGTGATTATTTTGAATATATACCATTTCCTTTAACACAGGTTGCAACTTTATCAGTCAATAATATAACCGTTGAATTGGTGGAATAATGAGTTTTAAAGAAAATATTACTAATATAATCCAGAAGCAATATGCAGATTCAAATGTTGCTGATTTACTTCTTAATAAAGCATCGGTTTGGGATAAGTTTTTTGGTTTAATATCAGAACGATTTTTAAAAGAAGTATTGAATTTTGATACTTGTTCTAGTGAAGCTCTAGATAATTACTGGGGGAAGTTATTTAAAATCACAAGAAATTTTACAAATGAAGATGGGGAAACATTTTCTTTGACAGATGAACAATTTAGAGAAGTTTTAAAAATTCGAGCTTTTGGAACTTCTTGGAATGGAACTGTTAGGCAAATGAATATTTTTCTACCAAATATTTTTGGTGAAAGAGGTAAGATTTATATGCTTGACCCTCAAGATATGACATATCAAATATTTTTATTTCAATTTGAATTAGAGGATTGGGAAAAATATCTTTTTAATAATTATGATATATTACCACGCTGTGCTGGGGTTGGTTCTCAAATCCAGATTGTTGAACCTGTTGATTATTTTGCTTTGAAAAGTTATGGGCAGATTTATGAGTTCCCAGGTACAACAGGTTTCCAAACTTATGAACAACAAAAAGAAGGTAAAATTTTAACTTATGGAGGTGAAACTAATGACTAGATTAGTTTTAAAGCAGTTTGCAGGAAAAGCAAACAATAATGGTGTTTTTGGTTCTTTAAAAGCTGGCAGTCCTAAAATAGCTGATGATTTGAATGAAATTCAATCTTTACCTGCTTATGAACAGGGCTGGCAAGAGGCTTCATCAAATGGTAATTTATTACCTCCTTTGGAAGAATTACAGGGTGTTGAAGCTCTATTATCCGCTGGTATTAAACAAATAAATTCTTATGGTATTTTACCTTGGGATTCAAATGAAACTTATTTTAAGAATGCTATCACATTTGACCCTTCTAATGAGGATTATATTTTATATCGCAATCTAACAGGTAAAAACACTGCTGTTAGTCCTTCAAAAGATACAGAAAATTGGGAGGCTATTAAATTTGGTGGTGGCTCTTCTGTGCCTTTGGGTTCTTTAATACAAAATGTTGGTCAGATAGATGATGCTAACTTTGCTTTATTAGATGGTCGTGAAATATCTAAAAAAGGTATGTACAAGGCTTTTTGTGATTTAGTTCAAAAGAATGTTGAAGCTGGTAAATGGTTTGCTTGTACAGAAGAAGAATATCAAGAAGATATAGAAAAATTTGGTCAAGCTGGAAGATTT
>CASDRH010000031.1 GCA_949283075.1 uncultured Pseudomonadota bacterium | reverse complement strand
TTTTAAATGTTAAACTTTTTTCAAAACATTAACCAGCTTTGCTTTTATATCTATATCTTTAAGGTCAATTTCAAAAGTTCCATTCATCATTATTGGATTATCTACTTTACATATAATCTTTCCTGTTAATGGATTTTTGAATAACCTTTTTATATAAAATTTATCTTTAATTGAAACTACAAATGCTTTTCCTTCCTCAAATGTTTTACAATTATTATCTATAAGAACATAATCTCCCTTTTCTAATGTTGGTTCCATTAAATTAGTATCCATTATTATTACTGATTCTGCTCTATGATAGAACTCATTACAATATCTGGCTATTTCTGTCTTACTTTCTTCTGCAAACATATCAGGTTGCATTTCCTTTTCTTTTAATCTTTTTAAAACAGTATTTGCTACTATTACACTTACTGCTTTAATAGAACTTTCTGCCAAGTTGATTTCTTTCTTAACCCTTACCGTCGGCAACTTTCTTGTATGTTGTCTTACCGGTGTCGTTAATACTTTCTCAAAATCAACTGGGTCTTTTTGATAATTTTCAAGAACATCTAAAACCCATTTTCTGAAATCCTTTGCAAAAGGAGTCCTAGAAAACATTGCAATCAAATGACAACCACGAGGCGAAAACACACGAGTTGCTCTTGAACCTGCTTCCGTACTCAAATTGAGTACGCAAGTCATATCTTTTGTAAACTCATCTTTATTTCTGTTATAAAGATTTTGAACAGCTCTTTCACCAGAATAACCTAGTCCTTTCGCAAGTTCTTTTGATGATAGTGCTAAGTTGCCATTGAATTGAGTTGTTGTTAATGTTTTATCTTTGAATTGAATTATATTATTCATATTTTTTCTCCTACAACGAAAAAAAAGGCACTAGGTTGTAGCTAGTGCCATAATACAACTTTGTCATCTACAACCTGACTATTAAACTATAACAAAAATTTAACTTTTTGTCAATTTATTTTTAATTTAATAACTTCTCCCAAAAATAATTTGTTGACAATATCAATTTATTTGTTTATTATTTAATCGAGACTAAACCTTTAAAGTTTAATTTTATAATTTTTTTTCTAATTTTTAAAATCGACAAACTATGCCCAGGGGACGACGATAAGTCCCCATTTTTTATTTAAACACCATAAATATTTGCATTTATTCTTAATTTATTAAGAACACCAGCAGAAAGATAAGCATAAACCAATCTTGCTTGTCTGTTTGAAATATCTTCCGATGTTAAATTTTCAACTTTAAAATAATATCCATTATTTTCAATAGCAGTAATAGCATCTTGTCCAAGTTGTTGAGATAAAGTAATTTTATCATTATCTGACAATATTCCTCCATTTGAAATAACACCATTTGAAACAGCCTTATTAAACGATGGTAATACAACCGTTGAAATAAATTGTTTAGCATCTTGTCCTTGTAATTTCATTTTATCAAGAGATACCAAACCATTCATAACAGCATTTTGTAATGAGCTTTCAAACCAACTTTCATTTAATTGAACATCTTCACTGCCAAAATCACCAGCCATTAAACCAAGACCATACATAATTACTGATTGATTACCAACACCAACAGAATATACATATGATATTTTCAAATCATCTAATTCTTTTGTAAAAGATAAATTAGTCATATTACTTTGATAATCAGTAATTGTATCAAGTGTAGTAATAGGAGTATATCCAGATACCTTTTGAAAATTAAAGTTAATAGTGCCTCCATTTTCAAAATCAACAGTAGCACCAATAGCAGCATCTAGAATATTAATATATTCTTTATTTGGGTCATAAGTTATAACATATCCTGTATAATTTAATTCACCCAAAGTTGATGCAATAGTTTTGGCTTCAACAACATCAGTAAAATTAAAAATCAACTTATTTTTAGTATATATAGTCTGATTTTCAACAGAACTATTTAACCAAGCGACAGAATTAACAATATCTTCTGTTTCAACTTGCTCCAAAGTTGTAATAGCAAAACCAGAAGTATTTGCATTATATATACGATTACAAAATTCAGCAAAAGTTTCTTGATTTGCACCCTGTGATATTTCGTTTAATTCTAATCCAAGTTGTTTTATTACATTTGTCCCAGAAGATGCTTCTTTAATTAATATTGTTTCAACTTTACCCACCGTTCCACCTGTAATAATAAACCCATTTATAATAGGACTATAAAGGACAGAAGCATTAGTAAACTGCTCTCCTCCATCTATATTTTCGCGAATTTTACTCTGAAATAAACTTGCAATATCAGAATAAGAATTTGCAGAAGATAAATCACAAGAAATATCTTTTGTTTTTCCTGTAATAGTTAAATTAAAACTAGCATCTGATAATTTTTTCAAATTATCCACTGTATCTGCCTTATCCAATCCTTTTATAAAAGGTGCAGAAGAAGTTTTATACCATCTAGCAATAATAACTTTATCAGGTGAATTACCAGTTTTTGATAAAAAAGAAAAATATCTTGATAAAGCTTTGTATTCAGGTATATGTAAACCAAACATTTTTGTAAAATCAATTAAAGCAGTTGAGCTATTTAATTCAATATAAGGGACACTTGTTGGAATTAAATCATTAACCATAGCCAACAATAAATGTTTTTTTTCAATATTAAATGAAGTTTTTTGAACCTTTGCAGAAATAGGTACAAACTTACTAAAAGGTATTCCACTCATAGTATTATTTCCTTTGTTTTTTTGTTAATGTTATTAATTTATTAAGAATTTAAAGTCATAAATATTATTTACCAGCAATATATTTGCGGTTAATTTGGATATTATCTATTACAGAATTATCATTTTCAGTAATAGTATCAACAATAAAGCCATCAACATCAAAGCTCCATCGTTCACCCCAAGATTTATCATCAAGCAATCTTGTTAAATTTCGCAATTCAGACAAACCTTTTAAATCTATTAAATCTAAATCAATATTTTTAAATTTATTATCCTGTTCATTTAAAAGCCTTAATTTTACATTTTCTATATTTTGTAAATTCATCAATAAATATTGTCTTGCATTTAAAGCATAAGAAAAAGCCTGCGGACCATAAAAATCAATTTGAACAAAAATACTTTTAAGTTGAGAATGCTCTGTAATTAATCCGTTATCATATTCTATTGTATCACTGATATTCCAACCTTCTTCTTCAATGCTATGAAGTTGCATTATCCCATATGTAGTATTCTTATCTGGAATAGCTTTATTATCCAAATTTGCTTCAATAAATTGATAACCCTTTGGCATTAAATATTGCAAAAAATCATAAATATTTTGTTTTGAAATCATTACCTAACCTCTAATTAAAACAGGTATTATAATACCAAGACTATTTTCACAAAAAATATTAATAAAGCTATTAACCTCAACATTTGAAGATAATGTTAAAGTATTTTCATTACAATCAACTTGTATATTATCATCACCTTTTATAATTATCAAAGGTTTATCATTACCAGTAATATTTATATCAATACTTTCATTAACTTTTAATTTAATATCAGTATTATCAGCTTCTAACTTAACTGCTTTACCTATTAAATACACAAGTCCTTTTGTCCAACCAGCATCATTCCAAGCCATACTGCCAACAACTTTATAAACATAATCATTCATAATGAACATATCATTAGCATTTTGTCTGATACTATCAATTTGGCTAATTCCAGCATTTACAAAAACAGTATAATATTCATAAGAAGATAAAGCATCTTCACTAAAATTTATAATCTCGCTAGGCTTTGCAGGTTGAATTTTACCTTTCAAAATAACTCTTTCTTGAATAATCAAAGGTTCTCTACTATCAACTTGCCAAGATTGTTTTGTAATAGTAAAAACCATTTCTTGCCAATTATTCACAGGGACAAGAGCATCGCTAACGATTTTATTTAAGTTTATTACCATAATATAAATTCCATTAACTCATATTTGACTTTTATAAAAATATATAATAGAATCAAACAAAATATCGAAACCGCCCCGGACTTTGAATCCGGCAAGCCGTTTCGATATTTTTTATATAATATATAAATTCATATCAAATTGGCTATTTTCAATACAAATATAATTATTATCCACTTCTTTTTTTATCTTCAATAAAGCTATATCATAATACCAATGTCCACTTGTATCTTGTAATATATAAACTAATACTTTTTTATGTTCTCCATCAATATTAATATCATTTGTAATTTCTCTGAAAGATTTTGTTCTATCTCTCCTAATATGTTTTAAAGGTTTTTCTTCACTCATCTTTCCAGTTTTAATAATCCTTTCCAAACTTGGTATCAAATTTAACTTCTGAATCGCTGATGCATGAATAGTCTCTCTTAATCCCCTACCAGAAAATTGAATATCAATACCATCTTTATGAATTATTTTACCTTGCAAATGTTTTTTATAATATTCCTTTGCTTTTAATCTGGCTTCTTTTATATCTGTAAATTCTCCTAATTCATTTCCTTTTATATCTATAACAGAACTATTAGTATAACCCTTACCAGCTGATGTAAACTTTCCATCTTTATCTCTGGGGTGTTCGTTTTCTTTAAATTCATTACTTATTTGTATTTCTTCATATCTTTTTATTATCTTATATGATACCAACACATATCTTATTACTTCTTCTATTTCCATCGTTTTTTTACAACCTCGTAATGAATACTTTCAAACATTGCTGCTGTATCAATCAATGTTTTATCACTTCCTTTTCTTTTTATTGTTGATGCTTTTAATGGAGGAGGAGTATTGCTTGAAATTCTTTTTTGCAAATCTTCTTTTATTCTATTACCAACTTTACCAGCAATTTCTTCAAGGGTGAACCCATCAGAAATCAAAGCCTTAACCAATTCATTCCAATTTTTTTGTTTTTTCAAAGCTGGTCTTATAAAAGGTCTTGCTGGCACTTTTCCATCTTTGCTCCCAAATTCGTGAGTAAAAACCACATCAACCATTTTCACACTTTTATTATCATCTGATTTATGAACCTCATCATACCAACCAGCTTGAACACCTTTGACAGACTTTAATTCTTTTGACAATTTATTAAGTAATTTTATAATTTCTTTATCGTCAATTTTCACATTAAACATTATATATCCTAATAATTGTAATATCCTGGTAAATTGATTTTACCTGGAATTAAAGGTTGTATCTGATTAAGTATTGATAACAATTGAAGCCCATAAGGAGTTAACGACAAATAATATTCCAAAGAGCTTTTAACTGGTAATGAAGTAAAACCAGCACTAACACCATCTTGAGATGCACTAGATACTTGTCTAAAAGCATCTGGATTTTGTTGCATATAAACATTATGTGCAGTTGCTAAATACACACCTATTTCTTGTAATAAAGGGTCCAATGATATACTATTTTTTGAAACAGATATATATGCAGAACTTCCCCAATATGCTATTTGTATTTGTTTATCAGTAGCATTCTTTAATTCAGGAAACCTTTCCCTAAATTCAACAGGATTAACAATAATTAAATTACTTTGAACAGGTCTTATATAAACAGGGATAATCAAATCATCATAACCATTAGCAGAAATAACAATAACTCCATCAATATCAATTACAGATGATACATAAACATCATATCCATCAATAAAAGCATTTATATATTCACTACTTTTATCTTTAATATAAATATCACCTTTATCAATACCGGTTATAGAAATTACAACTTGGTCCCCATTGCTTTTAACAGCATCAGGAACAGCTTTTAAGATTTGATTATCCATTAAATCACCTATTTATGATTTTTTTTATTGTTTTTATAAGAATTATTTTTTAATTCATTTTCATCTAAATGAGCAGAACCATCTTCAACACTTCCAACTTCATTGCTCATATCTTTTAAATACTCATCAGACTTATCAGAATTTATCATAAAACAACCATTAATATTTGATTTTTCATTATAAATTCTAGGAGTAATAAAAGAACCGTATTCTTTCATTAATAATCTAAAATCATCATTACTTAAAACGCATAATACATCTGGATATAAAGTAATTGTTTTACCATTAGATAAAACAAAAGCAGAAGCATTTGTTCCCTTTTTTATTATAGTAGCCATTTTAACAAACCTTTCTTTTTATAAGAAAAGGGGCTTACACCCCTTTATTAATTTCTATCTATAATTCCATTGTATCGAACAATAAATACAGGATATTGAACAATACAACCTGATATTGCAGCAGAAATCTTTTGACTTGTTTCACTTGATTGAACAAAAACAGGATATGCTCTTGCCATTTCAACATAAGAGTTAATAACAGTTGGCATAACACCTTCATAAATCAAATAGAAAACATCAGAATTTGAATCCGCATTTGTCATTTGAGGACAAGATACTATTTGAATTCTATCTCCATAAGTATCTTTCAATAACTTCATCGCATTCAAACCATATTGATTTGTTCTATTCAAACAAGATATAGCAGTTGGAGAAGTTGCTAAAATCAATTTACCCCCATCTTCAACTAAACCTTGAGATTTATCATTTAATGCAGTTAAAGCGTCAACAATATCGTTATACATCTGTTCAGGAGTTTTATCTGTCCAAAATGTTTTTGGGTCTGCTGCACCATTTGATTTAACAGCTTTATATGCTTCCAACTTTGGGTCATTTAATAACCCGTGAACAGCAAAAGCATTTTTCTTTTCTTTAACACCATTAAAGAAAACCTTATTCCTTGTAATAGCCAAAGCTTCCATAGCAGCATTAACCTGGTCAGCACGATAATTTTCATTAATACCTGAACTGATTTTGACTTCATCTTTATCATTAACTCTCCAATCAGCACGATAATAATAAACTCCTCTTGTTTCTGTTGAATAATTAACAGAAGCATTTATACCATCACCAGCAGAGCCATCATCTTCTGAAGTTGTTCCTAATAATTCTTTTATTTTAATAACGACAGCTTCATCTCCAAACTTACCATTTTGAGAAGGAGTAGCTATCATATCAGCAGTTTTAGGAGCAGTCAAAACCTGAATAGCTTCTGGACGAATATATTGCAATGCCCCAAAAGGCAAATTAATATTAGGAGTTGATACCATACTAGGAGCAGAATTATCAACAGCTATTACTTGTTTATTCATCATATAATTCAAATAATCTTTATTATCTGAATGATACAAACTTTTATTATTTGATACTTTTAATTTAGTCATAAAGTCCCCCTTATATATTACTAATTTCACAAACTTGATTTGCAGGAGCAGAAGTTTCAACTCTCCAACCTGTATCTATAAAGCCCTCTTCTGTTTCTTGTGAAGATGTCTTAATAGTTCCATCTTCAACCTTAACCCAAACTTTATCCTTATAATTTGCATTAGTAGTAGAAGTAATAAAAACATATCCTTTTTTTACAACTCTAATTTCTTCACCAATATTTATTTTCAAATTATTTGATAAGGTTTGTCCCATTTGATAGCCAAATACAGCTAAACCTTCTACACTTGTAGCCCCAGCCAAAACACCTTTAACTTGAGTTTCTTTATTTGTGCCTTCAAAAACAAATTTACCAGCATAAACATTATCATCTTCAACAATTCTAGGAACAGAAGTAATTGGATTTTGACGAGAAATAGTTCCAACTTTACCAAGTGCTTGTTCAATATTTACTTTTGTTTGCATATTTTGTCTCCTTATATATTTAGTTCGATTTCTTCTTTATCAGATGAAGTATCAGAATAATTAAAAGAATTATCAACTTTAGTTGTTGATACAACTTTAAGCATTGCCCTTAATTCTGAAATATTTTCTTTACCACTAAGCACTATATTTGCAGAATTTAAAGCCTTAACATAAATATCTTTTTCAGACATTCCAAATGGATTAAAATCTCCACAAATTAATTTTGCAGAATTATAAGCTTTTCTTTTAGCTTCTTCTGTTGATTGAATAGATTTAAGAATTTTAGAAGCAACAGCATTTTCTATTTTTGATGCTTTAACAGCATCATCTTCATCATCTGTATTATCTATATCTTTTTTATCTTCAATATCTTCATTATCAATCCCTTCTTTATCAGGATTATTATTTTCATCACCTGTATTATCAGATTTAGCAGATAACTGGTCAATCACCGCTTTTATAATATCATCATCAACTTTACCTTTTAATATTTCAGTAATTGCATTGATAACATCATTATTATCAGAAGCAGAATTTTCATCTGTTTCTGAAGCCTTATCACTAAAAAACTGACTTAAGTCTATTTCTTTACCATCAATATAAAGAATAGCCTCATTTTTAGTTTTATGCTTTTTTGACATATTTTTCTCCTGGTTTACTAGTTTATTTATATCAGAATTAGATACTCTGACGTCTTTTCCACATCGCCCTTTATCAACAAGTGCGATATGATTACCCGTATAATCCATAGCAATAAAATCATATTCAGGATTATCAGATTTCTTTAAAATATTGGTATAACTTGCGGATAATTCTTCTTTGCCGTTTTCTATGGCTTCAATAATATTCTTACCTGTAAATTTCATTGGAACAATTAACTTGCCATCTTGAACAAATATATTTTCACCAGTTGAACCTTCTTGATATTCTTTTGCATCTTCTTCACCATCACCTAACCAAGTATGGTCATTAACAATAGGAAGTAATTTAAAAGTATCTTTTGCTTTTTCTAATTCTTCAACAGGAATTAAAACACGATATAATTTATCTGGCTCAACTTTAACGCCATCAATAATACCTTCATCATTTGATATTTCTATTCCAAGATATTCAAAGACGCCTGATTTTAAAATTGCACAATCTTCAACAAACAAAAAGCCATTATCATCATAGTGCCTTTTGCTTCCAGCAGTTATAAATGATTTCATTAATTATATTCTCCCTTTTATTATTTTATAAGAACCATCAGAAAGTTGTTTTGCTTCATAATCCTTTAAAAGTATTACGGCCCTAGCAACACATCTGCAATTAGGTCGTTGAGAAGGAACTCCACGATTACCAGCGGAATCAATAACAGGATAATTACTAACATCACCCCATTTATAAATTTTGCCGTGTAATTGTTTATGACCACCTTTACCCGTTGAAACTCTTTCATCTTCAACGGTTATCCATTCAAAAAATTCAATACCAGCTTCTTTTTGTTTTATTTGATTTAAAGACGCATTTAATTTTGCAGATTGGTCACGAGCAATAAATTTTGCTCTTTTACTTGAAATATCTAAAGTATTCATTAAATTTTTTCGCAAACTTTCTGGTCGTAATCCATTAACCATACCATCATAAATAATATTCTGAATACTATTAATAGATTGATTTGCAAGATTTTGAACCAAACCAGCATTTTTTTCCAAAAAGACTTTTAATAAATCATCATATTGTTTGTTATAATGAATTGATATATTAATACCAGTTGCTTTATTAAAAGCATCTTTAAAAGCCCTTTTAGAATAATCATTTGAATTTTTAAACCATTTCAAAATCACCTTTTTGGCATTATTGATAAATACAGGCAATTTTGTTTTAATAGCTTTATGTAATATTTTGATAACATCATTCACAGAGTTATTAATATAAACAGAATTATTAATAGCCTTTGGGATAGTAGTATAATTATCCAATGTATCATCAATCACACTAAATAAAAAAGCCCTTAATTCTTTATCAAGGGCATTTTTATAATAAGTTTCAGCAGTTCTGATTTTAGTTTTTATATCAATGGTAGTATATCCACCTAAAGCCTTTGCTTTGGAATTCAGATAATTCCACCTTTTTTTATTAAACCGCATATCAAAACCCTTAATTTATTTGACTTTAAACAAAATATATCATCATACTAATGATAATCCACATCTTGACAATATAAAGTATATTATATATCATATATACAAATACTGGCAAAAGCCATGCTATGGAAATAATTTATTTCCAGAGAGCTGATACTAGGTCAGTATTTTTTTATGTAAAAAGATATATATTCATATCATTACAGCTATTATTTATGTAAACTTTATTATTATCACTTGTATCAAACGGTGATATATCATAATACTAATGATAATCCACATCTTGACAATATAAAGTATATATATTAGCATATAAATATAAGCTAGTGCGAACTGCAGAAAATCGGCCTCGCCTGCCGTGATAGTTATTATTAACTTGATACGATGGAGGGAACGGCCGTCCTCCCCACTAGCTTTTTTAACTTATTATATCATCGTGTAATCTTTCTTTTCTTTCTCTGTCTTCATTTCTGACTACATGATAATTTACAACTTCATAATTTTCTTTTTCTTCAGATAATTCTAATAATACTATATCACTATGTTCATCATCTGTTCTTGTTATAAAATTATGATATGCAGTTTTTTCTTTATTTGCTTTTAATATTGCTTCTGGTTTATAAAGAGCATTACCAATTATCCTTTTTGCCATTTCTTCCGTTATATCTGGATGACTTAACTTATTTTTTTTAATAATATTTTTCTTTAAAAGCACAGGTTTATCAGTTAGCTCATACTTTTTTAATGTTTCTTTATTTAGATTAGGTAATATATTATCTTTATTCCAATCTATATTTGATAGCTTTTCAATTTTTGCATTTATTTCAGAACTAGTTGTCTCACTTTCACCCGTTGCCTCTGCCACAGATGTAAAGTTTCCTTTACCTGACGATGTAAACTTTCCGTCTTTATCTCTAGGGTGTTCGTTTTCTTTAAATTTATCGTCATTAGTTATTTTTAAAGCTTCGCTATCAAATAAGTCAGTTTGTTTATTATCCTTTGCCTTATGAATATTGTTATCTTGGCCAAATACATTATTGGAAAACTTATCAGAAGCATTACCAATATCATCAATATCAGAATAATCTTCAAGACCTTCAGTAGTATCATCGAATTCAATCTCTCCTAATTCATTATTTTGATTACTTAACCATTTCAAGACATCTTCTTGTTTTGCACCTAACTCAACCAAAGTCTTTGCTATATCAGTCTGATTTTTTAGCATCTCAATTTTTTCTTTTTGAGTTGGCTCTTCCAATTCATTGAAAATATAATCATCTATTCTGATATATTTACCAATAACGGCAGATATAGCAACAGAATACATAGTAATCATATTATCAACATTATTAGATTGAATATTACGAACCTTATCATAAAAGTTAATTCTAGAACCTTCACCAGTTGCATTTAAACCACTTGATGATTTTCCAAGTAATTTTTCAACTGGTATAGATGTCCTTGCAGAAACCAATTGATAAAATAATTCAACATTTTCATACAAACCTGATAATGTAGTTGTTAATTGGATAATTTCTTCATCTAATTTTAATGGCATAACAGAAAAGTTATCCTGTATCAAAGCCATTGTTTCAAGTCTAGCTTTAAATTGTTGTGCACCTGATTGAGTTCCAAAAGAACTATCAGAAGATTTTAAATAAACATTTCTAAATCTGCCAATTAAATTTGCAACACCTTGACTTGCTAAATTAGAATTTGCAATATCTTGCTTAATAAGTTGAGTTAATGGCATACCAAAATACATACACATTGGACGCATTACTAATTCAGGTATATTTTCTTCAAACTTTATAAAGTGCGAAGAATGAACAATACCCAAACCAACAACATACCATTTTTTAGGCTTCATATAGAAATCTGATGAAACATCTATCGTTTCAACATCTAAAGCGACACAATTAATCGGGTCAATATGTATAAAACCTTTAAATGAAGAATAATCTACTTTTTCTAAATTTAAAGGTTCTTCCAAATTATCCAAACCAAAATCCATATATAATAAACAGCCACCAACAACAAAACTACTTCTAACAGCATTAATGGCATTTTTATTAACTTTGAATTTACTATTTGCTTTGCTAATAACTTCATTATCAGTATCTTCATATATGACACGTCCACCTTTTGCAAAAGGAGTAGTAGACAAAATATCAAATATATTATTAAAAAAAGCATCTTGAGCTAATAAATAGCATTCATAATAATTTACCGGTTGATAAGTAAACGTAGATAAATGAGCATTACCATTACCAGCATTGATACTTTGAAATGAATTTATCCACTGATTGTTAACCTTAACTTTATGAGATTTGAATAAACTTCTTGCTCTACTAGAATAAATATCTCTTGCTTTTCCATTTAATCTTATACTAGCAATAGTTTCAGGTTCAAATGATTTAATCTCATTGTTATTAACTGATAAATTATTTTCAAACCAGCCTTTTGAAATAGTATAATCTTCTTTAATTGTTTCATTAATACAATTATCTTTAACAGAAACATCTTTATCATTCTTACAATTTCTACCAATAATTTTTTTAATTAATGAAAACATTTTTTATCCTATTCCAATCTACCTGTAATTTTGTTCTTGATACCTTCAACCCATATATAAGGGTATCTACAATATCATCTTTATAATTTTGCTTACCACCTGTAAAAGCTTCACACTCCAATATAAATTCATTCAACCAACTAGCTTGTAAAGGTAAATATACATAACCACTTTCTAAATCAGCAATAACCTCTTGCAATCTTGTATATTTATCTGAAATCTGCTCTTTTTTCATATATCCATTTGATACAGAAGGTTGTAATTCTTGAATAGGAAGCCCTGCATTCCTTAAATCTTGTATAATACTTATACCAGAACCCTTATTTTCAATATAAATTGATTGAACATAATATTTATTACTATATTTTTGATAAAAGTCTAATAAATCCCTTTTTAATTCTGGATAAATAACCCTTTTATAATAACAATCAAGAATAAATCTTTTTTCATCTTTAATACCAAATAAAGTGAAAACAGAATAATCAGCACTCTTTTTTTCACTAAATGCTGTATCACAGACAATAAATACATTATCAAATTGTTCTGGTATAACATCATACCTATTAAACCATTCTGTTTTAATCAACAATCCACCTTCAACAATAGGTTCTTGTTGATATTGAGCAGAAAAAGTAAAATTATTTTTTTGTAATTCTGCAACACGTTCCGGAGTATATTGTTCAGGAAGTGTACATTTACCATCAATAAGCAATGGATATTTAAACAAATCAAATCCATAAGTATCTAACAAAAACCCTGATAAATCTTCTTTATGTAATCTTTGTTGAATATTTACAACAGCAGTATCAGAGTTATTTAAACGAGTAAATAATGTTTCAGTAAAATAATTATGAACTTTTTTCCTTAATAATTCACTTCGTATATCAGCAGGTTTATTAGCATCATCAATAATTAAACAACCTGAAAATTGTTTTGCTCCCTGTATACCACAACCAAAACCAGTAATAGCAGAACCAATACTGGCAAACAGAACAACACCACCATCTTTTGTTATAATCTTTTTAGATGAATACTTTGCTGTATTATGCCTATTATGTTGTTTTAATAAATAATCTTTCCAAAATTCATCAATAGGGTCTAATTCTACTTCTTCAATAAAGCTATTTATTCCAGAATACATTTCTTTATAAACAGGATTTTCCATAATCTCCATAATTTCAAAAGAAATCTGGGACAATAAATCCTGAGAAAACGAAGTATAAATAAACTGACATTTTGGATTTTTAGTCAAACAATAAACAACAAAATACTTTGCCATAGTTGTTTTAGAACTACGCGGACAAAGGTTTAAATTAATTCTTGTTATCGTTTTATCATAAACATATTGAAATTGATTAAATAATTCATTATGTAATGGACTAACTTTAAAAGAACTACCATTAATAATCCTAAACATATATAAAAACCAAGTTGAAAAACCTCTTTCCAATAACCTATAACCAAGATACCTAGGATTTATTTCTTTGTTTTCCATTTATCACACTATCAATATGATTATCAGTTTTTAATTGTTCTTTTTTAGTTATAAATACTTCTTTAATCATCATATGTTCATAATTATTGTTAATATTGATTGTCTTTTCACCAAGAATATCCCTAACAGTTTCTATTGCACGAATATTCCCTTTTTTAGCTTCTTTAACCAAAGCATTTAAAATATCTCTTTGAGTTTCAGTATCTAATATAGAATTTAAATCATCTTTCATAGAACTTCTAGCACGTCTAACTTTACCACTTTTAATACCACCCTTACGACCAAATTCTCGGGCTTCCTCTCCCGCTTCGAAGGGTTTTCTTAAATTTTTATTATTCATAATATCCCATAATAAAAAGGGTATCTATCAAACAGATACCCCTTAATTGTTTATTTAAGTTTTATTTATTTTAACTTTCTTTCGATTTTTTCAAGCCTTTCAGCAATATCACGATAAGCTCCTTGTTGGTATATCGCTTCAGCTCCGTGATGAAAACCTTTCACATATTCAAACGATTTTATTCCATCTTCTCTTTCTTTAAATAATTCTATTTGTAAGCTTTGTTCTTTTATTTTCTTTATTATTGTATTTGCAACTATTACACTTACAGCTTTAATAGAACTTTCTGCCAAGTTGATTTCTTTCTTAACCCTTACCGTCGGCAACTTTCTTGTATGCTGTCTTACCGGTGTCGTTAAGACCTTCTCAAAATCAACTGCTTCATATTTTCCAGTCTTTCTGATTTGTGGCAAAACTTCTTCATAAACCCAATTAGCAAATTTTTGAGCTTCTGGCTTATTACTTCTGAAAATCAATCTGTATAAATTAGGTTCATTTATAAAGTTTGTTTTCTGTTTTCCACCAGATGTAAGGAGGTAACTTTTAGTTATCCCCTTTGGATCTAATTGTTGAACAACCTTACTTGAATTCTTTAATTCAAGAATACCACAACAATCATTTAAACAAAAAAACGGATTATTATTTATTGTTTCTGTTCTAACTGGTTTATCGTTAAATGTATAAGATATTATGTTTGTCATTTTTACCCCTTAAATAAAAACGCCAGAGTTAAGGGCTCTGGCATAATAAAAAAATGTTGTCCCTTAACCAACTTTTAAACTATAACAAAAATTTAACTTTTTGTCAAGTATTGTGATTTTCGTTAAATGTATAAGATATTATATTATTCATTTTTTCTTCCTCAATAAGAAAAGCCAGTAGAATACAGCTACTGGCATAATATGAACCTGTGTTGTCTGTATTCCAACAAGATAATCATATTAAATTTTTTACTTTTTGTCAATTTGTTTTTAATTCCCAAAAAAACACCGTAGAAAACTACGGTGGTGATACAATCAACAATGCCTATTTTGAAAGTAATAATGTTCGCACATTATATCAATATTTATATATTCTTTTCACAAAAATGTGAAATAAAAAATTGTGCAAAAATGTGCAAAAGTGTGCAAAGTTGTGCAAAATTCATAAAATACTATCCTTTATAATCTTTTTTCCATCATTTACATAATTATATAAACTTCTGACACTACAACTATATTTTTTAGCAATTTTCTTACGACTTTTCCTTGCATAAAACTCCCATAACAGATTAAAAAGCCAACGGTCTCTTGCTTCAAATAATTTAACCCATTCAAAACAAACAATATCATAAATCTTAATATCATCTTTGGTAACAACAATACGTTCTCCATTTTCAGTAGTAATAAAATCAGATTGCCAGTTATTAAGAATAGTTTTAAATTTAGGTTTATCAGATGGCATAACTTTATCCACCATAATTGCAGTTTCAAAATAAGATTTTATATCAATCATCTCTCCTATCTCCATTATAAAGGCGATGCTTGATATTTTATAATTAGCAAAAAATGGAAATACCAAGCACCATAATTAAATCTGCTTTATTTGTTTCTCTTTATATTAAATCTTGCAATATTGCTTTCTTTGCAATATTTTTCATACAAGCTATCAGCTTTTAATTTATCTGTATCTATCCTTACGCTTGTAAATCTTTTCCAAGTGCAAGTATAGTTATTACCTTTTGCAACTTCATTTTCTCCCATAACTTGTTTGATTATGTTTTCCCATTCATCAACAGACTTTTTCAACTCTGATATTGTTGCTTTTGTTTCTGCAATTTGAGCAATTATTCTTTCGTTATCTTCTGTCAATTCTATCTCTTGTCCGTTGCTTTCTGGATAATAGTCTTCCATATTGTCATTTGATATTGCAATCGGTGGTATATTTGCTTTGATATTGTTTTCCCAAAACTCCACTTCTTTTTGCACGATTTTTTCAATTAAATCATCATCACGAACAACCCTTTTTATAACAAGTCTATTTCCACCAATTAAAACAGCTAGAATACATTCTTTGGCATTTGCCACATACATATTATGTTGACACTGCAAAATATACTCAATTGGAGCTTTGTCAGCTTCCCATTCTTCCTTTTTATATTCTGATGCTGTTTTAAATTCAAATATCTGGTCATTGTTATCAACTGCTACCCCGTCCAATTGACAACCTATAAAATCATAATCCTTTGAAATATAAGGCTTGTCAGAATCAGGCTTCAATATTCGGGTATTTAGTCTTTTCTCAACTTCCTGTCTTATTATCTCCTCCATTACATTGCCCCAATAGACATTTTCATTATCAGACAAATCAGCAGGTTCAATCTGTTTTGTCTTTTCCATAAATAATTTTAATGGAGTTGACCATCTGCTTTGCCCCATAATAATTGCACAATCAGAACCACCAATATATTTTGAACGGTCTGCTGATGATTGTTTTTGTATTATGTCAAATATGCTAAATTGTGTCATTGTTATACCTTTGCTATTTCATTATTCACTTCTTGTATTACTGGGGTTGCTTTTACTTCAATATCATTCCAGTTTGTTTTATCCTCTTCCATAGCCATATCATCTGATATATTTATCTTTACTGTTTCATCAGCTTGTATTGCCTTTTGTAATTGAGGACTTAATGGCATTGTTTTCATTAACTGAATAAGAACTGTTTTCATTGCCATTTGGTCAAAAGAAGTTGCCCAGGGTGATGAAGCCATAAAATCACCTTCTTTTTTATTAAAGCTTTTAGAATGATGACTTGCGTGTTCAAGCACTTGTTCCTTTGTCATTACTTTAAATACTTTTTCACCATTGATTTTTGCAACAGCATAATAAGCTATGCTTTCATTTGATTTACCTTGTGGTATGTGTTTTATATATTCTTCTGTTCCAAGTTGATATTCAAAAATATCACCTTTATAAACAGTCTGTATTTGTAAAGCTCCCTTACCTGCTCTGTAAAATAATTGAACCAAACCTTTATATCCAATCACAAATTGAGCATCAAGACTCCATTGCTTTGTTTTTGAATTATAATTATTAAATGGAAGTATATAACATTCTCCGTTTACATCAGGTTCTAACCCAAGTTGAGCAGATTGAAACAAAGCACCTAAAAAGGATTGTGTATTAGTATCTGCTAACTTTGGATTTTTCCTAATTGTTGTTAAAGCAATACGAGCCAATCTATTTGCACTCATTCCATTTGGTAATGCTCTTTGTAAATCTTTTATAGATTGATTTATAGCAGTATTTAAGCTTGCTATCTTTTTTTCTTCTGGTAATTCAACTTTTTTTACTTCTGTTATATTTGTATTTGCCATTTTTTATTGCTCCTTATTTCAACCAACTTTTCATTTCACCCGCCAAATGTGTTAAGGCTTGTTTGTATGTGTTTTCGTTATACAATTGCGGTTTATTATCATTTGATAATTCTTTACTTCTTAACCAAGCATAAAACTCTTCTGTATTTGCGTATCCCATTGATACACAGGAAGCAAATATTCTTATGTTTAATTTGCCAAAGTCTTTTACAGCATTAGTTTTCATTTTTTACCCCCTGCTTTCTTTCAATTTCATCATCAATATCAATGTTTAATTCTTTGACTAATTCGCAAATTTTGATTTTTTCATCAGCTATATCGTAATCAAAACATTTTGCAAAAGCTTCATTATCCAATTTGTTTATTTCAAATTGCATATCCCAAAATAAATCAATAATTTGCTCGGTTATTTTGTTAATCTCTTCTTTGACTTGTAGTAATTTATCTTTCATTTTATTATCTCCCTTTATTACATTATTAAATCAATCTGCTCTTTAATTTCTGATTTTAGAGCGTCCCAACAATCCTCATCTAAAACCCCTTCTAAATCCTTGGCATAGATAAAGTGTTCTTCAAAATTATTGAAAAATTCTTCTTTTTGTCTTTGTTCAAATTCTGCTTGTGCATCATCTGTGAAAATTATGTCTCCTGTATCTAGGTCTCTCTCAGTAGCTAAATCAGATGTTTGGATATAATTCTCGCTTATATTTTGAATACTTTCGACTATGTCTTGGATTGTATATTTTAAATGTTTCCAAATTCCTTTATAATTTTCCATTTTTTGCCTCTTTTGTTTCATTTTTTGTTATACTATATATTACAATAATATAAATATAAAAAGCAAGTAAATATTTCAATAATAGTAATATTTAAAAGAAAACAACGAAAAAACAAAGAGATAAAAAAACTTCATATAAATATATGAAGTCCGTTAATAAAAACAAATTATAATTACATTCTTAAACAATATTTATTTAAAAAATAGTCTATATATTGAATTAATATATGAACATTCGTACTAGGATTAGTAGTCATATTAATAACTCCCTCATTATTTAAACTATAATCAACTAATCTTTCAGCATTTTTAATTGCTTTTGTTATGTCTTCAATAAATACAGAAAAATCTGTTTTTCCAGATACTTTTGACAAAATACATTTTATATTTTTGTTATTCATAATATTATTAATCGTTTCTATCAATTCATCAGAATCATTGAAAGAACGTGAGGTATATTGTAAATGCAGTAAAAGCCAAAACTCAAATGCAACATTAGAATAAATCAAATAAACTTTCTTATCATCAAGTTGCTTAAACAATCCATTATCATCTAATTTATAAAGAAAAACAGAACTATTAAATATATCATTTAGATTAGCTTTCTTTTTATCACTTTGCATATAACGATTATCCGCATCTATAACAATAAATACAATATCATCATCTGTCTTTTTATTTGTAATAAAAGATAAAGCTCGCTCAAAAACACTATTTGGATCAGAAGCAGAATTAGATTTAATAATATATATATTATTTTTATCTCCACTCAACACATCTCTATTTACACTTACACGAAAATTAAAATCATACTTAGACTTCTTTTTTTTTAAAAAAGCTGCAAAATATTCAGGTTCTGTAACATCACCTTCGGTAAAAATATATATATTCTTATTTTGCTTCTTATTCTTATCTGATGATTTAGGCTTCTTTTCACGTAAATATTTATTAGTCATTATAATCTTTCATTAAGTTTTCTATTTCTTCAATAGAAGGCAAATTAGGAATTCCACCAAGTTTTCCATTTAAATAAAGTTTTTCAATATTAATAATATCAGGAATATCGAAATCAGACAAAGGATAAACTGAAGAATACCCATTATCAAATCGCTTTTCAACAATATTAATTTCATCCCTCCTTAAAGTTTCATCATTCAAAATAGATGTATTATGAGTTGTAAATATTAACTGAGCACCAGCCTTATTTATATTTTTATTATGAAACCAAGAAATAACATTTCTTAACAATAAAGGATGAATGGAAGTTTCAATTTCATCATCAAAAATAATTCCACCATTAATAAAAGCAGGAATAAATTTAACTAAAAATCTTATATAAGATAAAGTCCCTAAACTTTCACTAAAACTCAAAAGTTTAAAATCCTTATTATTAAAATGTTCAAAATTTAAATAACAAATAAAATCATTCAAAGAAGATTTATCATCAATCAAACTTGCATCTTCTTTAGTTTTATGTATATCTAGCCTTTCTACAATTATATCAGATATACCAAAATCAGCAAACTTAACAAAATTTAAAACCTTATCTCTAAGCTTTTTATCATCATATAAAATGTTAGCATAATTGTAATAAGGAGATAAAAGCCTAAATGTTTTAAAAAAGTCATAAATTATTTTAATTCCTTCTACCCCTCTTTTAGCTAAAATCTCCAATACTAAAATATCTGTTCTTCCTTTTAATAAATCTTCAACTTCTTTATTAGCTTCAGATGATATTTCATTACTATAAGATTTATATTCATTCACATTTCTTCTAGAGTAAATATTAACATCATTGTTATAACTTAAATTTTCAGAAATAATTTTATCAGAATTAAAAGACAAAGAATATTCATATACAATATCATTAATTATAAAAGAATACTCCAAAGAAACAGTATGATCAGGATTACTTTTAAAATAACACTCTGGTAATTCAGACTGATCTCTATCTTTTCTATTTAATAAAGAATATATAAGAGAAATGGAGTTTAAAATATTTGTTTTTCCAGAGGCATTAGCACCATAAAAAACAGAAACAGGTAAAATATTAATCTGTTCATCATTAGTTTTAATCAAATCTCTATTAAAAAAATCAGAATATCCATTTGTATCAGCAGTAAAATAAACTTCATATTTATCTTTAAAAGAGTAACAATTCGAAGCAGAAAATTTTAATAAATTCATTTTAGCCATTTATCATAATCCTTAATAAAAAAATAAATTTTTGCGAATTTTAATATATTTTAACAGAAAAACAAGAAAAAATAAATAATTTTAAAGTTTCCATAAAAAACACAATATTATAATTAATCAATTATAACAAAATATCAATAAAAAAAATAAATATCACAATAAGATACTTTTTTTATATTAAACAATTATAACAACAAACAATTCAAACATCTTTACAAGAGTAATTTCAAAGTTTAAAATAAAAACAAATGAAAAAAATAATAATACCATTATCGACTTTTAATATAAAAGCACAGAGTATACTTCTATCAAAAGAAGATTGTGTTTGCAAAGGATATATTGAACTTATAATTTATTATAATTTAAACGAAGATAAATTAGAAAAACCATTTGAAGATTTATACGAAAAAAATCCAGAACAATTAAAAAGATATTTAACATCAATCATAATAAATAAATGTCAAAACAATTTAACTCATGAAGAAACAATGGAAATTTTACCAAAATGTGTAGATTACATAAATAACGATATAAAAAAATTAAATGAATTACAAAATAAATTTAATAAACTAGGGCAAGAAATGGATCAGAAACTAGAGCAATTAACTAAAGAATTCGAAGAATTAAAAAATGATTAAACAAATATTAGCAATATTAACAATATTAGCAGTATTCACTTTAAACATAAAAGCAGAAAGTACAGAACAAATTTTACAAAAAGCTGAACAAGATTACACTGAAGCATTTGCAAACTTAATTGTAGCATCAGCTTTATCAGAATTCGAAAAAAGTCTACCAAACAAAAAACTAACTTGTTTAGAAAATTTTATATTAACAACTAATATATA
>CASDRH010000030.1 GCA_949283075.1 uncultured Pseudomonadota bacterium | reverse complement strand
TATATGAAGCATTTACACGATACCATTCTATCATTGTGAATTCTGGTAAATGTTTTTTTGATATGTTTTCATTCCTGAATACTTTTGTTATTTGGAATATTTTTTCCATTTCCTTTGTTTGTGTTGATATTAGTTTTTTCATTGCGAATTCAGGTGAAGTGTGTAAGTAAAAATCTTTGGTTTCTTCGCCTAATGGATCTTTTAGTGTTGTTTTAAATACGTGTATATGAGTGTCTATACCTGGCGATACTTGTAATATTGGTGTATCAACTTCAAAAAAATCTTGTTGTTTGAAAAAGTTTCTTATCGAATCTATTATTAACGATCTTGTTTTTAAATTATTTATTTTTTTTTCAAATACTTCTTTATTCCACCAGTTTTGCTGTGTCATTTTTATCCTATTATTTATCTTTTAACTCTATCCATATTGGAGTGTGGTCTGATGGTTTTTGTTTTCCTCTTGCTGATATATCTATTCCTGCATTTGTTATTATTTCTTTTACTTTATCGTTTATTAAAAAGTAATCTAATAACATTCCTTTGTTCTTTTGGAAATCTCCTGACATATAGCTCCACCAAGAATATGCATCATCTTTATCATTATTGAATATTCTGTATGCGTCTGTTAAACCTAATGATATTAAATTTTTTAATCCTTGTCTTGATTCTGATTGCATTACTGCATCATCTTTTGTTTTTTCTACATCATAAGTTTCTTTGTCTGTTAATGCTACGTTGAAATCTCCTCCGATTATTAGCATTTCGTCATTTTTTAATAACTCTTTGATGTGGTCTTTTAATAGTTCCATCCATTTTTGCTTGTATGTGAATTTTTCACTTCCTACTGGATTCCCATTTGGAGCGTATATATTTATTATTCTTATATTTCCGTTTATAACGCATTCTATGAATCTTTCTGCTGGGTCATCTTGAAAATTTGGTAAATGATATGTGATGTCTTCTATTGTATATTTTGACAAGATTGCAACTCCATTATATGCTTTTTGTCCTGATGTTTTTACATTATATCCAGCGTCTTCAAATTCTATCCTTGGAAAGACTCTATCTTCGCATTTTATTTCTTGCATTAAAACTACGTCTGGAGAAAATTCTTTTATCCAATCTAAAATATTTTGTAATCTTGCTCTTACTGAATTTACATTAAAGCTTGCTATTATCATAGCTTAAATATAGTATTTGTATTATTATACGTCAACAGAATAAATAAATGGTATACAATATTTATAATATTCCTTCTAGTTTTGATTTTGCTGATACTTTAGCAAAGTTTTTTGCTAAACTTTATAATCCTTTTGATTTAAAACAAGATTTGATTTTGCTTCCTACACGTAGAGCAGAGCGTAGATTTATAAAACTATTTACGAAATATGTTTGTGAATATCATAATGTTGAGAATGTTATTTTGCCAAAAGTTATTCCTGTTGGCGATATTGATGATGAGGATATTTTATCTGTTGAAAATGATGATTTTAATATTGATGATGCTTTTGATATATCCGATAAAATATCTGATATTCCTGATGCTATTTCTTATATTGATAGATTGGCTATATTAGCAAATTTAATTAAAAAGAAATCTTCTGTTATTAATAGAAAGTTTGATAATATGACTTGGGATCAAGCTTTTAAAATAGCTATGACTCTTGGAAGCTTTATTGATACTGTTAATAATGAAGAATTGAGTTTTGATGGTATTGATAAAATTGTTCCTGATAATTTTGAACAACATTGGAAAGAAGTTTTAGATTTTTTGTATATCATTAAAGATTATTGGAATGAAGTGTTAGAAGGTAAGATTGATTCTTCTAAACGCCGAGTTTTGTTGATGAAAAAATTTGCTGATGAAATAAATTTAAAAGCTAATTCTGATAGGGATTTTAAATATCGCAATGTGGTTGTTGCTGGTTCTACTGGTTCTATGCCTTTTACAAGATATTTAATTAAAAAGATTTTAGATATTAAATCAGATTCTTATAATGGTATGTTGGTATTACCTGGATTAGATTTTTTTATTGATGATGATTCTTGGAAAGTTATTTCTTCTGTTCATCCTCAATATAATTTGAAAATGCTTTTAGCATATTTAGGTTGTAATCGTAGTGATGTTAAAAATATTACTCCTGATAATTTGAATATTGATGATATTGAAAAGTTTTCAAGTTTAATTAGTTTACCAAATGATAATACTGGTAAAATTTGGGGTGATTTGAATTCTGATAGTTTTAAATCTGACTTATTAAATAAAGTTTCTGTTTTTGATTGCGAAAGCCAGTTTGATGAGGCTTTAAGTATATCTCTTGCTATAAAAGATATGAAAGAAAATTCTGGTGATGTAAAAAAGACTGCTTTGTTGATATCTCAAGATAGAAATATTGTGAAAAAAGTTATTGCTAATTTAAAAAGATTTAATATCTCATATGATGATAGTGCTGGGCTTCCTTTAAATTGGAATGCTTTGGGAGAAGCTTTTTTATTTATTGTTAGAATGATTAGCTCTAATTACTCTTATGATGATTTACAGATTTTTTTGAAAAATGATTATTTTAATTTAGATATTCCTCTATCTGATAGAAAATTTATTGTTGATTGGATTGAAAAAAATCTTTTGCGTGGAAATAGATTTTATTCAGATAATGAAAATGGATTGGATTTATTAAGATATAAATTAAATAGTATTGAATTAAGTTTGTCTCAACAAAATTTTAAATTTGATGATGATTTTAATGTTGTGTCTTCTCGTATATATAAGCTTATTGATTATTTGAAAGATAAGACAGAATCTTTATATCAAATAAAAAATCTTTGTAATGTTTCTTTTACTGAATTTTTTAATGTTCATTTAGATGTGTTTTTAAAATTTATTGATTTTAATTTAGTCCATAATATGGAAATATCTGCTTTTAATGAATTTGTTTCTGATATGAAAAATAAATCTGATTTAATGTCAGGTATAAAGATGAATATTGATGAATATTTATCTGTAATAGAATCTTTTATGGGATCTTATCAAGTCCGTGAAAATGTTATTTCTGATGATGTTGATGTTATTATTTTAGGACCTATTGAAGCTCGTATGCAACAAGCTGATTTAGTTATTATTGCTGGATTAAATGAAGGTATTTTTCCAAAAGAAACTGCTTCTGACCCTTGGATGAGTAGGCAAATGAGAGATAAATTTGGATTGCCTCCTTTAGAGAAAAAAATTGGGCTTGCCTCTCATGACTTTGTTCAGTTTTTATGTTCATCTAAACAGATTATTTTAACTTATTCTAAAAAAATAAATGGAGCTGAAGCTAAACCTTCTAGGTTGATGTATCGTTTTTCTGCGGTTAGTCAAAATTCTAATTTAAAAACGAATGAAAATTATAAATCTTTTATTTTTAATATTCTTAAAAATTTAGATAAGGTTAATTCTTTTAAAAATTATGAAAAACCTAATCCTAAACCTCCTGTTGAGGTTCGCCCTGATACTATTTCTGCAACTAGAATTGAAACTTTATTAAAAGACCCTTATGTGTTTTATGCTCAAAATATTCTTAAGTTGAATAAATTACAGGATATTGATTCCGAATTGGAAGCGAAAGATTTTGGTATAATAGTTCATAAAGCAATTGAAAATTTTGTTGAAAATAAGTGGCAGAGTGTAGAGCAATTGTTTAATGAGATGAAAAGATTGTTTTATATTGATTCTGGCAATAATACTTATCTTTATAAATTTTGGGAAGCTAGATTTAAACAAGCTGCTTATATTTTTGTTTCTGAATTCAATCGTGATAAAGAAAATTTATTTAAAAGTTATAGTGAAATACCTGGTTATATGATAATTAATTATAATAATTTTAAATATAAAGTTATTGCTCGTGCTGATAGAGTTGATGTTTTATCAGATAACAATATCAGAGTTATTGATTATAAAACTAAAAAGTCTTTGCCCAAACCTTATGATTTAGAAAATGGAAATTCTCCTCAGCTTGTTATAGAAGCTTTGATTTTAAATAAGGGTAGCTTCGTTTCTGGTGAAGATATTATTAATGGAAATTGTAGTAGTGTTAAATATTATGCTTTAAATGGACAGATTAATTCTGATAGTGAATGTTTTGAATATAAAATGACAAGTGAATTGTTAAATAATACTTATGAAGGTTTAGTTAAATTGTTTTCTGATTATTCTAATCCTGATATTGGTTATATTGCAAAGTTTGAAGATGATATATTTTCAATATCTGATTATGTTTATTTGAAAAGAATGAAAGAGTGGAACGATTAAATTCTTATTTGCAAAGTTTAGGATTTGATATTTTGATTTTTATATTATCTTCTGCAAACCCCGCTATATCTTTTGGATTTATTTTAATCATTTCTTTCATTAGTTCTGACTGATCGGAACAAAATTTTTCTTTATTATATGTATTATTTATAGATGCAGAATTTGCTATGTTTGTTATGAATTTATGCATCTTTTTTTCAGAATCATTTGGTTCTATTCTTTGAAAGAATATTTCTAATATCGTATTATTAGCACTGAATGCATATTTAAATTTATCTTCTATTTTTAAATATAAATTTGATTCTGTTTCTGTGCAGTTTCTTGATGATACTGACATTCTATCACGCATTACTCTTATTTTTAATGCTGAAATTTCTTCCTTTTTTATACAAGGCTTTGTTTGTTCTTTTAATGGTTCTGCTGAATATACTTCCGATTCAATTAAATTTATTTTTGATTCGTCAGAAGTATCCCCATTTGCATATGTGATATTGCTATTTGTAATTAGCATTAGTGTAAAAAAAATAATCCCTATTCTCATAAGGATTATTTTATCATAAAATGAAGTTTGTTAAAAGCTTTTTATTCTGCTTTTTCTTTTTCCTCATATTCTTTTTTTGTATCTATGTAGAAGTCTGATTCTTTACGAGGAACAGATAAAATTTGGTTTGGATAAATCAAATTTGGGTCTTTTATTTGATTTTTATTTGCTTCAAATACTACAACATAGCTTTTAGAGTTGTCATATTTGATGTATGCAATATTCCATAAATTATCACCTTTTTTAACTATGTATGATGAACCCATTCCATCGATAAAGTTTGGTGTGAATTTATATGATACTCTTTTTATAACTTTTCCAAATTGTACCATATCAATTCTTATGTTATATGTTTCATCGCTGTCTAAATCTGTTTCTCCTTTTATAGCAAATGTTCCATTGCTTGTTGCAGTTGCTGATTTTAAAAGGTTGTTATTGATATATACATTAACTGTGCTGTTTGCAGCTGCTGAACCAGAGAAAATCATATTTCCGTCTTCATCATAATCTAGATTTTGTAAGTATAATTCTCCGATGTTTTCACCAGCAGGAGCTTGTAAAACTTTTGATGCTGATGATTCTTTGTTTTGAACCATAACTGCAAGGTCTTGGCTTGGTTCATGTGATATTGAGAATATTATGTCTTGTTCTGAATATAGACGATTTCCTTGTTCATCTAATACATATAAAGAGAATTTTGCTTGTCCTTCTGGTAATCTTTGTGAATGGATATATACGAATTCTCCGTTTTTATCTGACATTTCTTCTGCAAAAGCTTTTTCATCTTTTAATATGAATACTTTTGTTTCTTTCTTTTCATTTACTCGTCCAGAAATCAACAATTCTCCATTTTGAGTTCTTGCAACATCAAATGTTGGTTTCTTTGGTTCTGATTTGAATAATGATGACCAGAATGATTCTTTCTTTTCTGTTTGTTCAGTTGTTGTATTTGCTTCGCTTACTAATGCATCGTTTTTCTTTGTTGATGATGCTGATACAATCCAGTAAATCAAAGCTATTAAACATACTGCTATGATAGCACCAACTAATACTTTTTGTTGATTTGGTGCTGATTTGTGGTTGTGGTTAAATCTTTCATTTTGATTTTTGTTATTATATTTTTGTTCGTTTCCACCATTTCCAGAGTTGTTATTGAATGATGGTTCTTTTTTGTTCATTTCTACCATAGAATTGCTCCATTTTATAGTTATTATTTAGTTTGTTAACAAACCCACCTTAAAAGTTAATATTCCTCTATAAACGAATATTCTTATAGTATTTTAGCTTAAAAATCAAGACTTATTTTATTTTTTGTCAACTTTTTGTTTGTATAAATGCTTTGTTGCAAAACTTTAAAAAAAATTTATAATGTTTGGTGATTATCTAAGGTGGATAATCAGGAAGGGTTAGAGCTTCCTTGCAGAGACGAAACTGGTCATTCGGTTGGAAGGTAATCGAATAAACCAGTTAAGATTCTTTTTTTATGGACGGCGTTTTGCTGTACCATATGTCTTTAGTGGTGAATAAATTACACTATAATCTCTGTATAGCTCTAAACTTCCAGCCATTGAAAAATGCGGGCTTTATCGTGCTTTTTGATGGTGTTTATTATTAACAATAAACAAGGAAGGAAAAAGCTATGGAAAAAATAGTAAATACACAAACAAGTATTTTTAATGAAAATAAATCAGATAATAAAATTGCTAAAATTACTTTTATGTTTCTTGTAATGATTTTTGGTTCTTGGCAAAGTGAAGTTTTTGCTGCTGATGTTAAGGACCCGAATTTAGTTGTTCCTGTTGTATGTGCTGATGGTAATATTAATCAGAAGTATGAACAATGTGCTAATTCTTGTAATAATCTTAGTGGAAGTCAAGTGAGTAGACAAAATTGCTGGAGTGGTGAAGAGTCTAAATGTAATGGTTCAGATACATATCAATATATGACTAAAAATAGTATTGGAGTTTCTTTTAGTCAGACATGTAGAGGTATAGGATACTGCTATGGATCTTTTAGAGGTGATGATGAAGAAATTAGAAATGCTGTTATAAACAAATGCAAAGCATCTTGTGATGTTTTTAAGAATCAATGTTCTTCTTATGTGGTTAGAATTATGGATTTGATGTCTGCTATGCCGGAGATTGGTATTTCTCGTGTAGACCCTAATCTAATTGAAT
>CASDRH010000029.1 GCA_949283075.1 uncultured Pseudomonadota bacterium | reverse complement strand
TTGTTTTGTGGCATATGTGCCTCCTTGTACAAATATTATTTTTAGAAATACCATATAAAAATATGATATTGCGTGTTATTTTAAACTAAATAAGATTTTTGTCAAGTATTTTAAAAAAGTGTTTTTATTTATTTAAAAACAAAAAAATTCTATAATTTATAAGAACTTAAAATTGATTTAATTATAAAAAAGACCCTAGTTATATAACTAGGGCATGTGTATATTATGAAAATAAACAAATACTAAATTAAACAAATACGAAATATAAAAAAATGATATATTTAATACATACGATTGTCAACAAAATAAATTTATTTAATAAAATATTTAAATAATATATAATATAAGTAAAGAAAGGATTATATTATGAATAAATTTAAATATATAATAATATCAGCAGTATTATCAGCTATTTCATTCCCAGTAATTGCTCAAAGCACATCACATATTATAAAGAAAGATGAAACAGGCACAAAATCAGCAACAATTTATACAGATGATGATTTTACAAAAATATCTGGAGATATAGGAATATCAAGATTTTTGTTAAATGGTCAAACTATATGTAATGGAAACAATTGTTATGTATATTATCATCAACCTATAATAAATCCAGTATATCCAACAATACCTGTATATGGAGGATATTTAGTTCCAAAGCCACCACGTCATCCAGGTAAAGAAGAAGTCAAATATATGCAAACTCCATCAGGAGCAAAAGTTATAAATATTGATATGGACGATGCAGAAAATAAAGAAGATGATATAAATGTATTGTATATCAAAAGGCCTGATGGAACAAAGGCAAGATATATAGAAATTAACGATTTTTAATAATAAAAATATATAAGTATTATATTTTCTTTTTGCAATCTACCTTAAAATTTAATAATATATATTAAATAAGAAAGGGTAGGGAATATGAAGATAAATATTCATATATTTTTGTTTATATCAACATTTTTCATATGTTCCAATATATTTGCACAAAATGCAGATAATCAAGAGGAATTAAATAATCAAAACCAAGGAAATCCAGAAGCTGTTAACCAAGAGTTAATAGCAGAAATGATAAAAATTACCTTACAAGATGAATATAAAGAAAATTGTCCAGTTATAGGCGATATGAATAGACAAGGTTGTTGCATATTAAAAGGATTATTGCAAATGCCAAATGAAGTATTGGTAAAGGCGATTCAGCAAAAAGACAGAGCAGTAATAAATAATTTAGAAAAAAAGTGCAAATAAAAAATAAAAATTATAATAAAAAATAACCCTATCAAATAATGATAGGGTTTTTAAATTAAAAGACTGTTTATATTTTAAAACAATCCAGCTAAAGAAGAAGCAATTCTTTCTTGCATAACAGCAGTCCCTTCTTCTTCTGTTAAATTAACTTTGTTTGAAGTTGCAGTTAAGATAGTTGTATAAGACTTGCGATTTGAAGTTCCAGAAGATGTAGTGATTCTTTCACCGCTATTTCCTTGAGCTTGAACTTGATATTCTTTTGATTTAACAACATCATCAGTTTTTTCTTGTAATTTAATATCAACTACAACATTGTAATAACCATCTTTTGTTTTAGCATCAAGATACATTGTTGCAAGGCCACCAACAACAGCACCAGCAGTAGTAGCAAGCTCATTACCTTTACCACCACCTACTTGAGAACCTACAACACCTCCCAATATAGCACCTGGGACACCAGAAACTTGACCATCAGATGTTTCTAAAACTAAGTTTGCAGTTTTTATATTAACCTGCATTAAATAATGAGCTTTGTTAGGATCATTTACAACACTATAACCTTTATTAGTAAATTCAGCCTTTATATACTGATTAAAGTCTCCAAAATAAGGACTACCAGAAGTATTTCTAATTTGAACGTAAATAGTTTGTTGTTCAGGAGCGACAGGATCTAACCAAATAGTATCACTCATTTCAACTTTAACTTGCATATCAGATTTAGACATTCTTGTATAAATAGCAGTACAAGAAGCAATACTAAAAGCAAATGCTCCAACCATAAAATATTTTAAATAATTTTTCATCAAACTAATACCTCCAAATAAATATAAAATTGATTATTAAACTTAAAATATGATACAATGCATCATATTAATGAATACAGGATTATAAAATAATAAAAAATCTTTTACAATTAAATAAATATGGAAAAAATAATATTAAATATTACAGGAAATAACGATAAAGAAATAAATTCTTTAAAAGAAGTATTCAATAATAAATCATTGGATAATTATGAATTAAATTGCAATAAATCTTTACAATCAAATTCAAATAACGATTCAATTTTAATAAATATATCAGAATATAAAATAACATTATCAATAAACTCATTAAATAGTATATCTCTTAATAAACCTGTAAAATTCATATCAATATTAACATCAATAGATAAACTTTTAGATATAAACAAAAAGAAAATAACAACAGAAATAAAGATACAAAATATTTTAATAAATACGACATTGCAAAAAGCAATAATCGATAACCAAGAAATAGATTTAACAGAAAAAGAAATATCTATAATAACACATTTATATAACGCTCCTGATAATACTATCAGTAAACAGGATTTACTTTTAACAATCTGGGGATATTCTGAAAGTATAGATACTCATACACTTGAATCTCATATATATAAATTAAGACAAAAAATAGAAAAAGATTCATCAAATCCAAAGATAATTATCACTGAAAGAAACGGGTATAAACTAATAAAATAAAGAATTTAAGTATTGAAATACTTGTTGAAAGATAGCAAAAATTATAATATAATCTTATCATAAAAATTTTATGGAGGGAATAAAATGAAATTAAACTTTAAAAAATATTTAATCATATCAGCATTGGCAATAATAATGGCTGGATGTGAAACAACAACATCAGAACCAACAATTGATGACCCAAACAATCCAAAATCATTGATTGCAGGAATTATTGAAAGATCACCAAAAGCTCCTAACGCAAAACCAGAAGCAGAAGCATTGCGTAAAAAAGCATTAAGATATGTATTCTTAGGAGATAATTTAGAAGAAGATACAAAAAACGCATTATCAACAATAAATAAAGCGATTGAAATGGATCAAGCAAATTATTCATTGTATGCAGCAAGAGGCTTAATCCATCGTGATTTCGTAAAGGATAATGATAAAGCACTTGATGATTACAACAGAGCAATTGCATTTAATCCAAATGAAGTAAGTTTATATTTCAATAGAGCATTAGTTAATTTAGCATTACAAAATGTATCAGATGCAGTTAATGATTATAACACAGTGATTGAAAAATCAGATGATACATATAATGGTAAATTCTTCAGAGCAAATGCATATCAGTCATTAGGAGCAATACGTATGAGCTTACGTGACTTTGACCTTGCAGAAGCAAATTTGGAATGGGCACTTGGAGCATATTCAGATTTATATAATCAATCAAAAACAAATAACGATATTTTAGCATTCCAATCAAGCTATCAACAACGTTATGAACAATGTAAAGAGTTGTTAGATTTGGTAAAGAAAATGAAACCAAAAAACAAAAAATAAACAACATTAAAAATAAAATAAAAGCTCTGAATATCAGAGCTTTTTTTATTGCATAATATCAATAAAATTAAAAATTTATTATTCATCTTCAATTGATATTTCAGCACCTAAATTTCTTAAATTTTCAGCGAAGTTAGCATAACCTCTAAAAATATGATAAGCTCTATGAATATTTGTATAACCAGTTGGTTTTGCAACCAAACCAGCTAAAACTAAAGCCATACCACCACGTAATTCAGAAGCAATTACATCAGTTGGGTCCAAAGATTCAACACCAGTAAAGCAAACTGTATTAGGATTTATTATATCAGCATTTGCTCCCATACGTTGCAATTCTTGTACACATTGAAATCTATTTTCCCAGACATTTTCACACAATGTTGATTTACCTTCTGCAACACTAATCAAAGTCATAAAAGGGGATTGAATATCAGTTGGAAAGCCTGGATAAGGTAGAGTTTCAACATCAACAGCTTTTAATTTAGTTTTATCACCATAAACAATTAAAGAATCGCCTTTATCATCAAATACGACACCAGCTTCTTTAAATTTTTCCAAGAAATATTCCATTTTAGAAGTATCAATATTCTGAACTTCAACAACGCCACCATTCATAGCTCCAACAATAGCATAAGTCATTGCTTCCATTCTATCAGGCATTACAGAATATTCACATCCGTGTAATTTATCAACACCATCAATGATTATAACATCAGTTCCATCATCATATTTATCACGTTTAATTTTAGCCCCCATCAAATTTAACATAGAAATCAAATCATCTAATTCAGGTTCCATAGAGGCATTTTCAATAACCGTTTGTCCTTTAGCTAAAACAGCTGCTAAAATAGCATTAACACATCCTCCGTGAGTTGTAATTTTATGTCCAGATTTTTCTGTTACCAATAAATCCATAACATCACCGATTAATCTTGTTTCGCCATCAACTGTTGGAGCTTTTGCAACGATATAACCGTGAATAGTTTCAACAGAAGCACCAAGACATTTCATTGCACGAACGTGAATATCAATAGGTCTTGTTCCTATTACACAGCCGCCAGGAAAAGAAACGCGAGCAGATCCGCATCTACCTAACAAAGCCCCTAAAACATAAATAGAAGCACGCATAGTCTTCACAATTTCATAAGGAGCCTTATTAGAAATAATTTCTTTTGTTTGTAAAGTTAAAGTGCAATTTTCTTTATCCCATTGAACGTCAGTTCCAAAAGCCTTCATCAATTCAACAATTGTTTCGACATCTTTTAAAACAGGCACATTTTTCAAAACAACTTTTTCATCAGTCAACAAAGTTGCTGGTACTAATTCCAACACGGAATTTTTCGCTCCCATAATGCGAACTTTACCAGATAATTTATTACCTCCTTTAATAACGACTTTTGCAACCATTATAAACCTTTCATTTTAAATATTTTTAATTAAAAAATACCCTCTGGATCATTCTGATAATTACCAGGAGCAATATAAGGTCTATTGCTTTCAGGATTATTCATATTATTTGATTCAGAATTATTATTTTGACGCATAGCATCTGGATTTTTCAACGGCATTAAAACGACATCTTTTGGGTCATCATTTGCAGTTGCAACATTACCAGTTTTATCATTTATGCGAACAAACTTAATACCATCTGGAACAGGGAAAGCTTTATCTTTTGTTCCAGCCAAAGCTCTTCTTACAAAAGCCTCAAATATAGGAGCAGATAAAGTAGCACCATTATTATACTCACCCATATTTCTAGGTTGGTCAAAACCTACCCATACACCTACGACTAAGTCAGTAGTTCCACCAACAAACCAACCGTCTTTATTATCATTAGTTGTTCCAGTTTTTCCAGCAATAGTTCTACCAGGTATTCTAGCCATAGTTCCAGTTCCACCGGCACTAACGACACCTTCCATAATAGAAATCAACTGATAAACACCGCGAGGGTCAGCCAATTGCTCACGTTGGTCCTCAATAATCGGAGGAAGCAATCCATCTTGCCATTCAGTTTGACAACCTTCACATTGACGTTGTTCGAAGTTGTAAATAGTTCTACCATCTCTATCTTGAATTCTGTCAACTAAACGAGGAGTAATTTTCTTACCACCATTTAATATAGAAGCAAAGGCAGTAGTCAAATCAAGAACAGTTGTATCACCAGAACCCAAAGCCATAGATAAATTGATATCTTCATTTTTAATATCTTTGTAAACTCCGAATTTTTCAGCCATTCTGACAGCATTATGTATACCGACAGCATTTGCAAGACGTATTGCAGGAGAATTTTTAGACCTCATCAAAGCTTGTCTTAAAGTCATCGGCCCCCAGAATTGATTATCAGCATTATCAGGTTTCCACAAATTACCATCTTCTTTTTCCATAACGATAGGAGCATCTAATAAAATGCTGTTTGGTTCATAATTAGGGCGAACCAAAGCAGTCAAATACATCAAAGGTTTAATAGCAGAACCCGGCTGACGTTTAGCTTGTGTAGCACGATTAAATTTAGATTTTGCGAAAGAGAAGCCCCCAACAAGAGTTAAAACACGTCCAGTATGAGGGTCCATAGCAACTAAAGCCCCTTCTAATTTAGGATTTTGTTTTAAAGCAAATTCACCTTTTTTATCAGTTGGTTCAACGAATATAACATCACCAGGTTTAACAATCTGACGCATACTTGTTGGAACAGGTCCAACAGTCATAGTTTCCATATGAGTTGGTCTTGCCCACATAGCAGTTGATAAATTAACATTTGCGATAACCTTATCCTTCATACCGATTTTTGCATTTTGGTCATCAACAGATAAGACAATAGCTTTTCTCCAACCTTGTTTTTCCATACCAGAAATAACAGGGTCATAATTCAATATAATGAACCAATCAGGAACTCTTTTACTTTTTTCAAGCCCAGCATTTGCAGCAAGTTTTTTCTTTAAATCATTTAATCTTTCCAATGGACCATCAGTTTTAACCTTAACTTCTGAAGCTTCATCACCATCAGAATCTTCTAAAGCATCAGTTTCAGCTTTTAACTTTTCTCTATTCTTTTTAAGCTCTGAAATCTTTTCATCAATCCAGCTGTAATCAGATAAGTTATAACTAGTTTCAGGGCCTTTCCAACCAGTTCTTTTATCATAAGCTAAAATCATATTACGTAAAGCTTCTGTTGCAATTTTCTGATATTCAGAATTTGCAGTTGTTCTAACAACAAGCCCACCACGATATAGCTGTTCTGTTCCATAAGTTTTGCTTAACAATCTTCTAACTTCTTCTGTGAAGTAAAGGTTAGCATTTTCTTTTGTTTCAACCAAATTTTTGCTAACTACTAAATCATCATTTTTAGCATTTTCATATTCATCTTCTGTGATATATCCATTTGCGAGCATTCTTTGTAATACCCAATTACGTCTTTCAATAGCTCTTTCTTTTTTCGTCACAGGATTGTAATTATTAGGAGCCTTTGGCAAAGCAGCTAAAAACGCACATTCAGATAAAGACAATTCATTTAAAGTTTTATTAAAATAACTTTGAGCAGCCGCAGCAACACCATAAGACCTAGCCCCCAAATAAATTTGATTAAAATATAAAACAAGAATATGTTTTTTTGTAAAGGCACGCTCAATTTTCAAAGCTAAAATAGCCTCTTTAATTTTTCTTTCCAAAGAACGTTCAGAAGATAAAAAGAAATTTTTTGCGACCTGTTGAGTAATTGTTGAAGCACCTTGGAAATTACCACCGGTAAACATAGCTTTAATATTTGATAAAATAGCACGCATAATGCCCCAAACATCGATACCGGAATGTTTCCAAAACTTTTTATCTTCTGCTGATAAAAAGGCATTTATAAGATTCGGAGGCAACTGGTCATATTCAACAAAAACTCTGTTTTCTTCTGCATATTCAGTTAATAAAGTTCCATCACCGGCATAAAATCGTGTAATGATAGAAGGTTTATATTCAGCTAATTTATCATAATCTGGCAAATCAATACTATATCTAGCAAACAAATATATAATGATGATTAAAGACAAAACAGCTCCGCCAAAAACACCATACCAGAAATTAAATTTTTTCAATTGAAATTTAAAGAAACTTTTTCCTTTATTTTTAACTTTTTTATTTTTCAAGTTATTTGAATTATACATCACATCATCGCTTTGATTTAATACAATAGCATCTTCGTTAAATATATCTTCATTATTTACCAATTCAGCATTATTATCATCATTTAAGATAATATTATCTTCTTTGTGATGTTTATTGTTCATATTACTATCGTTTTTTTTCTTATAAAGTGGAACTTTAACTTTTTTCTCTTTATCCATAAAACTCTCATTTCTTAAAAAAATTAAACCGGTTGTTGTATATTACAAACCAATTACAATCATATCAAGCAAAAAACATTGAATATAAAATAAAAATATATATAATCCGATAACCGATAGATTTATATATAATAAGAGTAAAAAAATGGTAAAAGCAAAAAATAAAAAAGCAATATTCTTTATTATCTTAGCAGTATTAATATCAATAATTACAATTATTTTAATAAAAAAAGATAAAGAGGATAAAAGTATCAAAATAAGACTACCAGCAATAAATTTATTTACTACATCCGCTGGGTATATAGGATCCCCATACATAGCAGATACAATAAAATGCGATATAGAGCACGAAGAAATTACAGATACATTAGATGCTTTTGATTGTGTTACATATGTTGAAGGAGTATTAGCAAATATAATTGCAAATTATGAAAAATTTAAATATAACGAAGATATAATAAATAAAACAAAAAATGATGAAATCCTAGACATAGACTTACAGAATGCAACACCAAAAGAAATAAGAAAATACATACCAATATTCAGATATAAAAATGGCACTCCAGAAGATATGACAAAAAATAATTGTCTTACAAGGAATCATTTTTTCACAACACAATGGTTGCCGATGCACAAAGATTTATTTAAGGATATAACAAAGGACATAGGGCATACAGAAACAAAGACATCAATAATTGATTATAAAGGATGGTTTAAGAAAATCCATAACATAGACATAACAGATTATAAAACAGGATTAGATAAACAAAAAATAAAACTAGAATACATTCCATTTTCAGAGATGTTAAAAATAACACCGGAGGAATTAGGTTCAAAGCTACCACCAGCAAGCTTAATAAAAATAGTAATGAAAGACGAAGAAACAGATATGGAAAAATTTGGAACAAATATGGATATTTCACACGTAGGATTTTTATTCAACACATATCACGAATATTTTTCATCAAATCCTATTCCTATGGTAAGAAAAAATATAATATTCCGTCACGCAAGCAAAGACAAAAAAAGAGTATTTGAAGAAACTATACACGAATACATAAAAAGAATAAAGGTAAACAAAAGATTAATTGGAGTAATGATATATGAAATTCGCTCTGAATAAAATAAATCAAAAGATTGAAAATAAAATAAAATCATATAAAATGGGTATAAAGTAAAATAAGAAAAATATGGAAAGATATATGCTAAATAGAAACGAATTAAAAAAATATATAACAAAAGCACTAATTTTTATAAGTATATTAGTTGCTACAAATCCAGCTAATGCAGAGGTAAAAAAATACAGGGCAACACAATATCAAAGAGAAGTTCGTTTTATAGAAAGAGTAAATTATGGAAACCCATTACAAACAGAATATGTTGGAAATTTATTTAATATGGGAAGAATAACATACAGAGCAGTAAACGATGACCCATCAGTAACATTTATGCCATACAGATTCAGAAAAGGCGACACAGTATTATTCAACACAGATGAAATTGCGACATACAGAATTGCAGAAGACAAAACAAAAAGAGGGTATCAAAAAGACGACCCATATTTTGATAATTCACCATTAAATTACGTTGCAAGACAAGTTGTCCCTTGTATAGTATATCCGGCAATATCAAACGAAAAGAAATACGGATTTTGCTTTTATCCATTAACAGAAGAAGTAATGGAAGAACAAAGCACAGATGAAGCATCAACATCAGATGTATTAAATTACGGAAAAGGTGATGATTTTACATTTATATATATAACCTTACCAAAGGACAGATTATCCACAGGAAAAATAAGAATAAAGCATAAAGGAGAATGGTTAGAATACGAACAACCAATTTTAGGATTATCAAGAGATACGCTAGCATTAAAGAAAAATAACAGAATAGATCCAAACGCAAACACTCCACAAGGAATATACAGAGTTGAAGGAGTAATGAAGAACGAAGAAAACTTGGAGTTAGGAAAAGAACCATATCTTGACATAGACTCAGGCTGGGTTGCAGTAGGAGGAACCCCATATCCATTTGATGCACCAATTTTATCTCAAATAATTGATGAGAAGCATTGGAAAGATTATTGGATTAACGAATATGCACTTGGCCAAGCAGTTGTAGGAAGAAATTTATTAAGAATACACGGAAATTCAGCTGAACCAAGCGAACCACCACAATACGAAGATAAAAACACAGGTAAGTTATACAGACCTACACAAGGCTGCTTAAATATGGGAGATATTCAACAAACATTGATAGATAAGCTTGTAGAAATCGGAGTAATATCTTTAAAATATGATAATACGATAACATTTGCATCAGGAAAAAAGAAATATTGGAACAAAACCAATCATATTGGAAAAGTATTTGTTATTGTAAAAGACGAAGACTAATAAACAATGCTTTGATTTAATATTTTAAATAAAAATCAAAGCTTTTAAATACAAGTGATTTAAGAAATGAATCATAATAAAAAAAATTCATTAAAAAATAAATCAAATCTGGACAAAGTAAAAAGACAAAACCAACTTGGATTTGATTTTATAAACCAAAAGCAAACAAAAACTAAATCAGTAAAGATAATAAAAATATACAATAAAATAAAGCAAGGTATATTAAAGATTATCCATAAACTGAAAAGACAATTAATACATATCAAACACATATTTATAAAAAGTATTGGGAAATTGTCATTTATAATCAGGTTATATAAAAAATTTGCCTCAATTCAAATAGACATACAAAAAAAGAAAAACAAAGCATTTTGGATAGGTATAATAATTTTTACTATAATATTTATATCATCATTTTTATTCGTATCATTTGATGAAACAAAGCATTTTAAAACAACGAAAGAATTACAACAATATTTCACATCAATAAATTATCGTTTAGATGCGATAAGATATAATAACGCTCCTGTTCCAAGAGTTTTTACAGAAACGCTACCGAAAGATTTTGAATTTATAGAAAACAGACACCATCGCAAAGACGCATTTATAAAATTTTTATTACCATTGATATTGAAAGTAAACGAAGAAATAGAGGAAGAAAGAAAACAGCTATTAACAATAGCTTATAAGATAAGAAACGAGATAATATTAACGAAACAACAACTAGACTTTTTATATAAGCTAGCAGAAAAATACAAAACCGACGTAAATGATTTACCATCATTAATAAAGAAAGTTGATAAAATATCAGTTGCATTAGCAATCGCTCAATCAGCACAAGAAACCGGTTGGGGCACATCACATTTTTTGCTAGACGGAAACGCATTATTTGCACAATGGACTTGGAGTTATGATGGAATGTTGCCACGTAGCAGAGAAAAAAACTTAAACCACAGAGTAAAAACATTTCCAACACTATTGGATTCAGTCCGCAGTTATGCATTAGTCTTAAATTCAACAAAATACTATTCAGGTTATAGAAATATGAGATTAATTTTCAGAAACAAAGGGCAAGTATACGACGGAATATCATTAGTAGAAACATTAAAATACTATTCAACAACGAAAGAATATATTGATTTAGTATCAAGAATAATAACATCAAACGCTCTGTATAATTTTGAAACAGCAAAATTATCAAAAGAAGAATTAGAACCAAAAAAAAGCATATTTAATAAATAATATATAACGCTCGAACCTTGCAAACACTCAAAAAAAGTGATAAAATCTAAAAGAAGGGAAGGGCAAAAAATAATTTAATGCTAAATAAGAATCTACCAAAAGTCATAGTTGTAGGAAATGAAAAGGGAGGCTCTGGAAAGTCGACCTTATCAATACATCTAGCAATAGGATATATGTATGCTGGATATAAAGTTGCAACAATTGATTTAGATGGACGCCAAGGAACCTTAACACATTATATTGAAAACAGGATAAATTTCTGTAAATCAAACCAAACAGTATTGCCTATACCAGAACATTTAGTTGTGACACCTCAGCTATTTGCAGATGAACAAGGTGCACAAGAAGACGCAGATGATTTAGATGCAGAAATAAACAATTTAAAACAAAACTACGATATAATAATAATTGATACACCTGGAACATATAACCATTTATCGAACGCAGGACATAAGAACGCAGATATTTTAATAACCCCTGTAAATGATAGCTTACTTGACCTAGACGTATTAGCAAAGTTTGACGTTCCAAATAATTTCTTTTCGAAATCACATTACGCACAGAACGTAGAAAAATTAAAAGGTTTAGTATCAGGAGAAAACAATCTTGACCAGATAATTGCAAAAAACTTCCGCTGGATAGTATTAAGGAACCGAGTATCTCACGTTGATGCAAACAACAAAAGGGAAGTAGATAAAATGTTAAAATACTTATCAGAAAAGATGGGATTTGAATATTTATCAGGAATAGGCGAACGTGTGATATACCGAGAAATGTTTTTAAAAGGATTAACGATATCAGACATTACAAATAATAAAAAATTATCAAGTGGAATATCATTATCACACGTTGCTGCGAAGAATGAATTAAACAGTGTTATGACAGCAATTGGTATAGAAGATGCAAAATTAAAATTTGCATAAAGCTGTTATAATCTGTTTCTATCAGAACCTTTTTTAATCAAGCTATTTATAATAAAAACAATATGTTTTTGACCTTCATTATGTCTTAACTCTGCATCGCTAGCATAAATTGAAACAGGCTTATCATAAGTAATACTATGCAAATAATCCAAAACTATTTGCCCATCAGCTTTCGCAAAACATCTAGCAAAAGCTTTTTCAAACAATTCCATTTCTCTATTCGACATTTTGTTCATCATTTTTAACCTCATCATTTTTATTGTTAATCTGTTCATCATTATTTGAATTATTTTCAGAAATATCATTATTCACAATTTCATTGCTTAAATTGTTTTCTAACTGTTCATTAATTTCATTATTATTTTGATTTAAAATATCATCTAAACATTTATTAATATCATCGGATACATCATTAGATATAACATCATTATCTTTAACAATTAAGTTATCTGGAATGCCTAACAAATCATTTAATAATTTAACGACAGCTTTTTTATCAACATAATCGATAGCATCATTACCTAAATTAGATATACTTTGAATCCAAGCAATAATATTTGCAGCCTCACGCTTTTTTTCAGCTTTTGCAATTGGGGAAGAGTAAGAAACAGAAACATTAAATCCATCAATAGCTATATCATCTATTTCACCACGTCTTTTTAAAATCTGGACAGCTCTTTTAATTATTGGATTTAAAAGCTCGAATTGCAAACGACCAAAAGTAGCTCCTAACACTTTATCCATTTCAAAGACACGTTCATTTATTTCTGTTGCAGTCATTTTATTGTTATTTTGCATAGCTAAAATATTATCAGCTAGCAAACATTTTTTGATATTATTACGCAAATCATTTAAGACCAGTTGAGAAACATCAAAATCACAAGATGTTTGCAAAGGACTTAAACCAGCCGAACCAACAGCTTTTGGAATAATAGTTCCAGGAGAAAGCTTAATATTATCTAAATTAATGACACCATCATCTTCTGCTTGCCAAATACCGGAAACAGCAATACTTGCATTTTTCAAAATCAATTCAACAACTTTATTTGCAGTTTTTATATCTGGTAAAGCTTTCATAACAGGGGAGCGTCCATAAATTTCCCCAGGAGTTTTCAACCAACGAAAGCAAATGAAAGGGTTAACAGGAAACAAACCTTGCTTTAAAACGATAGGATTATCATCTTTTGAAAAAGTATTAAATTCATCATCAACAAAAGATATATATTTATAACCATTTGTTCCAAATTCATTATCATTTGGATAAACACATTCAATGATATTAACTTTATGATTAGGATTATTATCAACAAATTTTTTCAATTCATCAGATAAAGATATATCAGTAAATTTATCAATCAAATTTTTAACAGAAATAGCAGACCTACGAAAAATAGTATCTAATTTACCATTAAAGTTTTCTTCCAAAGCAATTTCTGACATAGGAATACTTGTAAATTTAAAAGCAGATTCTTCGCCAATTTTATTTTCTTCAAACAATAGGCAAGCAGTTCCGACAGTAATCAAGTCGATATAGCATTGATGTAATTCGATATAGAAGTTTGATTTATTAAAATGGCTTTGAATAATTTTTTCATTATTTAAAATCTGTAATTCTATATCAGTTTTTTCATTCAAAGGCATATTATCCAAAGCAGAATTATCAGCAATAGATAAAGAAAACCAATTGCTCCAAGCAGGAGTAATTTGAGATAACATATTTGCAGATAAGTTTTCAACAGCTTCCATAGCGGTTGAATCGTATAAATTATAATTATTATTTACATCAGAATTATCAGAAGATTTATAAAACAAATCAGCTTCATTAGGCATAGTATAACGATAGCAATCAAGCCATAAATTATCCCATTTTTGTCTATGTTCAAAAGCTTTTTTAAAACGTTTTTTGATATTATTAACAGATTTTTTTAAATCATCATCAATGATAATTTTAGAATTCATAAACATATTCATAATAAACATCCTTTAAAATTTAATGATTAATATAAGTAATTTAAAAATCGCCAATAACAATAAACATAAAAATAAAAAAAACGTCTTTGATAACTCAAAAACGCTTTATTTATTTTTATTTCTTGATACGATTATTTTGTTCCAGTAATACTTTCAATCAATTCAAATATATCAACTTGTTTAGTATAATATTTCGGAGCTTCTTTTTTATTATTATCCATTTCAGAAATATAAGTAACATTATCATCAACATTATTTGTATTATTACCTACATCATTTTTGATAATTTCTTTTTCAGCATCACTAAAATCAGAATCAAAATTTATATCAGAAAAGAATTCATCATCTTCACCGATAGAAGAATTTAAAAATGAAATTTTGATTTCATCTTTATTTTCATCAGATTTATTATTAGCATCTGAATTTTCAAAACCATTTATATCTTTTAATTCGTTTAAGAAATCTAAATCAGAATAGCTTTTAACATTTGAAAAATTGCCATCTAACTTACTATCATTATTTTGTTTTTGATTATCTGATAAATAATTTTTAACAATATTTTCTTTATTATCTTTTTTTAATTTATCATTACGACCGAAGAAAGATTGAAAAAATCCTTTTTTATTTTCAGCCATAGAATATTCATCTTCCAAACCGAAATCTGAATTATCAATATTATCATTCATATCACTAAAACCAAAATCAGAATCAAATGAATCAAATTCTATTTTTGATTTTGAATTGTCATCTATATTATTTTTAGCTTGTCCAAAAGCATCACCAGATAAGAAATCATTCAATCCAGAAAAATCAAAATCTTTTTTATCAGATTTTATTTCAACGATATCATCATCTTTTGAATTAATCTCATCATTATCTGTTTTAATATCATCATTTAAATCATCAAATTTACTATCGTCATTTAAAGAACTTTTATCAACAGCAACATTGCTTTCTACAACATCTTGATTTTTAGCCATATCATTAAAGAAAGCATCAGATTCATCATTCAAACTTATAGATTGGCCAAATCCAGAAACAACTTGATTAGAATTTAAATAATCAAATTTATTAAAAGTTTCATTATCTGCATTAACATTTTTTCTACCCACTAAACCAGTAGCAATAATAGAAACAATTAAATCATCAGAATAATCATCGCTAAAAGAAACACCTAATAAAATATTCGCCTTTGTATTATGCGAATTCATTTCTTTTGTGATACGGTTCATAACCTCGCTAACTTCGATAGTCTTTAAAGATTCTTGTTTAGCACAGATAGTAACAATCATACCCTTTGCTCCGTGTATAGAAACATCAGATAACAAAGGATTATTCAAAGCTTGTTCAGTTGCCAATACAGCACGAGAAGCATTTTGATTATTACTTGCACGACCAGAGCTTATTAAACTTAAACCTTTATCTTTCATAACTTGGACGATATCGGAAAAGTCTCTATTAATAAGTTCATTTTGATTTAACAAACTAACAATACTATTAACACCTTGATAAACTATGTCGTGGACAACTTCCAAAGACAAATCAAAACGTAAATTTGAATCATCTAAATTCAACAATTTTTGATTTGATAAACTGATTAATGAATCGCTTGAAACTAATAAGTTTTGCAACCAGTTTTCAGCAACATTTTTTCTGTCTCCTTCAAAATCAAAAGGCAATACTGCAAAAGATAATACTAAAATACCCATTTCTTTTGCAATTTTAGCAATTACAGGACTTGCTCCAGTTCCAGTACCTCCACCAAGACCAGCAATTAAGATAAGCATATTTGTACCATTTAAAGAAGCTTTAATTTCCTCAGTTGCTTCCATAGCAGATTTTTCACCAACATTTGGGTCAGAACCGGCACCAAACCCGCCAGTAGTCTTTTTACCCAACTGAATAATATTAGAAGAAGGATTCGCACTTAAAGCCTGCAAATCAGTATTAGCATAAATAAAATTCACGCCACTGATTCTTTTATCCATTAAAAATTTTATGATATTTCCGCCGGCACCGCCAACGCCCATAATAGTAATATTTACTGCATTTCCAGGATTTTTATCTCCGAAACCTGTTGAAATTTTTGAAAAATTACCAACGGTATTAAATCCGATTCCCATTATCTCCCCCAAATCGAAATCTTTAAAAAATCAGTTTTTCTCCAATGATTTTAATTATATCACAAAAATCCTCACATATACAGAAGTTTTTAAAAAATAATTAAAAAAAATCAAAAAATAAGATAATAAGCGAGCAATACATAATAAAATATGTAAAATTTTATAAAAAAAGACAAAAATAATAATTTTAGTCTAAAAATAAAATAATTACTTGATAAAAAGTATATAAGGGATAAGATTAATAAAAAATTAAAATTTAAGGAGTTATTATATTTATGCAAGTGTTATCAGTTATACATTTCATTGCTAAGGCATATATGATTTGTTTGTGGATTCTCGTTTTATTGATATTTGTAATAATTATATCAGGATTAAGAGACTGATATTAATGCATTATCACAAGAAAAACATTAGATATTATAGAGATATAATTTCTAATGTTTTTTATTATAAATACTTGAAAAAAGAAAAAATACCTAATAACATACGGAATATAAATATTTATAGGGGTATATTTATGATAGATTTATTATATTCTTTGTTATCTAAGATTTTAGACATCGAGCTAATAAAGGAATTTGGATTGGTATTGATTGTACCGTTAGTAATACTAACAATATTAACGGTAGTAGTAAAAGTATATGGAGCGGAAAAATAAATGTCGTACGGTTTCTTAAAAAAAAACATCAGGTTTAAATCCTGATGTTTTTTTAAATTATACAATAACACAAATCATAACATAATAAAATCAAGCAATATATATAAAATAAAAAGATAAGAATGAATAAAATGGTGGTTCGGGAGGGAATCGAACCCCCGACACAAGGATTTTCAGTCCTTTGCTCTACCGACTGAGCTACCGAACCATATAAACGAAATAACAAATGAAACAGGGCAATTTTACACAGTAAAAATAAAATTGTCTAGTATTTTATAAAAAAAAGATGCTTTACAGCATCAAATTGATAAAAACGATTTAATCAAACTCATAGACGGGACAAAACAAACAATTAAAATCGTTTAAATCAAAACTTAAATTAACCTAAAAACACTTGTCCTTTAATTTTAACATTTTCAGACATAGCTTTCAAGCTAGAATTTCCTTTCATAAAGACGCTACCTTCAATAACAGTGTTATATCTAAACAATACGCCTTGAGAATTTTGAACATAAACATTACCCATAACTTTTATATTTTCAGGTAATTTAACCCAATTAAAATTCATAATATATAAATTACCAGTTATAACAGTATTGCTTTTTAAATCACCGATATTATCAGCACTTAAAACAAAATTACCATCAAAAACATCCCAGTTATTGGGAGCATTTATAACTTTTCTAGGCTTGCTAATAACTTTAGTATTAACATTATTATTTTTATAATAGTTATTAGCTTTTAATTTTCTTAAAGTATCAGGAGAAACAACCTTGTATTCATAAAAAACTTTTATATCATCATCGTTTTTGATAAAAGCTAAATCATTTACAGAAAGGTATCCTCTGTCTTCTAATTCTTTAACAGTTTGTTCATTTTGATAATATTCAGGGCTATGCTGACTTCTCAAATAATCATAAGTATCAGCATTTTGTTGAATTTTTCTAACATCATCATAATTAGGACGATAATAAGACAAACTTCTATTTTCAGGAAGATATTGTTCTGATTTAGCAACAGGTTGATAATTATCTTTAACAAATTCACGACGTATAATACGAATAACTTTTGGTTTAGAAACAACAGCAGTTTCAGTATAAGCAACATTTTTAATATTATTTCTAGTTATTTTAACATTATTTTCGTATTGTTTATTAGCAACTATCTTTTCTTTAACAGTTTTATTTGAACTTTTACCATATATTTTTTCTTTTAAATCAGGTTCAATTTTACTGCTTTGTTGAATTGATACAGAGTTCAATTTATAAACGAATACAGAACCAACCATCAATCCTATACCAACAGATAATAAAACTTTAAAAACTTTACTAAATTTTTGCATAATTTTTTTCCTATTTATAAAAATTAACTTACAAATAAAAAATAAACATAAAAATATATTTTGTCAATAAAATAAATACAAAAAACAAATTTTGTCTAAAATTAATATAAATTTTATGAAATATAACATCTAATTATATGAAAAATATAGAAAAACTTAATTCTTAAATTCAGGAATTATGTTCATAGGCTTTGAATTATCCACATTTACATCAGAATTATTAGTAGAATTATTCAAATTATTGCTTGTTTCAGTTTCATTATCATCTAATGATTTATTATCAGCCTCTTGATTATTGTCATCAGCGCTTTCTTCCTCTTCATCATTTAAAGAATTCATTTGTTTATAATTCTCATTATCTTCAAGCATAGCCTTAATAACTATATTTTTATCAGCTCCGACATCATTAAAATCGAAAGAATCCATAAACAAGTCAACTAAAGGTTCTGTAAATCCTCTTTTTAATATACCGAAATATTCTAATTTAATTTTCAAATTACCCTTAACAGCGACACGTTTAACGAAGTAATGAGGTTTAACATTACCATCACCGAAGTCATAATTTTGTAGAGTCATATTCAAATAACGCCAACGAATACCATTAGATTTAGTATCTTTGTAAACAATACTTTTTTCATCGATTACATCAAATTGTTGTAAATCTTCTGTAAAACTTTGACTGATTTTATCTAATGTAGCAGGCCCATCATATTTGCTGATATGTATAGAATACAAACCAAAGCCTAGCAATCCGACATAATTTACATTACCATTTTCATATTCCAAACGTTGAACAGTTGTATCATTATTTGGAAGCATAACAACACCATTACATTCAGGTATTTGTAATTTAAGCCATCTATCAGAGCTATTGTCAGACAAATTAAAAGATTCTTCTTTAACTAATTTAATCTCTTTATCAACAGGTTTTAAATTATCATCGGTATTATTAACATTTTGATTAATATTATTAGTATCAGAAGTATTTGAATATTGTTGATTAAGATTACCTTCTTGAAGCATTTTATCAACATTTTCCAAAGCAGCTTTATAATTCTGAATAGCATCTTGTTCAATTTTAGCAATTTGTTCAATTACAGAATTAAATTTATCATCAGCATTTCTTTTTTTAGCTTCTAATTCATCTAATTTGCTTTGTTTAAATTCATTTAATTTTTCTTGCATACTTTGGCGTTCAGCAAAAGCCTTTTTAGGATCATTAGGATATTCTTTTTTAATAACCTCATCTATTTGACGTTGATATTCATCAACTTGTAATTGCATTTTATCTTTTTCTTTTTGCAAATCTGCCAATTCATTTTTGTAATTTTCTTCTGCTTGTTGTTTTATTTCTTTATCTCTGTTGAATATGTTAGTAATTTTTTCCAACTCTTCATCTTTAATACGTTTAGCTTTTTCTTCTAAATCAGTTTCAATTAAAGTTGTTTCTACAACATCAACATTATTTGGTTCAACAGAAGCGATATCAGCACTTGAATCAATATTATTCTGTTCAGTATTTATATTAATATTATTATTTATATTTTGATTTTGGCAATCTGCACCATTGCAAGTATTGCTGTTAAAATTATCTTGTTGAAAGTCTTTATTAAACTCTGCACAAGCAGAAATAGCAATACAAGAAATAAAAACAAAATACTTTTTAAAATCCATATTTACACCAATTTTTTAACAAAATAATTATTGTTTATTATCTTCATCTAAATTTTTTAAATTAATTTCACCTTTAGCTTTACCGGAAGAGATATTTTCATCATCAGCTTTTAAATTCCAATCAAGGTTTATAGTAGGTTGCCCTTCATTTTCAGTGTTCACATTAACACCGACCTGCATTTTAATTGGTCCGACTTCAACTTCCATAGCACCTTTTGATTCATCGCCTATATCTTTACCATCAGCAGCACCACCAGAAAATTTAACATTCATCAAAGGTTTTTGTTCACCATCTTCTCCGCCAACAACATTGATACCGATAGCTTTTTTATCCCCTTTATTTTGAACATCGCCAGAAACTTTCATACCATAGCTTTTAGTATTTCCTTCGCCATCATCTACATTTGCAGATATATTAAAATTCAACAAAGGTTTTTTATCAGAGCTATTAGTTGTATTATCATTATCATAATTTATATTATCAGATATTGCTTGAGATGTTTTGTAAATATCATCATTAGATATTTGATTATTCAATTCCTCTTCATCAGATTTACCACCCATAGCAATCATATTATTTTTATAAATAACATTTTCATCAAAGGTATTAAAGCTAATAAAAACTTTATTGAAGTTATAATCAAATTGATTAAACCAATTTAATTCAGATACATTATTTTTTTCATCATTTTTAATGTTATCTTTATTTTGTTTTTTTTCAATTTTATCTAATTGTTTATTTTTACGATTTTTTTTCTTTTCAACTTTTTTTTCAGCTTTTACAGCTCTCTTTTTATTTTTCTGCTTATGTTTTTTCTGTTTTTGTTCAGGTTCTTTTTTTAAGCAATCAATACATTTTAATTCATCATCATTAAGATTTTTCAATTCATTAGTTTGACAAACATTATCAGAAGAGCAAGCAGAAATAATGCAAGCAAAAGTAAGTAAACTAATACGCGCAGATTTTTTAAAATTATATAACATATTCAATTCCTTTATTTTACATATCTTGTTATTGTAAATATTTATAAATCAGATTAAAAACAAGTATAAATATATAACAAAAATATTTTAAATTTATTAAAATACATTATACCACAAAAAAGATTAATATAAACACGAAATTGAAAAAATAAAGGGCGGAAAAAATCCACCCAATATTTATGTATTATATAATAATTAAATTATCTATAAAAGAATTGCATAACATTCTTTTTATCTTTCTGACATAAAGGAATTTGGCCAGGTTTAACATCTAAATTGTTAACACGTAATAAAGTAGGATTAATACGTTTACCTAAATTAACACAATCAGCAGCTTCAACATCATTTAATTGGATATAAAATCTTGCTAATTTTTGGTCTTTTGTTTCAGTTCTTAAAATATAAATAGGATTACCCCAAGCATCGCGTAATTTAATTTTTTTATCTTCAAAATATTTTTCAGAAGAAGTTCTATCAGAAATTCTTTGGAAGCCATCCCAATTTCTGCCAAGGAATAAAGTTTTAACATCTTCAGCAGTTTGATTAATCTGGTCTTCCATATTCATAGCTTTTGATTTATTGCTAGCATAATTATACATTTGGAAAGTTGCAGCAGTCAAAATGCCCATCAAAGCCAAAACGCCAAGCATTTCAATCATAGAACGACCTTTATATAAATTAGTTTGTTTAAAACGATTTAGATTCATAATATTATCCCCATTATTATATTGTTAAATTAAGATACTGGACAATTATATCATAAATCCTTAATTATTAAACATTAAAATCATTTTTTACTTTATAAATGCGAAAACCTTTATGTTTCAAAGGGTTAATTTTAAACCTAGAAATCAAAACTGCATCTGATAAAATAGCTCCAGCAACAGCATCAAGCCCATCATCACGAACTTGATTATTTTTGCAAGCGATAGGATTCCATTCTTCGAACTCTGCACCAAGTTGAGTATTTAATAAATTTTTTTTAATATGAACAAAACCAGATGTAAGAGGACATTTAATTGCATCAATAATTCTAATATCTTTTGAAATTTTATTTACTTTTTCATTAACGGATATATTAAGGCGTCTTGAAGTAATTTCATCACGTAAGAGTTCAGGCAAAAATTTTCCGATACCATTTGTTTCAACATTTAAAACAAATAAGTTATAACGCAACATAAAATCAATAACATCTTTGCATTGTTCTTTTGCAGATTTATTACGTTCTTGATTATAGTTGTTATAAAGTTCAGTATCAAAGTTCAAATATTTAACATCGTGTATATAATAATGAAAATCTTCATCAATAAAAACCACAGCGATAACGGAGCCATCAGATTTAGCACCTGCGAAAGAAGGGTCCCAATAACAAGAGTAATATTTTAATCGTTTACCTGATATATAGTAATTTACAACACTATTTGATTCAGTTATATCTAAATCATCATTATAAACGATTAAGTCATCTAAATTAAAGCTACCAAAATTAATAGAAACAGGTTCCAGCATCATTTGAGAAGAAAATTTATTCAATCCAGTTTTTCGTTTAATATCATCAATTTTCTGCAAAGAAAATTGTTCTGGCCAAACAGGATTGCCATCACGAATAATAGGAATTTTCAAGACATCAAATCCAGCCAAGAAAGCATCATTTTCATCATCAAGAAAATTATTCATATCATCACCATAAATTAAAAGAATAAATAAGATTAAAAAAAGAAAATAAAGCAGGTCCATAAACACAAAAGGAGAAAAGGAGGAAAGGAGAGAGAAATTCTGTTGTTTAAGGAAGAAATATAAAATACTTCGTCCTGCTTTATGGGCAGATTTATAGCAAGTCAAAATCAAAAAGTCAATATTTTTGATATAAAAGCATAAGGATAAAAGTATTAAGATATTGATTTTACGTAATTTTTAGCTTTAAAAAATTGACAAAAATAATATTTTTTTCCAATTTAAAATAAGGTGTTTTTGCACAAAAAATGTATTTTTGGCTAATAAAATATAGAATCGGTAATCATAAAAATCATTCAAGATTCTAAATTGTGAATTTTAAAATAAAAAAAGTCCCCGAAGTTAATATAGAGGAGAGAAAATAAGGAGGGAGTAACTTCGAGGATAGTCAGATTTACTTTAATATATACAAAAGTATGTTTTTGTATATTTTGCAATGATATTATACGATAAAATTATTTTGTCAAGTTATTTATGAAATAATATATTTTGTCTAATTTGTTTTATAGATAGTTTTCAAAGTATGAGGAGTGCCAAGATATAAAATCAATCCATTAGGAGTAATAACGAACTCTAATTCATTTAATTTTTCACGTAATAATTCTCGTTTTAAGAAAGTGTTGCAATTTTTAGGAACTTCCACATCATCGCAAATAATCACATCGGCGCGAGAACCAGTAATATTTCCAGAAATACCAATAGCCATAACGGAAGGGTCTCTTAATTCTTTATTGCGAGATATAGTAAAGCTATTTGTTGCCCAATCTCCTTTTTTAGGTTTCAATTCCTGCATCAAAGGGTGTTTAGAAATAATTTTCTTAACATTTGCAGACATTTTTTTTGCCAAACGCTCATCAGCAGAAACAATCAAAACTCTGCAATCATTTTGTTTGTATAAAACCCAAGCAGCAAACAAACCAGCAATAGAAGATTTCCCAGACCCACGAAAAGCCAATAATAAACCTTTTTTATTTTTACTATTGTATAAATTACTTAACCATTTTGCCATTTCTTTATGAATATCTGGAACATTCCATTGTTGTAAATCATTCTAAATTTTTATAAATCTGATAAATGATACTTTGCGATTACTTTTTTTCACATCACTTGAAAGTGAGCTATTTTTCACATCATCTAAAATCATAATAAAATCCATAAAATAAGCTAAAAAAATATATTAAACTATATTCCCATAATCATCATTATCATTAGCAGGTTCAGAAATACTGCCATAATCAACATTATCATCAGCACTGTCATTCACAGAACCGCAATCAATAACCATTGAGTGATTAGGGTCAATTGGTTTCCCAGCATCAATACCAAGATTTTTCAAAATTTCAATAATATTGTTATAAGCTCCAATCCAGCCATTATCAGAATTTTGCAATTTATCCATAATATCTTTGTGCAAATCTTCTGTTAATTTATAATAATCCTCTGCCATATCAGCATATTGTTTTACATTTCCTATATCAGCATTCACAAAGCCGTCTTCGTTTTCATTCCAAACCAAAGCGCAACCTTTTTGAGGATTAGGCAATACATTATTAAAATTATTATTACCGCTTTTATTAGGAAGAATTAAAGCATTTTTCATTGCTTCATTTAATTCAGCGATATAACTTGCTTGATAATCCAGCTCATAATTTATTTCTTCTGCTTTAAAAGAACCACCAGTTTGAAATATATAATTTCTTTTAAACTCCATTTCTCTAGTAATAATTAAATGACTACCAGAAACAATATCAAAGTTAAATAATACAACTCCGGTTCCGTGTTCATTTTCAATTATATCAAATCCAGATTGTTATAATACATCATCAATATAAACTTTTATAAACTCTTTTTGAAAGATTTTAAAAGGTATATCAAAGCATTTATTATTACCATTGCATATATACTTCACAGAACAAGAGCTTTTACTTTCAAAATCAGATACAACATTATCATCAAGAAATGATTCATTTTGAATACAATTTAAATTGTCAAAATCATCAACACAATCAATATTAGCAGATAATTTATATTTATTATTAAAATAATTTTTATCCATAAAAACCACCTTTCAAAATTAGAATTGTTTATAAATCTGATTAATTAAGTTGAAATCAGCATTTTCAATTTCAGTTTTATAATTCAAATTACCGATAGCAATTTTATTCTGATAAGCTTGCTGTAATTTTTTTAAATTCAAATCAAATATTTTATTTTGCTGATTTAATAATTCTTTACCAGCATCATCAATAGCTTTAATAGCATTATCAGCAGATTGACTTGTCTTCAATCCATTTTTAGCAAAATTAGCCTTACTTCCAGAAATAGTTTTATTTAACAAATCAACATTTTGTTTTTGTTGTAAATTATGTTTTAAAATTAAGTCTTCTTTATCTGACAAATATTGTTCAGTAGCTAATTGCTGTATCAATTCATTTTTTTGTTTTGCTTGTTGTTTCTTTTTTTTATTACCAAATATATTCAAACCGATATTGATAACATCATCTAATAAACTAAACATAAAACGCTCCTATAAATTAAAAAGATTCCATTTGATAATTTGCTTGCACGGATACTATTTGAAAATTCGCTGGAACAGCGGACTGAATTTTAAAAACAGGTTCATTAAAAGAATGCTTCCAACCGAAAGATTTAACCTCAACATCAAGAGTTTTATTTTTTCCGATTTGATTAAAAAAGTCATTTTTATTGTATTTATCCAAATGAATAAATCTAATACCATATCCAGTATCAACAGATAGATATTTTGAATTCATAAGCCTGAATACAACATTTATTAACATAACTTTTTTAGCAGATTTATTACCAGAAAAAATTGGAGGCAAAGGAACATAAGTATGTATATAAGGCAAACCTATTTCTAAATTTTCAGCATCTGAATTTTTCAAATGATAAATATTATCAGATAATTTTTGAACAGGATAAATAATATTATCTTCTATAACATAAACGACTTTATTTTTAAGATGACTAACATTTATATCTTTATTATTCAAATCATCATCAGCAATAATTTTTATACAACAATCAGTATTAACTTTATCATTAAACCATTCTAAAAAGACTTCATCATTTCTCTGAACCATTACATAAGTTTTATCCCCAACAATAGCAACAGATAAAAACTTCCCTGCGGTAGTAAATTTACTCCAAGCACGCAATCCATAATCTTTATTAATAGTCAAAACAGCCATAGAGCCGTCTTTCATAGGTATATATAAAGTTCTGTTAGTAATATCGTATGCTTGGTCCAAAGGGAAACGCATCAAGTGTTTTGAAAGAACGGTTTGGTCAAAAGAAGAATAAGCCTGTTCAACTTCGCCGAATAAGAACTCACGAATTTCAACCCCATTTTTTGCTATGAACATAGTCGAACCTTCAATAAACATTGGAGGAATGTATCTAGAAGAAATTGAACCAATTCCAGTTTGTTTTTTCAACTGCACACTAGCAGGAGTCATAGGAAAAGAAGTAATAACCCATTCAGAATCAGTTGTAAAAACCTGTAAATGTTTACCGGCAAAAATTGACTGAATAATTTCAGGTTTATCAGATATAATATCAAATATGATAGCATCATCATCTAAACCTTCACCAAGTTCAAAATTAAAATAATCTCCAATTTTACTCATCCAAATTCTTGAAGGTAAATCACGAGATCAGCCAATAATCAATCTGTTTTGATAAAAAGTAATTGATTTAGGATAACCTCTTAAATGAGAAAAAACTTGTTCTTCAAAAGAAAAAACAGGATTAAAATTTTCAGGTTCTTTTATAATTTCTAAATTCATAGTTTTTTCATCAACAAATTCAGTGACACGAAAAAATCCATTGTTAATTTTTAAATGAATACCAACATATTCTTTAAAAAAGAAATTATCGCTAGCAACAATATTAGCATTTTTGCTTAAATTATCGCCAACACGATTAACAGTAAAAGATATACCAGAAGTTTTTATAAAGTTTGCAAAAGGCATCAAAGTATTTTTAACACCTATTTGCAAAGTATCCCATTCATTTAACATCCATTCGTTTTCAGACTTCATTTTCAAAATACGAGGAGGGTATTTAAAATGAACCAACAATAATTCATTTTCATTTTGCACCCATTGAATATCTTTTATATCACTTTCAATCCAAGGGGCAGGGATATTAAAAATAAATTTACCATTTTTAAAAATAGAAATTTTCAAATTTGTTAAAACAATACAGTAAGAATTTTGCTCATCAATATGAAATTCAATCAATCTACCATTACCAGATAATTTATGTAAAAATTCTAAACCACTTCTGCGTTTAATACCGCCAATAACAGACACAACAAAATTTTCTAAAACCATAGCCCCTTTTTCATAAGTTCCCAAATCTTCTCTTGAAACTAAATCAGGGGATACCTCCCCGAAAGAAAAGCTACTAGAAGTCTTTGTAATTTTACCCATAATAAAAATCCTTTTCATAAAACATTAAATAAAAATCAGACAGATTATCTGACATCACTTAAAACAAAGTTTTTAATAGAACTAGGCTTTTTTTGTAAGCCATCTTTTGATTTAGCTTTTAATAATAAAAGATTAGCATTATTCAAAAAGTAATTAGCTTTTGCAGTATTTTCAGTTAAAGGTATAGCGAATTCACCCGCTAATTTTTCAATAATCAGAGTAATGAAGTCGGAAGAAAAATATTCTTCTGGACAATCATACACATATTTTAAAAGCACATTATCAGAATTAGTATGTAATTCATCTTTAACGATTTTATAATCAATTTTACCACCACATAAATTATCAGCAGTTATAACAGAAATTACATCTTCTGGCAAAGTGAATACATATTTAAAATTAAACAAAGGCTTAGCATTTATCATATTTAACTCACGCTGTATTGTAGCAAAACTCCAATTATATTCAGATAACAACTGGTGTTTTACAACATAATATAAGTGGTCAGAAATAATTTGCTCTGGAGTATCACCATCAAAAGAAGAAATTGGAAAAGCTCCGATTTTCAACAAAGCCTTTGAACATAAATCAATTTTAGATAAAGCCATAATAAAAACCATTAATTAAAAATTAAAATAAAAGGAGCCGTAAAAAAATCACGACTCCGAAATCAATAATTCTATTCAAACAAAAAATAAAGATTCAATCAATAAACAAATTTATTAAGCAGTATCTTTACATAAAATTTTAACGATACCAGTTTGATCTATTATTGCAGAACCTTGGCTCATAGAATTAGAAACAAAATAAGCCGCACATTCTCCATTCCAGAAAATATCAGTTTTTACATCTTGACCGCAAGCATGTCCGATAGAGTGCTTATGATAAATAAAGCAGCTACGATTTGTATCAGACAAAGGCAGACCAGTATGTAATAACCAGATAATTCCCATCCATTTACGATTTTCAAAACCGTTTAAGAAAGGATAATTTTCACCAACATAAGAAGCAGATGAAAACTCCTCAATTTTTAATAATTCATTCCATTGATGAACACCGACTACACCGAAGCGTTGACCATCATCAGGGACTTCGGCAGCATTTAATAATTCAATAGCCGCCATAATTTTATCTTTTGTTAAACCTGAATCAGCAACATCGATGATTTGAGTTGCTTTTTCTAATTCAGTAATAATCAACTCGTCAGTTTTTCGACCCAAAGCATAAGCTCCTGCGGAAGCAATAACTTTACGTTCATCAATATTTGTTTTAATTTCGTCTAAAGCATCAATCCAATCACCGGCATAATAATCTTGTAAATTACATTCAACAGAGGTGTAATCAAGATTCATTGTAGTAATAGGTTGATTTCTTTGTTTAGTAGAAGCAGTTCCTCTACCAACTTTTTGGAACACAGTTGTAGCGCCAACAACATTAGATTTATTTCTAACAGTCTGACGTAATTTAGTTCCAGTTTGTTGATAAGCCAAATGGACCTCAGCTTCAAATTGCTTTATAAAAGCATTTTCAATACTATTTTCAGACATTAAAATTCCTTTCATAATTAAATATAAAATTTCAAAATTAAATAAATAATCAAAGGTTGTGTTAATATTCAATTTATAAAAAAGAACGAAAACGCCTTTAATAACTTTAAAATAAAACTCCTAAATCTTTATATAAAAGTGAAGAAAAGTGGTGATAAAGAAGTTTTTACAAACTAAGAATTTTTGAACAAAAATAAACAAAAGATAAAGGAGAAATGTATTGATATCACCATTATTTTTCTTCACAAGATATTTCTTTTTATTGTGAATAAGGAAATTAAATAAAAAGAAAATTAAACCCTTCTGAAAACAAAAGGGTTAAATTTTATTTTTAAATAATAAATAAAAACCGGACTAAAAAATCCGGTAATAATTAATTATTGGAATCATCATTTTGATAAGAAAAGTTTTTACGTTTAACTTTTTCAACAAAATTACCATTTTGAAAGTTAATACCATTTAAGCTAGGCATATTATTAGCATTATAATTTTTAACATTTTTGTTTTTATTAGGATTAGAAGGTCTGCGTTGTAAATCCATATCCAATACAGGAAGCAATTCTTTGAACAAGCCTAAAAAAGCAGACATAGTCAAAAGCATAATAAAGAAAGAAAATAAAAAAGTATAAGCTATATGAGAAAAAGTAATACCTTCAAACACAGCTATATGAGCCCCACAATTTGCCAAAGCAAATAAGCAAGACAAGAATATTTTTTTCTTTAAACCTTGAGTCATAATATAGCCAATTTTACGACCCTGACTTTTTTTGCGAATAATTTTACTCATAGCACCAATAAACAAAGCAGGGACTAAATAAATAGTAATATCATATAATAAATTACCGATATCAATTAAGAACATTGAACGCACAGGGATATTCAAAACCTCCGTATGTTCAAGTATATCAATACTTTTTGAAACTAAACAAAAAGATATAATACCGATAGTATAATAATATAATACATTTTTAACAGTTAAATATTCATCAACAAATTTTCTAAAAGCAGATTTGTTTTTTTTGTTAATATTATCTGCTTGATTATTTTTATAATCATTTTTTTTCATCTTAATAAATCCTTAATTAAATTTTGCCATAAAAACAAAATGGGTTACTCTACAAATTGGCAAAAATCATATAACTAAAATCGTTTGTATTAAATGTATGATAAATATACAAAAATAATGAATAAAAGCATTTTTTCATCAAACGACTTTAAAAGTATATATCTTATTGAAAAAACAAGCAAGAATTAACTTAACAAAAATAAAAACTGTCAATTTTATAAAATTTATTTTAAATAAGCCTGATTACCATATAATTGTTTAAAACCATCTGATACCTGACGAATGAAATCAGGGTCTTTTTGCAACCAATATTTAGGATTTTTCATCATTTGTTTTAAATTATCTTCTGTATATAAGTTCCCGTCAATATCTGCAAGTATTGTATCAACCATAGGTTCAGATTTAATCATCATATAATACATAGCAACAATACCATTATAAGAACTTGCAAGAATTTTCAAAACATCAGAACTTAAATTTTTAACAGCCCATTTGTATAATTGATTTGCAACTAATTCAAATTTATCAGCACCACCAAAAGTATTATTTAACTTTTCAATTTCGTTATCAAAATACATTTGTTTAGCAAAATCAATAAATTCTGGTAAAACCCAATCTTCAATTATTTCATAAACCTTTTGAATCTGTTCAATATTAAAACCATTATGCAATAACTCTTGATTCATTTTTACACAATTTTGAACAATTCCAGAATTTAATTTTATAACAATATCATTTGGATCAATTACATTATCATCTTCATCTTGCAAAGATTTGCTTAAAATATTATCTGATTTATCAGAGCTATCATTCACAAATTTATTATAATATTTTTCACGATTACTTAACATCTTTTCTAATTCTAAATATGACTTAATTAAAGCATCAATCCTTATTTTGCCAGATTTACTATCAATAAATTTTTCAGGAATTTTATAACCTTTATAAGAATATTCAGAATTATTATTTTGTATATTTTCCATAATTTACCTCGAACTAAATATAAACTAAACTTAAATATATTTTATCTTTGATATGTCCTTAATCTTACTATCAATATTTTTTTGCATCTTTTCTAAATCTTTAAATGAAGCATAATTATCTTGAATAAATATCTTGTATTCAAATATATGTAGATATATTTCATATACTTCATTTAACATAGTTTCATAAAATTTAATAATATTATCATCAAAATATTTTCTATAACTATTAAGCATATATCTAAAAACAATCACAATAAAAATTTGGATTATAAAGATACTAAAACAAAGTAAATATAAACTAACCATTTTTAAGCTCCATTAAATAAAAAAGCTGGCAATAAACCAGCTTAAAATAATATTGGACACAATTATCCTATTAACGAAAAACAATATAATATACTGGCATATATAAGTCAAGAACAAAATAAGAATATTTTTTATTTTTTGTAAATAAATCAATAAATACATATATATAAATTGACTATATATTTTGTAAATGTTAACCTAATAAAAAGTTAATGCGATAGGAGAAAAAATGAAGTTATTCAAAAATAAAAAGTCAAAAATATTTATATTAATAAGCATATTCATCTTGTTAGTAATATCATTGTATACATTAAAAGATAGTAAGATTTTTAATACAAAATTAAGTAAAAATACAGAGGTATCAGAAGATATTACAAAAATTCAAACATCTAACAATGAAGAAAAATCAGAAAATGATAATTACTATATTTTCTCAACAAATAATAATGATTTAATTCCGTTATTACAATATCACAATTGGATTATAAAACCTTATTGTTTTATAGACAATTTAGAAAATACAAAAATAATAACCAGTGCTGATATGGATGAGTGTAAGAATTTATTAAAAAATGAAGAAGACAAATTAGATTCAATATATGAAATTAAATTCTTATCAGAAGAAGATAATAACGATATTTTCCCAGAAACAGAAGGATATTTTTGGTATTATGATAATATAAGAGAAATCGGATATTCATATAGTGAAGATGAAAATAAATTTATGCTAATTGAAATAAATCACGTGTCAGTTGGTTCATTTGCTTCTCTAAAAATATACGAAATAAAAATATCAAATGATAAAATAGAGTTAATTTTAAAAGATACTAAAACAGCAAATTCGCAAGATACAGGAGATTTAAGCTCCCCAATTCAATGGACAATAAATTAAAAAAATGGGCATAAAATGAAAAAACAATATAATACAAACAAGAATAATTTACTTCTTATAATCGCAATAATTTTAATACTATTATCAATGATAACATTAATAGTATTATTGAAAAATCCAGAAAAAACATCTGTTGATTATGCAAGAAAGATAGAAAATGATTTATTAAAAAATAAAATATTAAAAATAGAAGACAATATATTAAAATATAAAGGAAAAGTATTAAATCCATATTGCTTTGTTGATGCATATAGCCAAGTCTATAATAATAGATGGAATGATAAACCAAACCCAGAAGAAGTTATTTTAACAAAAGAACATATAGAAAGTGAAAGTCCATATTATTGTTTATCAGATGATGTAAATAAAGATTACATTATAAACGATATGTCTTCGATAGAAAAATATGGGTTGTTTGAAGAGTTAAAAGGACATAAATGGTATTATGATAATGAAAGGGAAATCGGATATTCATATATAGAAGAAGAAAATATACTTATGGTATTCAGTATTAGTTTTGTCCCAGGAGGAAGTTATGGCCCTTCATCACAATCAGCAGAGTTATTCAAATATAATATAAAAGAAGATGGAGAAAATATAAAACTAAAGTTCTTAACTTATAAAGAAGTAATACCATATCCTCCAGAACCAGAAGAAGAAAAAGGTTTTACAAACGATGGTATAAGATTAAAGTTCGATGGGCAAAACATCAATCCAATTTCATTATACTTTTTAGCATCTGATTTAAAAAAAGATAAAGAAGAATACGATAAAAAATATAAAAAAATAGATAAAGATTTACTAATAGATGTTCAAGAATTCGAATTTGAAAGTAAATTCCAGTCTAATTTGTTAGTAAAATATGGGAAAGTTATTTTCACAGGTATTGATTTTTCAAAAGACAAAGGAGAAGAAGCAGAAATATCAAAAATAGATAAAGGAATATTCCCAGAACTAGATTCAAAAGATTTCATAAAATATAAAGATAAGGATTCATATTCTGGATACAGGTATGAAGGAGATAACAAATTCCTATATGTAGTATCTATAAATAACAAAGAAGATGAAATATCTACTTATGTAAAATATTTCGTTGAAAAGATTAAAAATAATCTAGTATTAAAAGCTTTATATATGAAGTCTGTAAAGAAATTGAACGATAAAGATTATGAAATAATTATTGATAAAACTTTTTAAATAAAGTAAAACTTATACCACAAATACAAAGCATTTTATGAAGATAAAGGAGCAATAATGTCAAATAAATCAAATAAAAAACTAAATAAGAAATATTTAATAATATCAATATCTGTAATAATTCTAGCTATAATCACAATTATATCGCTTTCTATAAAAGGAACGATATCAAGTAATGATAAAATGATAAGCGATAATAAAACAAAAGACAAAAATACTAAAAAAGAAATAAAAGTAAAATATACAGACCATAAAAATGATTGGAAACAAATATCTGATGATTATGATATTAAACTTACAGTTGTTTTCCGTGATTCTATAAACAATACTTTAATAATCACTCCAGACAATCAAGAAAAGGTAACTGAGAAGTTATCAGAAGATGCTGCACTATTATCAGAAGAAGAGTTTAAAATAGCTTCTAAAAGTTTTTTAGATAGCAAATATTGTGGTAATGATAAAGCAGTTTGTGATTATCCTATATACAAAAATAAAAATATAGAAAGTGTATATAATCCATTTTTGTTAAGTGAAGTGGGGCAGTTAGTAATAGTAAAAGATTCTTCTATGCCACCATTTAACCCAGAAGCAGAAGCTTTAAGTGTAGAATGCTTATTCGACCCAAGTGTAATAGAAAAAGAAAGAACAGTTCCTTTAACAGAAATAATAAATTGCTCAAATACAATATCTAACGAGTATTATAAAAAGAATTTAAGTCGTGTAAGTACAGAATTTGGATTTTTATTACCAACAGAAAATGAAAAAGATCATTTAATCAGTAAAATATTCAAGAATAATAACGAATACATTTGGTTTAGAAACTCTAATATAAATAAAGGTGGAGAAGCGGATTCTGATGTTTTTATAAGATTTGATAAAGACAAAAATGTATTATATGTGTTTAATAAATCAAGCTCATTAGTTGAGGCAAACTTTACATTTTATTCAAAAGAAAAATATACTCTTACGGAATATTATATAAAATTCGAAGAAGATAAGCTTACAATAAGTTTATTAAAAACAGAAACTAAATATACTCTTGATGAAGACTTAGATAAAATTTATGATTCTGAAGAAGAATTAAATAAGGCTATTAAAAATAATAAAAATACTTCAGAAAAAACAGAAAATACTCCTGTTGTAATTAAATCTGATATAAAAAAAACAGAAGTTTCATATAACGAAACTGACAAATTAGATAATAAAAAAAAATTAGCAATAGGTAAAGCTCCAGAATTAGAACATATAATAAAAAAAACAAAGGAAGCAATTAATTCAGAAACAAGCTCTTTTTATATTGAAAAAAAAGATAATATATTAAGATATAATGGAAAACAAATATCACCAAGATGTTTTTCTTGGTTAATGGATACATCAAGTTTTGTTTGGGTAAAAAAAGACTTTGAAGATTGTTTTGCAGAAGAAACAACTGAAGGTAAACTAATACCAGATATGTCAAAAGAATTTAATGAAAATACTTCTGATATTAACATTGTTGAAATGTTGAATATAAAAGATAAGATAGAAGATGCAAATAAAAACTGGGTATATGACAGTCCATTTTTATATAAATTTATACCAGAAAAAGGAATACTTATTACAGGATATAATGGAAGAGATACAAAAGGAATTCCTAATCCATCAGCATCATATTTTTATATAGAATTAGATTCAAACAATTCAGAAATGAAATTATATCCATTATATGATGAATCAACATATGAAAAAAGATGTTGGAATTCTAATACAAATGAATTAGAAATATGTGATAATTTCCAAAAATTATAAATTGATATTCTTGATATAAATATACAATAAAGAAACAAAAAATTTATGAATTGAAAGAAAGTATTTATATTTTTAAATGCTTTTTCTTTTGTTTTTTTATCCTAATTGGTAATTCAGAAACAGTTCTACTAATAAACAAACACAATAATTCAGTATCATCAAAATCTGAAATCAAAAAATAATCAGAAGCATTTTTATATGGCTTACCAGTATTTAAATTAGGCAATATAGCTTTCCCTGCATCAGTTATTTTAACAAAAAACTGATTATCACATACCAAAGCAAAAACTTTACCATCACAATATAAAGCATATTCTCCAAACATTTTGCGATAAGTAATATTTCCAACAGGGTATATCTGTTCACATACAAACTCAATGAATTCATGAGAAGAAGACATAAACACCTCATTAATAAATGGTGCCGGTGAAGGGAATCGGACCCTTGACCTCTCCCTTACCAAGGGAGTGCTCTACCACTGAGCCACACCGGCAAATCTGCATAATAAAATACAAAAAGTAAATAAATTATGCAAACAAAAATTTAAAACATAAATTATAATTCAGCAAACTTTTTAATAAACTCAATTTGAATCTGCGCCAACTGTTCCACAGATGAAATTAAACAATATTCAGCCAAACCGTGTTCTCCATCACCAGAACCGCTATGCATAATCAAAGGCATTTTTTTAGCAAAATGACGTGCATCAGTAGCTCCACCAATAGAAGCTAAATTAGGACGCTTACCAATAATTTTTTCAGCTATATCAAGATAAGTTTTCATATAAATATTATTTTCATCAATATTTACAAGAATGCCTTCATTTATAACTTCATATCTAACTCCATCAATCATTAACTCATCTAATAATTTAAATAATTTTTCATTAGGAGTATTTTCAGTCAATCTGAAATCTAAATTAGCATAGCAATATGAAGAAATAACATTTACAGCAGAACCACCGCTAATTTCCCCTATGTGCATAGTATCAACCCAACCATCATTTCTTTCAGGTTGCTCACCATCTTTTGAATAATATTTAAAATGCTGACGAATTTTGCTTATAACTTGCATAATTTTTTCATTAGCATCAATACCATTCCAAGGAAGTGAACCGTGAGCACCAACACCTTCTGCAATCAACTTTATAAAAGTTGCACTTTTACATCTATGAATAACTTCATTTATATCACCTGCTACATCAGGGTCTAATAAAAGTTTAGCATTTATATCAGTATTTTTAGTAATATATTCAGCACCAGTAGCAGTAGTTTCTTCATCGGTAGTAATCAATATAGCAAACTTAACAGGAATATTATTATCTATGATATATTCAAGCGTATTCATAGAAACACAAAGCCATGTTTTCATATCCAAAGCACCTCTTCCATAAAATTTACCATCTTGAATTTTAGGGTTTAATTGTCCAGCATCACAAGGAACAATATCAATATGATGACAAGTTAATATATCAAAAGACAAGCTTTCATTTGGATTAATATTAGATATCACAGCAACAGGTTGAATACCATCATCTTTAAATATTTTATGGAAAACTTTTTTACCTTTAAAAAAATCAATACAATATTGTAAAGCATCCATTATGATTTCTTTATTTTCTTGAACAGTATTCATTTTAATTAAATTACTTGCATTTTGTAAGATTTTATCAGCTATACTCATAATACCTCCTGTAAATTTATCAAAGATATAAATATTTAGGAATGATACATCAACTTTGCTATAAATCAAAATAAAAAAGAATGTAAATTTTCAATAAAATGTGATAATATTAAAATAAAATTATAAAGAAATTAGAAAGGGAAAAATATGAAATTACAAAATATAGATGACTTAAAAAATATAGGTATAGAAGGTAAAGTAATTTTTGTCAGAGCTGATTTAAACGTTCCAATGAAAGATGGAAAAATATCAGATAATACAAGAATAGCAAGATTTGCTAAAACTGCGATAGAGCTTTCAAAAACAAATGCAAAAGTTGTAATAACATCTCATATGGGGCGCCCAACAGAAGCAAAAGAAAAAGAATATTCTTTAAGTCAAATCATAAATGAAGTATCAAATTGTATTGGTAAAGAAGTAAAGTTTATAGATGATTGCATTGGAGATAAAGTTCAAACAGCAATATCAAATATGCAAAACGGAGATATAATTTTATTAGAAAATTTACGTTATTATAAAGCAGAAGAAAAAAACGAAGAAGATTTTGCAAAAGAATTATCAAAAGGTTTTGATTATTATGTAAATGATGCATTTTCTTGTTCACATCGTTCACACGCATCAACATATGGAATAACAAAATTCTTACCATCTTTTGCAGGTAGACTTATGGAAGAAGAATTAAATGCTCTTGAATCAGTTTTAAAAAATCCAAAGAAGCCAGTATGTGCAATAGCGGCAGGTTCAAAAGTATCAACAAAATTAGATGTATTAAAAAATCTATCAGAAAAAGTAGACTATTTAATAGTAGGTGGTGGAATAGATATAACATTTAATTTTGAAGCAGGATATAAAGTTGGTAAATCTGTTTGTGAAAAAAATATGGTAAACATAGTAAAAGAAATAAGAGATTTTGCTAAAAAGAATAATTGTGAAATTATAACATCTATTGATTGTATAACAGCACCAAAATTTGAAACAGATGTTGAAACGAAAATAAAATCAATATCAGATATATCAGATGATGAAATGATAGTTGATATAGGCCAAAAATCAACAGAAGCAATATCAAAGATTTTAGAAAAATCAAAAACAGTTTTAATGAATGGTCCAGTAGGAGCATTTGAAATACCAGAATTTGCAGGTGGAACAATATGCTTAATAAATAAAATAGCAAAATTAACAGAAGAAGGAAATTTAACATCAGTTGCAGGTGGTGGAGATACAGTCAATGCTTTAAAATTGTGCAATGCAAAAGAAAGATTTTCATACGTATCAACCGCTGGTGGAGCATTTTTAGAATATATAGAAGGAAAAGAACTTCCCCCAGTAAATGTTTTATATAGATAATAAAAAAAGCGAATAAGTATATGAAATTCAGATTAGTATATAAAGGTCCAATAAAAACTTATCCAAAGCAAAGAGCAAATCACATAAATGATATTCGACTTGCTTTTTCTGACCAATTAAAAAGCCTGTTGGAAATACCTCCATATTCTATGTTAAAAAAATATATTGGAACACCAAATCAAAAACCGCTAAATAAAAAAGATATAGTAAAACGTTTAAGCGGTATAAGATTTATCCCAATAATAAATCCTGAATTACATTTGCTTGCGGAACTAGATATTCTGTTATTACACCCAGAAGTATTAGGTACAGCAAGAGCAGACATAGATAATAGACTGAAAACGTTATTTGATGGATTGCGTAGACCTCAAACAAGCCAAGAAGTTACTGATAATTTAAGAAACCAAGCAAAAAATAAAACAGTATATACATTGCTTGATGACGATAAAATGATAACAAAAATAACAGTAAACACAAGCCATATGTTAGAACCAGTAGAAGGGCCAGATATGGTAATGTTAGTAATCGCGGTAAATATTAGAGCATCAAAAGGCACTCCAGAAAATTTACAATTAATTTTATAAACACAAATATTTAAAGCCGATTTAGCTCAGCTGGTAGAGCAGTTCATTCGTAATGAAAAGGTCGGGGGTTCAAATCCCTTAATCGGCACCATATTTCATAAGAATATCGTCCTGTTGCTTATATATAAATTATATTCATAATCTAAATATATTATTAACAGCTTTAAAAGATATGATAAATTTATATAAAAGCTTTATAAAAAAATATTTAAGATTATTAATATCATATTTAATAATATATTCTTTAATTTTTTCAAACACTACTATTTTATTAGCTCAAAACATAAATCAACAAGATAAAGGAATAAATATAGATTATTCTCAACATAATCCTTTCATAAACGGAGATACTCCAACAATTGGGCCTCAAAGTAATGGAGTTGATGTTATAAATATATCAAAGCCAACAGCAGAAGGAGTATCTCATAATAAATTCACAGATTTTAACGTAAATGAAAATGGATTGATTATAAACAATTTAAATTTTCAACAATATTCTGGAAATGCTCAAAGTGTATTAAGTGGTCAGCACGTTGAGTTTAATAGAAACTTTGGAACAGGAAATGCAGCAAAAATAATTTTATCAGAAGTAACAGGAACAGATATAAGTACATTAAAAGGGTATACAGAAATATACGGCCAACAAGCAGATTATATAACAGCAAATCCAAATGGAATAACTTGTATAGGTTGTGGTTTTATAAACGTAAACAGACTATCAATAATTGCTGGTTCAAGTAATATAGAAAACGGAGAAATAGAAACATTTGATTTATCTCCAAATGCTATGATTAAAATTGAAGGTATAGGAGATAATGACTTTGGTATGAATATATCAGGTTCACCTGCTGATATAGTTGCAAGTGCTATAAAAATAAAAGGTAATATATATTCAGATAACGCAATAAATTTATTAACAGGAAATAATAGTTATAATTTTAAAACAAAAGAAGTGTCATCAAATGCTACCACAAAAAATAATAATATCGATATAGCAGTAGATAGCAGTGCTATTGGAGGGGTTTATGCTGGTAAAATAAAAATATATACAAGCCAAAAAGGACTAGGAGTAAACATAGATGGAGATTTAGTATCTAATTTAGATGATATTGAAATTACATCAGACGGAGATATTCAATATAAAAAAGCTGTATCAAATAATAACATAAAAATAAAATCAGAATCTGGTAGTATTACTCAAAAAGACAAATCAAATTATGCTAAAAATAGTATTATATTAGAATCAAATAAAGATATAAATATAGACTCTGATTATATTTATACTCAAAATGTAAAAATAAAATCTGATTATGATATAAATGCAAATACAAAATTAATTGCAGATAATGATATAAACTTAATAGCTAAAAATAATATTCTTAATTCTGATAAAATATTATCAGGTAATGAAATATTACTTATTTCAGGAAATGAAATACTAAATAAAGGAGAAATCAATAACCAAGGTAAAAATTTAACACTTATATCTGAAAATAACATAACAAATGCTTCAACAATTATAACATCTGGTTTACTCAATATTTCAGCAAAAAATAATTTAGAAAATCAAAGTTTAATATCATCAAATGATGAAGGATATTTTTATTCAAATAATTTAAAAAATTATGGAAAAATCAAATCAGCAAATAATATTACATTTGATACTCTTAATGCCCTTATAAATTATAAAAATAGCGGAATATTATCAGGAAAAGGTATATTATTTAAAACAGGTAATAACCTTATAAATTACAGCTCTGAAATATATGCAAATGAAGATATAACATTTATGGGACAAGATGGACAATATAAAAAAGGCCCTGATCCAATTTTATCTGGAGATTTAGAAGAAATATATAAAAATCCATTTATTGAAAATATTCCAGATAAAGAAATTACAGATCGTCCATTACAGCAAATAGGAGATAACAACACTGATACAATTTTAAAATTATCAACAGGATACGATTTAATATTAGACCCAAATTTAATTCCAGAAGATGGATATGAATTAGGAAAATCATATAAAACAAAAGATGGGTACACAATAATAATTGGGAAAGAAATAATTAAAGGAGATGAAATAACATACGAAGATAATACACAATTAACAGTAAAAGATTTAAATGGAAATACTATATCTTATACATTTGATGATGATATAAATATAGATTTACCAGAAACTAATATTAGTTATGTTAAAGACACAATTGTAAATAATGATAAATTAAATGAAGAAATAAAAAATAAACTTTCTATAGAAGCAAGCCATATATCATTAGATATAAATAATTTACGAAAAGATTTTAATAAAGCTAAAAAAGATATGGAAAATGTTCAATCCAGTATAAAACAATTAGAAAATAAAATTAAATATATTGAAAATAATACAACATATTCAGATTTATGGAAACTAAAAGAAATAAAAGAACTTGAAGAAGAGATAAAAGAAGCAAAACAATTATTAGATTTATCTGTATTAAATTTTACTAAAGCTTCATATTCATTATCAATGGCTATTGCAAATTTAGGAACATCAATTTCAACATTAGGATTTACAGGAAATATAAAAGGAGAATTAAGTAAATATTCAGATAACTCAACATCAGATATAGTTAATACTATTGGATCAAATATACAAAGTAAAGGAAATATAATTGTTAATGCTGATAATATGGAGCAAAAAGGTTCAGAATTAATATCATCAAATGGTAATATTTTATATAATATTGCTAAAGACTTAATATTTAGTGCTGTAGAAAATAAATCAAATAATAATATTTCTTCATCAAATATCAATATAGGCTTTAATATAGGTAATAGTTCAGGTGTATCTGGTTATAGTAATTTAGATAAAACAAAAGAAACAGAAGATGTATTAATATATAATTACTCAAAAACAACAGCAAATAATGGTTCAATCATATATAACGTTGGTAAAAATATGAGTGGTATAGGCTATCAAGCAGAAGGAAAAAATATTATTGCTGATATAAAAGGAAATATGGAATTAGTATCTCTACAAAATGAATATAAGTTAAAAGGTAAATCATTCGGTTTTGGTGCAAATGGTTCTGATTCTTCTGCTGGCTTCTCATTACAAAATGGTAAAACAAATATAAATAGATTATGGACTGATGATATATCCTTTATAAAAGGAAGTGAATCTGTAGATATAAATATAGGTGAAAATTTATCGATGAAAGGTTCTTTAATTGCAAGTATAAAAGATGGTATTGATATGGGAAATTTATCAATATCTGCAAATGAGTTAATATGGGAAGATATAAAAAATTATTTTGAAACAAAATCACAAAATATATCAAAAAAACATCTGTTAATTACAATTTTTTCGAAATGAATAAAGATAAAACTAAACCATTCAAAGAAAATGAAGCTACAACTGGACTAGCATTCTCATTAGAAAATAATTTAATAGAAAATATTGTAAAAACAACAATAGGTAGTGGAATAATAAATATAAATAAGTATACAAATAACACAAATATTAAAAGTAAAAAGAGTATGATAGAAAGAGTAGATGATTTATTAACATTGAATAAAGCAACAAGTATTAAAGAAATTGATAATAAACTAAAAGCATCAATAACTTATATAGAAGGATTAAATAAAGATATAACAAACACAAATCAAACTATAAAAGATAAAAATATTTCAGTAGAACAATCTATTTCAATAGATTGGGGAAAAATATTTAATAATGTAAATGATTTAGTCAAAGATACAGGTGATAAAAAGTTTGTAATAAAAGGTATTTTTAATAATTTAGCTAATACTGGTAAAAAATATATTAGTAATAAACTTGAAGAAATTACAGAAAAATACGCTAAACCATTAAATAAATTCAAAGAGTTATCAGGCTGGGACGATGAAGAGGATTTTTCATTCACAAAATTAGCAACAAATATATATAATGAGTTATCAAGTGCAATAAATAAAAAATTAGATAATATAACAAATTCAGCAAAATTATTTATAGCCAGAGTTGAAAATAGAGCAGAGCAAACATTTGATAGCATAAGTAATTTATTTGCTGATATTAATGAACAAAAAAATCAAAGTGATAAAGAGATATTTGAAATAATCAATAGCTTAGCAAAAGAAGCGAATAAGGCAGTAAATCAAGCTGATAGATTTACATCTAATATCAAAGAAGAAGCAGAAAATATAAATAACTTTTTTAAAGGTATTACAGATTTCACAGATAAAACAAATAAATTCACAAATAAGTTCGATAATATTTTTGATAATGGCTTTTCAAGAAATCTAAATAAAATGGCAAATAAATTAGACAACACAGCTAATAACGTAAGTAAAATACCAAATGATATTTTAGATTTTACAAAGCAAGCAAAAGATTTTACCAATAAATCAAAAGAATTTACTGAGGATATTATAGAAAAAACAACAGACTTAAAAAGTAAAATAATAAAAGCTGTTGAAGATGAGTTTATAAAGCAGTAAATAAACTTGATAATAAAATAAAAGATGCTATCGATAAATTTATCACAGATATACAAAATAAAATAGACGATAAAGTAAAAGAATTATATAATGATATTGATAAAAAAGTAAATAAATTAGCCAATAATATATTAAAAATATTTATCAAAGATGAAGCAAATATAGATATAAATATAAAAGATGTATTAGAAAATTATCAAATAGTAAAGGATCTAATATGAAAAAGTTTATATATTCATTTTTATTAGTAATTTTAACAGCTTGTTCAACAAATTATTTTTTTCCTGAACTGTCAAAAGAGGTATTAGTATTTAAAAATGTTTTTTATAAAAGATTATATATATTACCTATAATTGCAGAAAAGGACGATAATGGCAATCAGATATGCAAAGAAGGAAGTTTATATAGTGCTGATTTTTTAAAATCATTTTCAACATCAGATACAAGCGCAATAGCTATATCAAATTTATGTGGAGTAAAATTTTACCAAGATAAAAGGAAAGAATGTTTTTTATATGGATATAATAGAGAAGAATTAAGAAAATTAAGAAGAGCAGCAGGTTTTACATTAGAACAAAATGATAAAGCAATATATTTAGTAAATAAAGACAAAGTAAATGTAGTTCCAAAAAATAAAGGATATAATCTTAATGGAAAAGTATGGGTAGAAAGATATTACAAAGATGAATTCTGCAAACCAGACAAAGATATATTGCAATAAGTAATAATTTACACAAATGGCGCAGTCAGGGGGAATCGAACCCTCATTGTCGGTTCCGGAAACCGAAGTTTTATCCATTAAACTATGACTACATAATACAAAGATATAAAATTAAATAAAAATTATTCTAATCTTCCATAAACAATTCTTTTTAATTCACCTTCTTTTGTTTCTAATATCATAGCTCCTTTTTTATCAATATGAACAAATTTACCAGAAATTCTTGTATTATCTTTTGTTTTGATAGTTATATACTCATTTATTTTATAAGAGTGTTTAACAACATAATCTCTTACATATTCATATTTATCATTTAATGACAATTCTAATAATTCTTTTAAATACCTGATATAAACCTTTGCAAATTTTTCTGGAGATACAATTATACCTTCATCAAATAAGCTAGTTGCAAATTTACCATCATTTAATATTGGAGTAAGTAATATATTTATACCAGAACCTATAATAACATAATTATTGTTATTAAATTCTTCTGTTTCAATTAAAATTCCAGATACTTTTTTATGATTTATAAAAACATCATTTGGCCATTTAATATAAGCATTAGTAAGTTTAATATCCTGTGATACAGCAAAATAATATATAGTCTTTAATATAGCAGCAGAAATAACAGAAGATAAAACAGTCATATTTTTTAAATAATGACTTTGAATTTTATAAATAAAAGTAATATATAAATTACCTTCCTGACTTTGCCAAACTTTATTGTGTTTAGTAGTTTTACCATTAGTCTGCACATCAGCAATCAAAACAGCAGACTTTTTAACAATAGAAGCATTTATTAACCTTTTAGCGTGGTCATTAGTACTATCAAGAACGGTATAATGGAAATATTCAGACCTTCCAAAAACTTTACCAGTTAACAAATGCCAAATTCTTTTAATTATTCTTTTTAATATCATAATTTATTCCATATCTATTTTGTTAATTTTCAGATTCTTTTTATAACTAAATTTTTATAAAAATGATACTATTTAATTATTAAATTATATAAAACTGAATCTATTTTGCATAAATTTTTTTTAAATTATAAAAAAAATGCAAAAATTTGATTAAAAATACATTTTAATACTTGACAAAAAAATACTGATAGCTTACTATCAAGCGCACGTATGAAATTACGAAAAATTTTAAATTTTGATTCGTTTTAATATCAAAACGACTTTTTTATAAATTTTTCTATCCAATCATACAATTAATAATTTTATTAATAAAACAGATGTGAATACATCAAAAATGGGTAAATCCCATATATGCATATAAATAATAAAAGGAAAAGAAAGTATGCCAACAATTTGTCAATTAATTAGGAAACCAAGAAAAGACAAAGTTTTTAAAACAAAGGTTCCTGCAATGAAACAAAATCCACAAAAACGTGGGGTTTGTACAAGAGTTTATACAACTACACCAAAAAAACCTAATTCAGCTTTGCGTAAGGTTGCACGTGTAAAATTAGTAAATGGATTCGAAGTAACAGCATACATACCGGGTGAAGGGCATAACTTGCAAGAACACTCGGTTGTTTTAATTAGAGGCGGACGTGTTAAAGACTTACCAGGTGTTCGTTATCATATAATCAGAGGTGTATTAGATACACAAGGTGTTGCAAAACGTCGTCAACAAAGATCTGGATATGGTGCAAAACGTCCAAAAGAATAATTTTATTATAAAGGTGTTATAAATGAGAAAAGCTAGAGCAAAACAAAGATTAATTAATCCAGACCCAAAATATGGGGATTTGGTAGTTGCAAAATTCGTTAATTCTTTAATGTATGATGGAAAAAAAGCAGTTGCAGAAAAAATCGTATATTCTTCATTTGATTTAATGGAAAAGAATTTAAAATTAAAATCAGGTGAAGTTATTCAAAAATTCAATGAATGCATCGATAAAGTAAAACCAACATTGGAAGTAAGAGCTCGTCGTATCGGAGGAGCAACATATCAAGTTCCAACAGAAGTTCGAGCAAGTCGTCGTCAAGCATTAGCAATCCGCTGGATTATTGATGCTGCACGTGCAAGAAAAGATAAAACTATGGACGAAAAGCTTTATAAAGAATTTGCAGATATCTTAAACGATACAGGTAATGCAATTAAGAAAAGAATTGATGTTCACAAAATGGCTGAAGCAAATAAAGCATTTGCTCATTTTAGATGGTAATTAACAAAGAAAAGGTGGAATAAAAACAATGCCAAGAAGTAAACCGATTGAAAAATACAGAAATATAGGAATTATGGCGCATATTGATGCGGGTAAAACAACTACAACAGAAAGAATCTTATATTATACAGGAAAATCTCATAAAATAGGAGAAGTTCACGAAGGTGCAGCAACAATGGACTGGATGGAACAAGAACAAGAAAGAGGTATCACAATTACTTCTGCTGCTACAACTTGTTTCTGGAATGACCATAGAATAAATATTATAGACACGCCGGGGCACGTTGACTTTACAGTTGAAGTTGAAAGATCATTGCGTGTTTTAGACGGTGCAGTTGCTGTTTTTGAATCTGTATCAGGCGTTCAACCACAATCAGAAACAGTTTGGAGACAAGCTGATAAATACAAAGTTCCAAAAATGTGTTTCATAAACAAAATGGATCGTATTGGAGCTGACTTTAATAATTGTGTATTTATGATTAAAGATAGATTGGGTGCTACACCATTACCTATCCAAGTTCCAATCGGTAAAGAAGCTGACTTCATAGGAGTTGTTGATTTAATAAAGAATAAAGCTTTAGTTTGGAAAAACGAAGATTTAGGTGCTTCATACGAAGAACAAGAAGTTCCAGAAAATATGAAAGCTGAAGTTGAAGAAGCTCGTCAAAAAATGATTGAATTAGCTGTTGAACAAGATGATGAAGCAATGGAAGCTTATTTAAATGGAACAGAGCCATCAATCGAAACTTTGAAAAAATGTATTCGTAAAGGAACAATTTCAATGGCTTTTGTTCCAGTATTATGTGGAAGTTCATTCAAAAATAAAGGTGTTCAGCCATTGTTAGATGCAGTTGTTGATTTCTTGCCTTCACCTGTTGATATTCCAGCAGTCCAAGGTATAAATCCTAAAAATGACCAACCAGAAACAAGAAGAAATGCAGATGATGAGCATTTATCAATTTTAGCATTCAAAATTATGAATGATACATATGTTGGTTCATTAACATTTGCTCGTGTTTATTCTGGTAAAATAGAGGCAGGTTCATATGTTTACAACTCTGTAAAAGAAGAAAAAGAACGTGTTGGTCGTATGTTATTAATGCATGCTAATAACCGTGAAGATATAAAAGAAGCTTATGCAGGTGATATTATTGCATTAGTTGGTTTAAAAGATACTACAACAGGTGATACATTATGTGATCCAGCAAATCCTATTATTTTAGAAAAAATGGAATTCCCAGAACCTGTTATTGAAGTTGCTGTTGAACCAAAAACAAAAGCAGATGTTGAAAAAATGGGGTTAGCATTACAACGTTTAGCTATGGAAGACCCATCTTTCAAAGTTTCGGTTGATACAGAATCTGGTCAAACAATAATTAAAGGAATGGGAGAATTGCATTTGGAAATTATTGTTGATCGTATGAAAAGAGAATTCAAAGTTGATGCAAATGTTGGAGCTCCACAAGTTGCATACCGTGAAACAATTGGAAAATCATTTAAAGAAAGTTATACTCATAAAAAGCAGAGTGGTGGTTCTGGACAATTTGCTAAAGTTGATTTGTTATTTGAACCATTACCATCAGGTTCAGGATTTGTATTCGAAAGCCAAATAGTTGGTGGAGCTGTTCCAAAAGAATACATTCCAGGTGTTGAAAAAGGTTTAAAATCTGCAATGGCTACAGGTGTATTAGCAGGATATCCATGTACAGATTTCAAAGTAACATTGGTTGATGGTGCTTATCACGAAGTTGACTCTTCTACATTAGCATTCGAAATTGCGGCTCGTGCAGCCTTCCGTGAAGGTATTCCTCAAGCTGCTCCTAAAATTTTAGAACCAATTATGGCTGTTGAAATTGTTACCCCTGAAGAATATATGGGTGATATTATCGGAGATATTAACTCACGTCGTGGTCAGGTTGCAAATATGGATTCTCAAGGAAATGCAAAGTTAATTTCTGCAAAAGTTCCTTTGGCAAATATGTTCGGTTATGTTAACACATTGCGTTCTATGAGCCAAGGTAGAGCACAGTATACAATGATATTCTCAAATTATGCTGATGTTCCAAGTAATGTTGCAGAAGAAATTATTGCAAAAAGTAAAGGAGAAGGTAAATAATAAAGAAATGAATCAAAAAAATTTAAATTGATTCATTTTTTTGTTGATTTTTTATTAAGTTGAGTATAAAAATTACTGCTTACAAAATATAAAGGAATAAAATGATAAATTCAAATATAAGGATAAAATTAAGATCTTTTGATAATAATGTTTTGGATGAATCTACAAAAGAAATTGTAAATACAGCCAAAAGAACAGGGGCAAGTGTCCGCGGACCAATTCCTTTACCTATGAAAAAAGAAATTTTTACTGTTAACAAGAGTTATCATATTTACAAAACATCTCGTGAGCAGTTTGAAATAAGAACTCATAAAAGAGTTATTGATATTATAGAACCAACACCACAAACAGTTGATGGATTGATGAAATTAGATTTACCATCAGGTGTAGAAATAAAAATAGAATTATAAGGGGCAAGATAATGAGAACGGGCGTTATAGCACAAAAATTAGGAATGACAAGATTGTTCGATGAAGTTGGTGCACATGTACCTGTAACAGTCTTGAAACTTGATAACTGTCGTGTTTTAGCTGTCAAAACAGATGAAAAAGATGGATATAATGCAGTTCAATTAGGTTATGGTGAAAGAAAAGATAAACACACAAATAAACCTCAATTGATAGCACATCAAAAAGCTGGAACAAAACCTGCTGAAAAAGTAAAAGAATTCAGAGTATCAGGTGATTCGATATTAAATGTTGGAGATGTTTTAAGTGTTGCTCATTTTGAAAAAGGAGCTTTTGTAGATGTTCAAGGAACATCAATTGGTAAAGGATTTGCTGGTCCTATGCGTAGATGGAATTTCCGTGGACTTGAAGCGTCTCACGGTGTTTTAAAAGCTCATCGTTCTCATGGATCTACTGGTCAAAGACAAGATCCAGGAAAAACATTTAAAGGTAAAAAGATGGCTGGACACTGGGGAAATGAAACAGTTACAGTTCAAAATTTAAAAGTTATAGAAATAGATACAGAAAATAATTTATTATTCGTAAAAGGTGCAGTTCCTGGTGCAAAGAAAAGTTTTGTATTTATAAAAGATTCTGAAAAAAAGACTGCAAAAAAATAATACTAAAAAGGATGCAAAATGAAAGTTGATATTAGATCATTAGATAATAAAGTAGTTGGGCAAGAAGAATTGTCATCAGATATTTTTGGTATTGAACCAAGAAAGGATATTTTGCATGCTGTAGTAAAATGGCAGTTATCAAAACGTCGTGCCGGTACTCATGCATCAAAAACAATAAGCGATATTATGGGTACAACAAAGAAACCTTTCCGTCAAAAAGGTACAGGTAGAGCTCGTCAAGGTTCTATGCGTTCACCTCAAATGCGTGGTGGTGCTGTTGTATTCGGACCAGTTGTTCGTGATCACGGATATGATTTACAAAAGAAAGTTCGTGCATTAGGGTTAAAAATGGCTTTATCAGCAAAAGTAAAAGATGGTGTTTTATGTATAGTTGATAGCATTAAAACAGAATCTGTAAAAACAAAAGCAATTGCTGACAAAATTGAAAAAATGAATGTAGTAAAACCTTTATTTATTACAAAAAAAGATGAAGATGTAAATTTTGCAACAGCTGTAAGAAATTTAAAAGAAGTTGATATAATTCCAGCAGAAGGTGCAAATGTTTATGATATTTTAAAACATAAAAATATTTTAATAACAAAAGAAGGTTTAGAAGGTATAATTGCAAGATTTGTAAAATATCAAAAAGTTGGAGTTAAATCTGCAGATACTAAATCTTCAAAATCAAAGAAAGTAGAAAAATAAAAAAACTGGTAGAAAATTATGGCAAAAGAAACAAAAAATGTAAAAGCTACAAAAGTTTTAAAAGCTGAATTGACAGAAAAGGCTTACAGTGTTTTAAAAAGACCTTTGATTACTGAAAAAACAACAAATGTTGCTGAAAATGGTAAAGTTGTTTTTGAAGTTGATATGAAAGCTACAAAAAAAGATATTATGAACGCTATTACTGCTATATACGGAGTTCAAGTTGTATCAGTAAATACTTTAATTAAAAAAGGAAAAATAAAATCTTTCCGTGGTGTTAAAGGATGTCGTTCAGATATTAAAAAAGCATATATAACACTTGAAAAAGATGCAAATATTGATATTTTTGCAGGTATAAAATAAAAATAAAAAGGTAAAAGAAAATGGCATTGAAAACATATAAACCAACAACTGCAGGATTAAGAGGCTTAGTTTTAATCGATAGAAGCGATTTATATTCTGGTAAACCTGTTAAAAGCCTAACAGTTGGCTTACGTAAAACTGGTGGACGTAACAATATGGGTCGCCTAACAGCAGTAAATGTTGGTGGAGGTGTGAAGAAACGTTATCGTTTAGTTGATTTTAAAAGATTAAAAAGAGATATATTTGCTACTGTTGAACGTATAGAATATGATCCAAACAGAACAGCATTCATCGCTTTAATTAAATATGAAGATGGAACATTATCTTATATTTTAGCACCTCAAAGATTAAGCATTGGTGATAAAATAATAGCAAGTGAAAATGCTGATATAAAACCAGGTAATGCATTACCATTAAAGAATATTCCTATTGGAACAACAATTCATAATATAGAAATGAAAGTTGGTTCTGGTGGACAAATAGCAAGAGCAGCTGGCTGTTATGCTGGATTAGCAGGTAAAGATGCAGGATACGCTCAGATTAAATTAAACTCTGGAGAATTAAGAGTTGTAAGTGCAGATTGTTATGCAACAATTGGTGCTGTATCAAATGCAGATAACAGAAACGTAAAATTGGGTAAAGCTGGCCGTTCAAGATTAATGGGTATTCGTCCACATACTCGTGGTACAGCTATGAACCCTATAGACCACCCACACGGAGGAGGTAATGGTAAAACATTTGGTAAGCATCCAGTATCTCGTACAGGTGTAAAAGCTAAAGGTTATAAGACAAGAAAAAATAAAAGAACAGATAAATTTATTTTAACAACAAGACATAAAGCAAAAAAGAAATAAAAAGGTATAAAAAATGACAAGATCAGTTTGGAAAGGTCCATATATACATCCATCATTATTGAAACATGTTGAAAGGGCTATTGAACAGAACAGTAAGAAACCAATAAAAACTTGGAGCAGAGCTTCAATGATAATACCTCAAATGGTAGATATGACATTTGCTGTTCATAATGGAAATAAGTTTATACCAGTAGTTGTTAATGAATATATGGTTGGACATAGATTAGGTGAGTTTGCTCCAACAAGAACATTTAAAGGTCATTCTGGAAATAGAAAAGATGTAAAACCAAGTGGTGGAAAATAATAAAGTAAAGAAGGTAGATAACAATGGAAAAAACTATGTCTACAAGACGTTATAATATAAAAGAAAATGAGGTTCGTGTAGTTGCGAAATATCTACGTATATCTCCACAAAAATTAAATTTAGTGGCAAAATTAATACGTGGTTTAAAAGCAGATGCAGCTATAGCACAATTAACATTTTCTCAACGCAGAATAGCAAAAGACGTAAAAAAATTATTAATGTCTGCTATTGCTAATGCTGAACACAATCATAAATTAGATATTGATAAACTATATGTTAAAGAAGCATATGTAGGTAAATCAATAGTAATGAAAAGATTGATGTATAGATGGAAGGGAACTGCTTCCAGAATGAATAAACCTTTTTCAAATATGACAATCATATTGGAAGAAAAAGTATTACCAGCTCGTAATACAAAAAAAGATGCGAAAAAGCAAGAAGTTAAAGAAACAAAAGAAACAGAGGTAAAATAATATGGGACAAAAAGTTCATCCATTAAGTTTGCGTTTAAAGATCAATAAAGTTTGGTCATCAAAATGGTTCGCATCAAAAGATAAGTATGCAGAATTATTAAAAGAAGATATGCAAATAAGAAATTATATTAATACAAAATTAAAAAATGCTGGCATTTCAGAAGTTACTATAGATAGAACAACAAAAAATGCTCACATAACAATATACTCTGCAAAACCTGGAATTATTATAGGTAGAAAAGGTGCAGATATAGAAGTATTAAAAAAAGGTTTACAAAAATTTGTATCTTCTGATGTTGTTTTAAATATTGTTGAAGTTCGTAAACCAGAATTAGATGCTAAAATATCAGCAATGGAAATTGCGACATCTATTGAAAAACGTGGTTCTTATAAAAGAGCTATGAAAAAAGCAATTCAACAATCATTAAAGATGGGTGCAAAAGGTGTTAAAGTTATGTGTGCAGGCCGTTTAAATGGTGCTGAAATTGCAAGAACAGAATGGAGCAAAGAAGGAAGAGTTCCATTACATACATTACGTGCTGATATAGATTATGGATTTGCAGAAGCTCATACAACATACGGTATCATCGGTATTAAAGTATGGATTTATAGAGGTGATATTGTAAAAGATGAACAATTAAAGGATAATAAAACTGATGCACAAACATTGGCAACAGCATAATATAAAAAGGAAATAAAAATGTTATTACCAAAAAGAACAAAATATAGAAAACAACACAAAGGTAGAATTCACGGTGATGCAAAAGCTGGATATACTTTAATCTTTGGTTCATATGGTTTAAAAGCATTAGAACCAGAACGTATCACATCACGCCAAATTGAAGCTGCTCGTCGTGCAATTACAAGAGCAATGAAAAGACAAGGTAAATTATGGATTCGTATATTCCCTGATGTTCCAGTTACAGCGAAAGCAATTGGAGTTCGTCAAGGTAAAGGTAAAGGAACTGTTGAATATTGGGTTGCAAGAGTTCAACCAGGTAGAATTATATTTGAACTTGATGGTGTAAGTGAAGAAATTGCTCGAGAATGTTTTGAGCTTGCAAAATATAAATTGCCAATAAAAACAAAAATTGTAACACGTGCAGAAGTTGCATAATAAATTTAAAAAGGTAAGAAAATGAAAAGTAATGCAGATATTTTAAAAATGAAAACCGCTAGTGCAGAAGAGTTAAAAGCACAAATCTTATCTATGAAAAAAGATATGATGAAAATGCGATTTGAATTAACAACTGGTCAATTGAAAGATGTTTCATCTATTTCAAAGACTAGAAAAAATATTGCAAGATTAAAAACATTTTTAAATGCAAATAATAATAAAACAAAATAATAATGGAATATAGATATGCCAAGAAGAGTATTACAAGGAATCGTTAAAAGTACAAAGATGCAAAATACAATAACTGTAGAAGTTATTCGTCGTGAAAAACATCCTTTGTATAAAAAGTTTATTAAAATAAATAAAAAGTATCACGCTCATAACGAAAATGCAGATATTCAAGTAGGTGATACAGTAAGCATTATCGAAAGCAAACCTATTTCAAAAACAGTAAAATGGGTTGTGGTCGAAGGAAGTGTAAAGAAAAGTAAAGAAAATAAACAAGCAAAGGAATAATTATGATACAAATGCAAAGTGTGCTTGATGCCGCTGATAACTCCGGTGCAAAGAAAATCCAATGTATAAAAGTATTGGGTGGTTCAAAACGTAGATATGCTGGTGTTGGTGATATTATTGTTGTTTCTGTAAAAACAGCTATTCCAAAAGGTAAAGTAGAAAAAGGAAAAGTATATAAAGCTGTTATAGTAAGAACAAAAAAAGCAATTCAAAGACCTGACGGTGTTACATTAAAATTTGACACAAACGCTGCAGTGTTGTTGAATAACAGTAAAGAAATGATTGGAACTCGTGTATTTGGTCCAGTCGCACGTGAGTTAAAAGACAAAAATTTCCAAAAGATAATGTCTCTTGCTCCAGAAGTTGTGTAAAATTTGCAATAAAATAAATAAAGTGGTGCAAAAATGAAAATAAAAAAGAATGATGATGTTATAATTTTAACTGGTAAATATAAAGGAAAAAAAGGCAAAGTTTTAAAAGCTATGCCAAAAGAAAATAAGGTTATTGTTGCCGGTATAAATTTAGTTAAAAGACATCAAAAACCAGGCCAAGAGAATGCTGGTGGTATTATAACAAAAGAAATGCCAATTGATGTATCAAATGTTTCTTTGATGGATCCAAAAGACGGAAAGCCAACCCGTGTTGGATATAAAATTAAGGATGGAAAAAAAGTAAGATTTGCAAAAAAATCTGGTGAAATTATTGGTTAATTAAAACAGGAAAGTAAAAATGGTCGCAAGATTAAAAGAAGTTTATGAGAAAAAAATAAGACCTGAATTAAAAACAAAATTAGGTTTTAAAAGCGATTTAGCTGTTCCAAAGCTAACAAAAATAGTTTTGAATATGGGTGTTGGTGAAGCAGTTGATGATAAAAAAGCAATTGATTCAGCAGTTGAAGATTTATCATTAATTTCTGGTCAAAAACCTGTTGTATGTAAATCAAAAAAATCAATTGCTGCATTTAAATTAAGAGCAGGTTTGCCAATCGGAGCAAAAGTAACATTAAGAAAAGATATGATGTATAATTTCTTGGACAGATTAATAAATATAGCATTACCAAGAACAAAAGACTTCCGTGGTTTAAATGCTCGTAGTTTTGATGGAAAAGGAAATTATGCATTTGGAATTAAAGAACATATCATTTTCCCAGAAATTGATTTTGATAAAATTGATAAAATTCGCGGTATGGACATTGTAATTTGTACAACTGCAAAAACAAACAAGGAAGCAAAAGCTTTATTAGATGCTTTTAACTTCCCATTTTACAACGATATAAAATAATAAAGGATATTGTAAATGGCAAAAAAATCTATGATAAATAAAAACAACCGCAGAATTGCTTTAAGCAAAAGTCTTTATAATAAAAGAACTGCATTGTTAAAAATTGCTCGTGATAGAAATGCTCAACCAGAAGAAATTTTCAAAGCAAATTTAAAACTTGCTAAATTGCCAAGAAATGCAAACCCAGTAAGAATCAGAAATCGTTGTATGATTACAGGTCGTCCACACGGATTTTACAGAAGATTTAAAATCAGCAGAATTGCATTACGTCAATTAGCAAGCCAAGGCTTACTTCCAGGAGTACGTAAATCAAGTTGGTAATTAAAAATTGTATAACAAAAGTAAAAGGAAAAAATAATGACAATTACAGATACAATCGGTGATATGATAGCAAGAATAAGAAATGGTGGTATGGCTAAAAAAGCATATGTTAAAACACCAGACTCTTTATTAAGAAGATCTGTTCTTGATGTTTTGAAGAACGAAGGATTTATAACAGATTATTCTGTTGAAGAAGTTCGCAAAGGTGTAAATGAAATCACTATTGTTTTAAAATATTACAAAGGCGAAAACGTAATAAAGAAAATTGAACGCGTATCAACACCAGGACGTCGTGTT